>CAMBPV010000118.1 GCA_945869695.1 Prosthecobacter debontii
GCGCAGATTTTTCGGCAGACCATCCCGGCTCAAGTCAGCCTATCTCAATCATTTCGGCAGGCGGGTTACTTCGCCGCGCGCATCGGCAAACTTTTCCACTACAACGTGCCGAATTCGATCGGCACGGATGGCCACGATGATCCCGCATCATGGGAGCTGGAGTTGAATCCAGCGGGGGTGGATCGCCTCGAGGAAGAACCGAAAATAGTCACCCTCACGCCCGGTCAATTTGGCGGCACGCTTAGTTGGCACGCCTCGCCCAAAAGTGATGAGCATCACACGGATGCGATGATGGCCGCTGATGCGGAGTGGGTGCTGGAACGCTGCGCCAAGCAGAAACAACGCCCGTTCTTTTTGGCCGTTGGATTCTTCCGTCCCCACACGCCCTATGTCTCGCCGAAGACACCCTATTTTGACCAATACCCCGAGGCAGAGATGCCCGTGGTTAAGGGTGTGGAAGAAGACCAAGCCGATCTGCCCGCAGCCGCGCTCGGAAGTTACAAGAAAGAGCAAGACAAGCTCACCGACGAGCTTCGCCGACAGTGCTTGCAGGCGTATTATGCCAGCATCAGCTTCATGGACGCACAGGTGGGACGCGTGGTGGACTCGCTCGATAAACTAGGGCTCTCCGACAACACGATCATCGTTTTCACCAGCGATCACGGCTATCACATGGGCGAGCATGGCTTATGGCAGAAGCAGAGCCTCTTTGAGGGAAGTTCTCGTGTCCCGTTGCTCATTGTGGCACCCGGCGTTGCAAGTAAAGGCAGCACCGTAAAAGCTCCGGTAAGCCATCTCGACCTGTTCCCCACGCTCACCGAGCTGGCTGGTGTGAAGGCACCCGCCAATCTCCAGGGCCAGAGCCTCGTACCCATGCTGAAGGATCCGAATGCAGCTGGGCGCGGCTGGGCGCTCACGCAAGTCGTGCGCGGAGGCAACTTCAACCGCCAGGGCGCGGCACCCGCCAAAGGGGATAAGGGAAAGCGTTTCTTCGGCTACAGCCTGCGCACACCCCGTTGGCGCTACACCGAGTGGGATGAGGGCACAGAGGGCCGCGAGCTCTACGACCACGATCTTGACCCAAGGGAACTCACCAACCTCGCCGACAAACCCGAGCACGCCGCGACCGTTGCCGAACTTTCTGCACAAGTGCGTGCCGCCGCGAAGACCACTTTTCCCGCCGATGGCAAAACACCTGCGCTCAAAGAAGGCCTCTGGGCTCCCAATCTCACCAACCCTTGATTAGCAATGAAACGAGCCACCTCTCTTGCTCTCTGCCTGTTGGCGATTTGCCAGACGCTTCTCGCGGAAACGAAGCCCAATGTCGTCTTCATCATCGCAGATGACCTCGGCTGGGCTGAACTCGGTTGTTACGGACAAAAGAAAATTCCGACTCCGAATCTGGATCTGCTGGCGAAACAGGGGACTCGATTTACCCAGCACTATAGCGGAGCTCCCGTCTGCGCGCCTTCGCGCTGTGTCCTGATGACGGGTAAACATCTCGGTCATGCAGAAGTGCGGGGAAACCTTCAGGCAAAGAAAAAGTTCCCTCAGTTCGATGAAGGGCAGTTTCCACTCAGTGAGCAAGCGGTCACCATTGCCCAGCAATTTCAAAAAGCAGGCTACGCGACGGGTGCCATGGGCAAATGGGGCTTGGGGCCTGTCGGAAGCACTGGTGATCCGAGTCTGAAAGGGTTCGACCTCTTCTTTGGCTACAATTGCCAGTCGCTGGCTCACAGTTTCTATCCAGCCTACCTTTGGCGGAATGCGGAGAAGATCCCCCTGAACGCCAAGCCGATCCCCGGCTCTGCCAAACAACCCGAAGGCGATGTGAAGTTGGAGGATTGGATCGGTGAAAGCTATGCACCCAAGCTCATGGTTGCCGAGGCTGAGAAGTTCATCGCCGATCAATCGAAACGGTCATTCTTCCTCTACTTGCCCTTTATTGAGCCCCATGTCTCCATGCATCCACCCCGTGAGTCGGTGGAAAAATTTCCCGCTGAATGGGATGCGGAAGTCTATCGCGGCGAGTGCGGATATCTCCCGCATCCCCGACCACACGCCGGATATGCTGCGATGATTTCAGATCTCGATGGCTATGTCGGCCGTGTGATGGCGGCCTTGGAAAAGGCGGGTGTCACGGAGAAAACGCTGGTCATCTTCACTAGTGACAATGGCGCGACGCATGAAGGCCCCAAGGGCACTCGCTTTCACATTGGCGGAGCTGATCCGAAATTCTTCAACAGCACCGCCGACCTGCGCGGATACAAGGGAAGTGTTTATGAAGGAGGCATCCGAGTGCCCATGATCGCCCGCTTACCTGGACGAATCCCGGCGGGCGCGGTGAGCGATGCACCGGGCTACTTTGCTGATTGGTTCCCGACTCTCTGTGATGCGGCTGCACTCCCCAAGCCAGCGGGTCTCGACGGTGAGAGCCTCTGGCCGGTGCTCACAGATCCGGAGAGTTCAAAGCCGCGCCAAAAGCCCATGTTATGGGTCTTCCCCCAGTATGGAGGCCAGGTGGCCGTGAGACTGGGTGACTTTAAACTGGTTCGCCAAGACGTGAACACCAAGAAACCCGGCCCTTGGGAAATCTATGATTTGGTAAACGATCGAGGCGAAACAAAAAACATCGCCGACGCTCACCCGGAAAAAATCAAACAGGCGGAAATGCTCCTTCGAAAAGAGGTGAGTCCCAATTCCCACTTTCCCATCACCATCCCTGGAATCAATTCCAGTCCACCGTGAAACCTTGATCCCTTCAGATGAAGCCACTCATTCTCCTTCTCACCCTCGCTCAACTGAGCGTCGCCTCAGGCACACAAAAGCCGAACATCCTCTTTGCGATTGCCGACGACTGGGGTGCCCACGCCGGTGTCTATGGCACGCCTTGGGTGAAGACACCAGCCTTTGACCGAATCGCCAAAGAAGGCCTGCTTTTCACTCGTGCCTACACACCCGTGGCGAAGTGCGCCCCCTCACGCGCCATCGTTCTCACTGGCCGCTACGCCTGGCAAAATGAAGAGGCCGGCAATCACATGGCTCACTTTCCCGCCAAGCTTAAAGGCTGGCCGGAGGTCCTCACTGAAAAGGGTTGGCACATGGGCATCACCGGCAAAGGCTGGGGGCCCGGGATCGCCAATGATGCCGGAGGCAAACCGCGTCAAATCACAGGCAAACCTTTCGACAAGCGCAAGGCCCCAGCTCCGACGTCAGCCATCGGAAAGACCGATTACTCGGCGAACTTCATCGACTTTCTCGACGCGGCCCCCAAAGAGGGGCCCTGGTGCTTTTGGTATGGCAGCACTGAGCCGCATCGCGGTTATGAATACCAATCAGGTGTGAAAAAGGGCGGCAAGAACCTCAGCGATATTCAAAAGGTGCCCGGTTATTTGCCAGATGATGAAATCGTTCGTCACGATATCCTCGACTACGCTTTTGAAGTCGAGCATACCGACAAGCACCTGGCGCGGATGATAGCCGAGCTCGAAGCGCGCGGCCAACTTGATAACACCCTCATCATTGTGACGGCCGATCATGGAATGCCGTTTCCGCGAGGCAAAGGCTATGCCTACGAGGACTCAAATCACGTGCCACTGGCCGTGCGTTTCCCTAGCGGCCTGAAAAAGCCGGGACGTGTCATTGATGACTTTGTAAACTTCACCGACCTCGCAGCAACGATCCTCGACTACGCGGGCATCACAGTAACGGACAGCGGCATGATGCCGATCACCGGCAAAAGCTGGCGTCCGATTCTTGAAAGCGACAAGTCAGGTCGCGTCGTCGCCGAGCGAGATCACACCCTCATCGGTAAAGAGCGCACCGATGTCGGCCGTCCGAATGATTGGGGCTATCCCATTCGGGGAATCGTCACCGATACACATCTTTACTTGAGGAACTACGAGCCCTCCCGCTGGCCTGCGGGCAATCCTGAGACCGGCTACACCGACACGGATGCGAGCCCATCCAAGACACTCATTTTAGAAATGGGTCGCAAAGACCGCTCGAATAAGTTTTGGCAGCTCTGCTTTGGCATGAGACCCGCCGAGGAGTTCTATGACCTGAGCGTGGATTCAAGTTGTGCTCACAATCTGGCGGGTGAGTCCCTTCATGAAGATCGCATCAAGGAACTTCGGCAGCGCATGGAGTCTGAATTGAAGACCCAAAATGATCCCCGCATGTTGGGGAACGGAAAAGTATTCGACGAGTACCCAGCCACCAACGGCAAGGGTTTCTATGACCAGCATCTGCGCGGCGAAAAGCCCAAGGCAGGCTGGATCAGTCCGACTGACATTGAAAAAGCCCCCATCCAACAACCATGAAAAGACTCATCGCTCTCGGCGCATCCCTCGCCATCGCATCCGCATCTTGGGCTGCTCAGCCCAACATGATTATCTTCCTCGCAGATGACCTCGGCTACGGAGACTTGGGCTGTTTTGGACACCCCATCATTCAGTCACCTAACCTGGATACCTTTGCCAAACAAGGTGTGCGCTTGACCCAGTGCTACTCCGGCAGCGCAGTGTGCAGTCCCTCGCGCTCGGCCCTCCTCACCGGACGCACCCCTCATCGAAACGGGGTCTACACCTGGATCGCGGAGGGTGCAGAGGTGCATCTCCGCACGAGTGAAACGACTTTGCCGAAATTACTGCAAGGCGCGGGCTATACCACGTGTCACTCCGGTAAATGGCATCTCAACGGGCTATTCAACAACCCCGCTCAACCGCAGCCAAATGATCACGGTTACGATTGGTGGATGGCCACACAGAACAATGCGGCGCCAACTCACGAGAACCCGAACAACTTTGTCCGAAACGGACAACCCGTCGGCCAGATGCAGGGTTACTCTGCGCCTCTCGTCGTGAGCGAGGCCATCACCTGGCTCAAGGAAAAGCGCGACTCCTCAAAGCCCTTCTTCCTCGCTGTCTGGACCCACGAGCCACATTACCCCATCAAATCCGACCCCAAGTTCAAAGCTCTCTACCCCAATCTCACTGACGATGTTCAAAAGGAGCACCACGCCAACGTCACTCAGATGGACCATGCTTTTGGAATGCTCATGAAGTCTCTTGATGAGCAAAAACTGACCGAGAGCACTTTCGTTTTCTTCACTTCCGATAACGGCCCCGAAGGCGATGGCATCAAATCTCCCGGTCGGGGGAGCAGCGGAGGATTACGCGGTCGGAAACGCGATGTACATGAAGGCGGCATTCGCGTCCCTGGCATCGCGAGATGGCCAGAAAAAATCAAGCCAGCGACTACATGTGAAGTGCCAGTGATTGGCAGTGACTTGTTCCCCACTCTGCTTGCCGCCGCTGGCATCAAGAACGAGCCGAGTCGCGTCATCGATGGCGTCGACATCCTCAGCGCTCTCGATGGCACCGCTGCGCGACTGGAGCGGCCCCAGCCACTTTTCTGGCGTCTTCACATGGCCCCCAATATGAAAATTGCCATGCGCGTGGACGATTGGAAAATTCTCGCCGATGAGAACCTAACGACGTTTGAACTCTACAATCTCAAGACAGACCCCACTGAGTCCTCCGACCTCAAGGATCAAGAACTCGTGCGTTTTGCCGCTCTCAAAACTCAACTCATCCAACACAATGCGAGTATCGACGCCGAAGGCCCGGATTGGTGGAAGCGCCTCAGCCCAAACGGCGGAAAACCGAAGGGCCCTGAAGAAGGCAAGAAGAAGAAAAGGGATACGAAGTAGCCAATCACGAAGTCACGGGACGACCTGATCCGAAACCTTCACAGCGCTTCCGAATCACTTCCAGGATAGATCCTTGGATTTGATTCATCACCCACTCACTCCACCATCCAGCATACCAGTTGAAGCGGGTCGACAGTCGATGCGTGCTGGATAAATTCAGCACACACACACCTTTGCTCAACTCTTCGATTTCATAGGTTCCATCCAGCACATCGTAGAATCGGCCACCGACAATGATGTGCTCATCAAAGGCCGTGTGGGGAATGAACTCGGGATCCGCTTTGATGGTGAAGGAGAGCTTCCGCTCTGGTTCCCAAAGGGTCACGACCTCATAGAACGAGACATCTCGCTCGAAAGTGGCGTGCCTGCGTCCACCGACGCCCATCTTGTCAATTTCCGCAGAGATGGGCCGAGGAAAGCCCAAAAGGTAGATCCATTGATTGGGCAGTTCCTTGGCGTCGATAGCTGGAACCGCATAGATCTGATTCCAGACATCTGGAGCCGAAGCGTGGATCACCACTGTGTTTCGCATGGTTCGAGTCTCATGTGGCATCTCCCATAACTGCTCGACGGGAGCCAAGGCGAAAGGCATCAAGACGGCAAAGGTGACCGGCAACTTGCTGCGATCCATCTTCAACAGGATCACACTCATGACACAACCACCGACGAGCGCCAGAGAGGTCACCACAGGAGCTGCGACAGCCACACAAATAGCAGCCTCCAATTGAACCACGAGCGTGCCGACGAGGAGGATCAACATGGTCAAAGGTGGCGCGCCAAACGCCCAAAATCGACTCGGGCGATCCAATTTGTAACCCAGATAACAAACCAAAGCGCCCAAACTCATCGGCATGATGTAGATGAAGGCAACCGAGACAATTTGCATCCAATCTGAGAGCGTGGGAGCCGCAAAGAGGACGCGACAAATCAAACCATAAAGAGCTGCAACGCTCAGAACGATGACCATTGAACGATAGGACCGAGGCATGATTCAGTCTCGCGATTACCCCTCGAAAAGCGAATAAAAATCAAACATGCTTAGCCTGACGGCGAGCCATACCCGGCGTCGATGTCTTCGGGGAAGACGCTGGTTTGCCTCGCAAGTTCAAAGCCTCACGGCTTGGGGTGCGGTGCCAATCAGACTCCAATGTGGTGGCTGCCACTTCGCGTTCGATTCCTTTTACTTGGACTAAGAAGTCAAATAGGCTTTGGGCAACAACGTGGAGCGCAATCAAATGCGTGCGCCTCAAGGTCGAGTGAAGCCAGTCGCTGAAGCGCAGGAACTCATGGAACGGCGAAGCTCCGTCTCGCCAGAGCAATTGCAACGTTGCCGTGAAATTGCCACTATTGGCCACGATATCCCAATAGCGGGCGAATCGCCTCATGCGCTGCATCTCGGCGAATGAAACATCACGCGTGGACAAAATCTCGTAAGGCGGATTCGGCGCATAGATCATCCGATACTCGTCGTCATGCCTCACGATGGGCGTTCCCCGGAGGCGCTTCAAAATACCAACCTGAATCTCCTGCGGATTCAGCATCACAAGTCGATCAAAGCCCCTCCCAAAACTATCAATGCCCTCTCCCGGCAGACCCACAATGAGATCCGCATGAATGTGCACGCCGGTCTCCTCCCTCAGATAGCGGAAGTTATCCTCCAATCGATCCAGGTTCTGCCTGCGGCTGATGTTTTTAGAGGTAGCGTCATCAAAGGTCTGAATGCCCACCTCAAACTGCACAGCCCCAGGTGGAAATTGTTTGATCAGCGCACGGAGTTGCTCCGGAAGTCGGTCCGGCACCATTTCAAAATGCAAAAACAGTCCCTCGCGCCATCGATCGAGAAAGAACTGCAAAATGCCCATGCTCGTGGGTAAATGCAGATTGAAAGTGCGGTCCACAAATTTGAACTGCTTCACCCCACGGTCCAGCAGGCCCTGCATCGACGCGAGAAAGGCCTCGGTATTGAACGCCCGCACAGGGATGTCCAAGGATGACAAACAAAACTCACAAGTGAACGGGCAGCCGCGCGAGGCCTCGACGTAGATGACTCGGTTTTTAAGATCTTCCTCCGTGTAAAAGTCGTAGGGCGATGCCAAACTGTTTACGGCAGGCAACTCGGCAGCAATGATTTTTTGCTGAGGTACATCACCGCTCAATAGCTCACGGCAGATTTGAGCAAACTTCACGTCCGCCTCACCCGTGATCACATGATCCGCCAGCGCCACGATACCCTGCCCTTCTGTCTCATAGGAAACCTCCGGCCCACCGAGAATGATGATCAACTCAGGACGGATGCGTTTAAGCAAAGCCACGACCTCCGTCGTCTGCTCGACATTCCAGATGTACACTCCAAACCCAACGATGCGTGGCTCATGTGCCAAGACCGCTTCCACGATCTCCAAGGGCTGCTGATTGATGATGAACTCGGCCATGAAGGCCCGCTCCCGCAGCTCCCCGAGGTTCGCCATCAAGTAGCGCAGCCCGAAAGAGGCGTGAATGTATTTGGCGTTGAGCGTGGCGAGGACGATGTCCGGCATGTGCGGGGACAGTGGCGGAGAATGAAGATCACGCCAGCGCTTATCTTGCCCCTGCTCTTCATCTTGATTTCTTGCAGCATCGCAAAACCCCGACCGTTCTTTTAAATGACTCGCTGTTTATGTCATTTCACTCAATCATCACCTTTTGTCTTCTCTCTTTGTCGCAGGCCGCTGGAGCTGAAACTCAGCTCCCACGCGGTGAAGAGATCTATTCAGTCGAGCGTTGGGGTGCTAAAGGTTTCCCGACAGATGACACGGAAGCGATTCAGGCTGCGCTAAACTTTGCCCGTGATACTCCCTGCATCCTGTTCTTCCCAGCGCAGCGCTACATCATCCACCGCACGCTCACGATCGCCAATCCAGGCGATACACGCGCTTCCGCACCGACCCTTCGCGGACGAGGGTCAGAGTTTACCAGCATTGAGTTCCGGGGTGGCAGCGGGCCATTATTCAACGTTACCGGGGTCAAAAAAGTCGGGCAGTTCCTCCACGACCTGACTTTCGAAAAGCTTCGCCTTGTCGGCAAGGGCCGCGACCCAGATGAACACGCCATCGAATTGATGGGCTGCTATGCACCAAGCATCAAAAACGTTTCCATCACCGGTTTCGGTGGCGATGGCATCCGCGTCATCGGCGATCTAACGAAGGATGCGAACCCCGACTTCACGGCCACGATTTTCCTTGCCATCGAGGGCTGCTCGATCAGCAGAATCGGCGGTCTCGGTTTTCGCGATCATCATCCCATCGGCTGCCCGAGCATTTCCATCACTCGGACCGTTTTCAACCTTTGCGGCGGAGGCGGTGCCTTGATTCGCAGCGCAGGCTTCGTGATCGAACGGAGCACTTTCGCGGGCTGCGGATGGAGTGGAGAGAACACACTGGTGAATGCCGATGGTATCGGTCTGCAAATTTTGGCCCCGGGTGCGAGCGTGTCACGAGGGCTCGTGCGGGCTTGCGAGTTCGATGCAAACCGTGCCGAGCATCTGCGCATGGATAACTTCGCCATGGCCCGCTTTGAAAACAATCGCTTCATTTACAATGACCGCTATGCGGCAGGCTTCCTTACCCCGCCCATTGGAGCCAATATGGCACCGCTCAGCGCGCGGTCGGTGCTCACCGAGATCGTGATTGATGGTCTCTTCCACCGCATCGACCAACCAGGCAAAGCCATCGGCATCAAATGGTCAAACTCCGCCAACGTGGATGAAAACTCGATCGAGGTCGTTCGTGTTCGAACCACAAACGCCCCGAAAGCTGACTTCCAGCCCGTGGTGGGAGCGCCGTGAAAGGGGACAGCTAATTCTTCTTCCCCTTGCCTTTGCCCTTATTCCCACCGCTCTCGCCAGAGTTTCCTTCCATCAGATCAGGAAGCGGGAGGTAGTCCCAGTCGAGTATCATTTTCTCGGCGAGGGCGGCGCGGAGTTCGCGCTCAGTGGCGGCAAGTTCGGTTTTGCCGCTGAGGTTGTTCAGTTCGGCAGGGTCGGCTTCGAGGTCGTAGAGTTCATAAACCGGGCGCGGTGTGGTGAAGTAGGTAGCCTTCATGCCAGCTGACAGTTTTCCGGCGGCATTGGCTTCCTGCATTTGCTTCCATGCCTGACCTCCGGCGGAATCGACGGGTGAATACGGAATCCATGGCGTGCAGTTGTAGATGAATTTGAAGCGCTCACTGCGCACGGCACGGGCGAGATCGTATCCGGCATTCGTCATGTTGGCCTGCACCGGGGCGGAACCATGGGGGCCGCGCTCGACGAAGAGATGCTTCCTTGGCGTATGCGTTTCACCTTTGAGCAGGGGTAGGAAGCTCACGCCGCTCATTTTGGAGCCAGCTTCGAGTCCAGCGGCGGCGAGCAGCGTGGGTGCGAGGTCTTCGCCGCTGATGAGCGCCCGCGAGTCGCTGCCGTGCTTCACCACGCCGGGCCAGCGAACAAGGAAGGGTACATTCGAGCCGGGATCGTAGAGGGAGCCTTTGCCGTGTGGCATGGCCATGCCGTTGTCGCCGCAGAAAACGATGAGCGTGCTGTCCATGAGGCCGCGTTTTTTCAGCACGTCGAGCACGCCCGCGACGGTGCGGTCCACGCGATTCACCTCAGCGCAGTAGTCGGCAAACTGCTCTCGCACACCGGGGAGATCGGGAAGATGCGTGGGTAATTTGAGAGCGGCGGGATCGGGGCGAAACTCAGCAGGAGCATTCCAAACGTGATGCGGGTCGCTAAAGTTGGCCCACATGAAGAAGGGCTTATCAGCCGGCCTCCTGTCCAGAAAGGCGGCGACTTGTCCGGCCACTTCAGGATCGGGGCAGTTGTTAAGCGAGTCCACTCGATCAGAGAAGGTCTTCAGTTGGTGCTCTTGGAAAACCTTCGCGGCTCCTTGGCCGATTTTTGTCGCGCCATCGAGATGGAAGCTGCGTCCGCACACGCCGGTGAAGTAGCCGCCTTTGTCGCGGAGAAGCTCGGGCAGCGTGATCTCATCACGCGGCAGTGGCGCGGAAAATCGCGTCATGCGTGCGGCCACAGGCGAGCGACCTGTCATGAGCGTGGCACGCGAGGGCACACACTGCGGCGCGCCTGTGAAGAAGCGGTGAAACTTCATTCCCTCGGCGGCAAGTTGGTCCAGTGTCGGTGTTTTGACGTTGGTATCGCCGTAGGCGCTCAGGAAAGGGTAACTGTGATCGTCACTGAGGAGAAAAAGAATGTTCGGCTTTGCAGCAAGCGACGAAGCTGCCACAACGAGAGAGAAGAGAAGGATGAGTTTCATTCGAGGGAGAGTGCAGCGTGAAAACGACATTCCGCCCCCGATTTTTCGCCGGATATCGCTTCAAAAATTCAGGGCAACTCGCGGATCCGGATTTTCCGAAACTGAATGGGCGAGCCCTCACTCTCCAGGCATAAAAAACCGGACTTCGGATCACAGGCTGTGCCGCCACTGACTTCCTCACCATTCACCCAGAGACGAACTTCACCATTGATGGCGCGAATGTAGTATTGATTCCAGTCGCCATGCCCTTTGGCGAGGTGCTTGCGGGGAAAACTGCGCTCACCATTCGGCGATAGCGGCGGAAAGGGTGTCATTTTCACCCCGACCGGAAAGACATCTCCATTCGTCCCGAACCAATCCGTTTTTCCTCCCGAGGCTTTCACCTTGTCGGTATAGCCATGGTCAAGCACCTGAACCTCGATGCCCTGAGGAAGACCAGGCTTGCCTGCGGCGGTGAGTTTTTCGATCGAAGTCGGGGTGGCCCAGAGAAAAACGCCCGAATTACCGGCGGGCTTTTCGTGCATCCATTCCACGACGAGTTCAAAGTTGGTAAACTCCTTGACGGTGCGCATAACGCTGACCGGCTTACCCGTGCAATGCAGCACTCCGTCCTTCCAGCTCCAGGTGTCATCGGGGCTGTTCACCTTGGTGAAATCAGCAGCCACCAGCGAGCGGAAACCAGGCTGTTCATCATCAATGTAAGGCCGCGTGGGTTCAGCAGCTAAAGCGCAAAGACGGAGGGCACCGAGGAGGAAGAAGGTCGAGTAAAGTTTCATCAAACAGGATACGAAGACTGACCTCCAAGTCTTGGCCTCTTTGCTGAAATCTTCTGTTTGGAAATGACGAACGAAGCGGCAGACTCGGTGGCATGATCCGGAAAACCTGCTTGCACTTCCTTTGGTTATTTTTCTTCGGCGTTCTCACCGCTCAGGCGGAGGAGCCGAAATGGATCTCCCTTTTCAATGGCAAAGACCTGAGCGGTTGGACGATCAAAATTGCCAAGCGCCCCCTCGGTGAAAACTATGCGAACACCTTCCGAGTCGAGGACGGCATTCTCAAAGTGAGCTACGAAGGCTATGACCAATTTGATCAGCAGTATGGTCACCTCTTCACCCATCTGGCTTATTCCCACTACATCCTGCGGATGGAGTATCGCTTCACGGGCACCATGATGGCCGATGCACCGAAGTACGTGAACCTCAACAGCGGGGTGATGCTCCATGCGCAACCACCGCAGAGCATGCGGTATGATCAGGGTTTCCCTTCGAGTTTGGAAATGCAGTTTTTGGCGGATGAAGGGAAAGGTCCTCGCTCCACGGCAAATCTATGCACACCCGGCACTCATGTGGAGATGGGAGGTGAGGTCGTGAAGCAGCACATCGTGAAATCAAGTGCGCCGACTTTTCCTGCCGAGGAGTGGGTGAAAGCAGAAGTCGAGGTGCGGGGCAATAAGGAAATCATTCACCGCATCAACGGTGTGGAGGTACTGCGCTACCAGCGCCCTCAGCTCGATGCATCCTGCAAGATCGCACCCGCGAGCGACATCGTGGATGCAGGTGGTGATCTCATGCTCGGCTACGGACACATTGCCCTGCAAGCGGAAGGGCAGCCCGTTTGGTTCCGGAAGATTGAATTGATGTCGCTTGAGAATAAGTAGGTCACATTACTTCTCATTGAGCAGCTTGCTATCCACCAACCACTCGCGAAAACGGAGAGGCCATGCACCTGCTGCCGTCGAAGTGCCCTCGCGATAACCGAATCCGTGCCCCGCATTCGAATAGATGTGCAATTCAGCAGGCACGCCTGCTTTTTTGTACTTCAGGTAAAGAGTGGCCATCCCCTCAGCGATGTCTGGCCGGTCTCCGTATCCGGCGGCGATGAACAATGGTGGCATCCCCTTCTCTGCCGAAAAGAGACCCGATGTGCCAGGATAAATGAGCGCCTGGAAATCTGGACGACTGCTCACTTTCTCGATTTCGTCAGCAGCATTCGCATCGCCAGCATCTGACTTCATCGCAGCGAAAGCAGCCAACTCTCCGCCCGCCGAAAATCCCATGATACCGATACGATCGGATTGGATGCCCCACTCCTTTGACCGAGCGCGCACCGTGCGAATGGCTCGGCGTGCATCGGCCATTGCATGTTCTTGAATGGTGTAGGTCGAGTCAGGCTCGCGGGCGAGGCGATACTTCAAGACAAAGGCTGCGATGCCATGCTGCGCCAACCAATCGGCCAGAGCATAACCTTCATGCCCCAGACAAAGTTTAGAGTGGCCTCCTCCTGGCGCGATGATGACGGCCGTGCCTGTGGCTTTTCCGAGAGGAGGCAGGTAAGGCGTGATCGAGGGATTGTGAATGTTTGTAACATTGCTGCCCTCCATCTTTTCCGGATCTGCTTTTCGTGACTCAGAACCTGGCGCACCCGTGGGCCAGAGGGCCAGTGAGGGCGGCGGATCACCCGCCAGCAGTGATGCACTTTGAAAAGCAATGACGAGAAGAGATGAGAATCGTGACGACATGCCGACACTGTAACCGTGGGACGAGGCGGGTCCAATGCGACTGTGACTTCCCTCGGCTTTTCCTTTTCCTTTCGGAGGGTGCACGATTACTATCAGCCTTCATGTTCAAGCTGCTCGCTATTGCCTCGCTCGTTTTTTGCCTACTCCCGACACTTTTTGCGGGACCCCTAGCTACCGTGCCTTCGCATGTTGCCTCTACAGCAAGCTTTGACCCCACGGAACATTGGCAAGTGGGAATTGAAACGTCATCCCTCTGGGAATTTGGCGGGAATGCGACGGACTTGGATTATCAATTTCTCGCCCAAATCGTCACCTTCAAATCGCCTGCGGTCCTGGACTGGAATCTGGGCAGCGGAGTCTTGGTGGTGAGAAACCGACTTTCCTTTTTGGGGGAGGTCATCATAGAGGGGCCTGAGAGTTATTTCTTCGGTGTGACCGGCGGCGCATCGATGGAGTGGTGGAACGCCCAACGGAATTTCAGCATCTTCCTGAGCGCTGGCGGCGGAGTTGGCCTCCTGGACTCCAAGGGCTATGAAATCGTGGGCGGACAGGGACAGGATTTTAACTTCACATGGTATGTCCATGCAGGTGCGGTCTATCGTTTCTCGGAGCAATGGAGCGCCACTCTTGGCATCTATTTCCAGCACATCTCGAATCGGGGACAAGATCCTGTGAACCCAGGGGTCGATGCGCTGGGACCTACACTGGGCATCAGTCGCCATTTTTGAGTGAAGCTACGGCGCGTCTTGACATAGAGATGATTTCTATTGAAAGGAATTCGCGTGAGTGCAGTACGAAGAGAACCCAAGTAATTTCTCTTATTACCTAATTATCAACGATCCCCGATAACCATGAACCGCCACGTTTTTGTCTCTCTCTCCCTTTTCAGCATCGCTTCCGCGACTCATGCAGAGGTCAAACTGCCCGTCATTTTCTCTGATCACA
>CAMBPV010000119.1 GCA_945869695.1 Prosthecobacter debontii
AAGCGATGCGTGCGCTGTTATAAACCACGCCAAAAGCGACGATGATGGCGAGGGTGAGGTAGAGCTTTTGAATGATGCCAATGCTCTCGCCTGTCGTGTTTCGGAAGGCGGCGAGTTGGTCTTTTTTAACGAGGACGATGGCGGCACGCGGGGTGTCTTTGATCTTTCGCATGAAGGGTTCCCATTGGGCCTGATCCACGGTGAGGTAGGCTCCGTTGATGGTGGCACCTTCGAGCATGAGACGACGGAGGGCATCGATGTCCATGTAAGCTGCCACGCCGGAAAAGTCCTCCAGAAGACCGCGGATGGGGATGCGCCTGACGGGCCGGTGGCCTTCGATGACCTCGACCTGGACTTCGTCTCGGAGTTTGGCCCCGAGGATTTCTGCGAGCTTGGTGGACATGACGATGCCTTCTTCGGGGAGGGTGACGGTGTTTCCTTTGGCGTCCAGGAGCCGATTGAGGTCGGCGTTTCGAGGCATGCCGGTGATGGCGAGCTTTCGGGAATGATGGCCGTAACGGATGCGCGTCTGGATGGAGCGCAGGGGCTCGGCGCGGGTGACGCCGGGGAGATGCTCGAGATCATGCAGAGAGCTGGCTGAGCCGGGCTCTGTCAGAAAGGCCACGACGTCCTGTCGCTGGACGTCATTCCATTGATAAGTCAGGAGGTAGTCGATGCTGTCCGCCATGGAGCCGGGTAGAATGACAAGCCCGGTGGCGAGAGCGAGGCCTGCAACGGTGAAGGTGGCTTGCAGCGGCTTGCGCTCGATGTTTCGCAGAGCCATGCGGAATCCGGGGCTGAACCAGCGGGTGAGACCGATGCGCTCGAGCAGTGAGGGTGAAAAATCTACGGGCGGCTCAGGCCTCATGGCTTCAGCAGGCGGTAACTTCACGGCCTGCCACACCACGGAGGCAACTCCGAGGACGCAAGCACCCGCGCTCACGCCGAGTGCGAGTCCGAGTGCGCTGTAGTCCATCTGAAACTGGAGCGAGGGAAAACGAAAGAACAGGGTGTAGAGATTCACCAAGCCGCCGCCCATGAAACGCCCGCCCAAACCTCCGATGAACGTGCCGATCACGACGATGACGAGGGCGAATTTCATGAAGTGCCAGCCAACCTGCCAGGAGGAGTAGCCTTGTGCTTTGAGCTGGGCGATTTGCTCACGCTGGAGGCGGATCAAGCGAGCGAGAAGGGCATTCACCATGAAGGCGGCGACGCTGAGGAAGACGACGGGATAGGCGAGGGAGAGGGCATTGAGAACGCGCAGTTCGTCGTCCAGTCGCTGGGCGGATCCGTGATCGCGCCGGGTGTAGGCTCCCGATGCGCCGTAGTTTGCTAACATTCGATCGAGCTCTGCGATGACGGGGCCGGGCTCTGCGCCGGGAGCGAGATCGATGCAAAAGTCATTGAAGGCTCCATCGAGATTGTAGGCCACGGCGACGGCGTGGTAGTTCATCCAAAAGACGCCGAAGCGTTTGTTGTCAGGTAGGGTTTCTCCGGCGCGGGCTTCGAAGACAAACTCGGGTGAAAGGGCGATGCCGGTGATCGAGAGCGTATCTCGTCTGCCGTTGATGACGGCCACGACGGAGTCACCGGCACGGAGGCCGTTCGCGAGTGCAAAGGCCTCACTCACGATGGCCTCGCGTCGTTCATCCCCCTGCGGAAGACGGCCCGAGCGGATGAAAAGTTGGTTTAGAATGACGGGACAATCATCGGGCAAAGATACGATATGCGCGGTGGCTGGCTCGGGCACGCCGGGCAGATCAAGGGTGGCATCCACGACCACTCGCGGCTCGATGGCTGCAACGCCTGCGATTTGACCCAGCCTCTCTGCCATGGACAAGGGCGCTCGCTTGAGGCTGCCAAAGACATCCGCCATCCGGTGTCGCTGGTAGTAAGCATCACGCGTGCCTTCGAGCGTGAGGATCAAACTGCGGGTCATGATCATCATGGCCAGTCCGCAGGCCATGACGAGGCTGACGGCGATGACTTGGCCTTTCATTCGGCCGATGTCTCGGAGTAGCTTTCGATCGAGTGGGGAGATCATGATGTCACCACTCCAGCTTGCTCGCGGGAAGGCGGGTCTCATTGGTTCTTTCCCGCACGATCTGACCATCCTTCAGGTAGAGAACGCGATCAGCCATCTCTGCCATGGCTGCATTGTGGGTGATGATCAGGGTGAGCGTGCCGAGCTCGCGATTGATCTGCTCCACGGCTTCTAAAACCGTGATGCCGGTGGTGATGTCGAGTGCTCCGGTGGGCTCATCACAGAGAAGGACCTCGGGTTTTTTTGCGATTGCACGAGCGATGGCGACGCGCTGCTGCTCTCCGCCGGAAAGTTGAGAGGGAAAATGATCCAAACGATGGGAAAGGCCCACGAGATCAAGCGCCTCTTCAGGCCGCATCGGGTCGGGTGCGATCTCGGTAATGAGTGCCACATTTTCCCGTGCGGTGAGACTGGGGATCAGATTGTAAAATTGAAAGACGAAGCCTACGCAGTTTCGTCGAAATAGGGTGAGCGTGCGCTCGGTGCCGTCGGTGAGATCCCACCCTTTGTATCGCAGTCCGCCCTCAGTCGGCACGTCCAGTCCGCCGAGGATGTTTAGGAGCGTGGACTTGCCGCTGCCTGAGGCGCCAAGGAGAACGACGAGCTCGCCCGCATGGAAATCGAGATTCACACCTTGCAGGGCAACGACGTCGAGTTCCCCGGTGTGATAGATTTTTTTCAATCCACGTGCTTCAAACACCCGTTGTTGAGAAAGGGCTATCGAATGAGAAGAGGGGGCAGCAGGTAATGACACGGATTTGTTTTCCCGGGAGGTGCTACGATGCTCCATCCTAGCCGGATCGCCAGTTTGAAAAATGAGGATCATCGGCGGACGTTTGTGCTAGGGTGCGCGAGTGCTCGACCGCATTGATGCTTTCATTCTTCACCTCGCCACTGAGCGCGGACTTTCCACAAGTTACCAGTTGCTGGTGCGAGGTGTCCTGGAGGCGTTTTCGTCGTGGATGAGTGAGAACACAGGGGTGTCAGATGTCTCGGTGGTGACGACGGATCATCTGGCGGCCTATTTGGGTGCTCGAAAAAAGACGGGGCTGGCGGCATCCAGCGCACGAGTCGAATTGATCGCTCTGAAGATTTTTTTCCGCTGGCTGAATGCGAGGAGATTCCGTGAGGGCGATCCCGCAGAGCCCATCCTGCCGCCGCGGCAAGAGAAGCATCTGCCAGACACGATGAATGAGAGCGAGGTGGAGCAACTGTTGGAATCTGTCCGAGGGAGCGCGCCGCTGGATCGAAGAGACCGGGCCATCCTGGAACTTTTTTATGCGAGTGGTCTGCGACTCTCTGAATTGGTAAATGCCAAACTCGAAAATTTGAGCCTTGAGGAGGGGTGGATCCGGGTGACGGGGAAGGGGAATAAAACCCGCCTCACACCTGTGGGCGGGAGTGCGCGAGAGGCGTTGCACGCTTACCTGGATCATGCGCGGCCTGAACTGGTCAAGGCGCGCACTTCGAGTCACATTTTTCTTTCGCGAAATGGCACGCTGCTCACGACGGCACGGGTCTGGCAGATTGTGAAAGAGCGGGCTGCCATGGCGGGGCTTGATCCCGCAAAGGTGCATCCCCATCTTTTGAGGCATTCTTTTGCCACGCACCTGCTGAATCATGGTGCTGATCTGCGGGTGATCCAAGAAATGTTGGGTCATGCGGATATCGCCACCACTCAGATCTACACGCACGTGGATCAGCATCGTCTCAAAGAAGTGCACCGGAAGTTCCACCCTCGGGCGTAATCATGAGTGGAAGTTTTCACTTCCTCGGTTACGTTGTCCTATAAAGATGAAACGCGCACTTCTAGTGGTTCTCGCCTTGTTTATCGGTTCTCCGGTTTGCTGGTGCTGCTTTTCCCACGGAGTCTCTCAAGAGACGGAAGAGGATGCCTGCCCGATGTGCACCGATTCCGAACCCGCTTCAAGCAAGGAGAAGTGTCCGTGTGATCACGGTTGCTCTGCACGCGAAATGACGCAGCCCGACGTGGCGCTGCGTGTGACGACGGAAACTTGGCTCTCTGGATTTGCGTGGGTGCGAGACTTTTCAGATTTTCGGATGTCGGCAGGTTTTGTGCGCGAAGCAAATAGACTCATTCGCGAGACGGGTCCGCCGCTCCCGAAACGCGCCTTGTATCGACTGCATTGCGCCATGCTCAATTGAAGAGTTGCGTCCGAGCGTCTTCGCTTGAGTGGCCGCCGCTCCGCTGAAATCGGCGTGAGTTTACTGGGCCCGAGCATGCCGCAAATTGATGAATTCTACGCGCTCGTCTTCAGACGGGCATATCCAGCGCACCAGCCGGCAATCTGGATCCGGCGTCAACTTTAGGCTGATCCAATCATTCAAAAATAGAACTCAAAACATATGAAAACGATTCTGACTGTCCTCGCTCTCTCCACCCTCGCTCTCTTCACCGCATCTGCGGGTGAAGCCTGCAAAAAGTGCTGCAAAGACAACTGCGCAGCGTGCTGCAAGGAAAAGGGCAAGACTTGCGGTAAAGACTGCTGCAAGGAAGAGAAGTAGGTCCAACTGAACTCGACTCACCGCCGTCATTCCGTCAGGAGTGGCGGCGGTTTTTTATGAGCGACTACCGCCGTCTGCTGAGAACCGTGGAATGGCCTGTCGAAAAGCCAGTGGCACGGAGTTGGTCATTTTCGATCGCGAGGGTGATGGCCCCGTGCACATCTTGATCGAGTAGCGTGGCATTTCTTTGTTGCGCGTATTCCGGAAGGGAAGTTGGCATCGCCTGCTCGTCGAGGAAGGGAACATTGGAGGTGATGATGATCCTCGGAGCCACGGCCATTAGAAACTCAGACAGTGCCGAGTAGTCCGAGACGTGTTGATTCCGGATCAGCACGTCGCAGCGCAGTGATTTATAGAGGTGGCGCTCCATGATCTGTTTTTCGGCAATGAAGCCCGCGTCGTTGCACCAGAGAATTCGGAAGCCGTCGATGACGAGGAGGAGCACGAGTGCCCGATCATCGCCTTTGTCATGTCTGCTCTTAGAGTTGGGATAGAGAACGGTGGCTTTTGCACCCTCTCCGAAGTCGATTTGACCGCCTTCCGCGAGGGGACTGAGTTTCAAATCAGATGCGCTGCTGGAAGCGAGGAGCTGTTTAAGGCTGGATAGACTGCTCTCGAGTGGCCACGGTTCCAGTGAGCTGAGGAAAAGGGGCGGTTGACCGTAGTCCCGCTGTGCACTGAGGGTGCCACCGATGTGGGCGATGTCACTGTGGCTAAGGACGATTCCATTGAGCCGCGAGCAGCCCTGAAGACGGAGAACAGGCTCGACGACACGGGTGAAGCTTTTTTTGGTCCCAGTGTCGAGTAACCAGTGAACCTGCCCGAGCCGCAAATGCTGAGAGGCCTCGCCATAAGGCAGATGGAGAACGGTCAGCTCTGTGGTCGCACGGAGGTGGGCCTCTGAATTCAGTGTCGTGATTGTCGCACCCGGAACTTTTGAAAAGAGAACGGCACCTCCAAGCATCATTTTGGCGAAGAGTGAGTTGATGGAGTTACTGATCACCAAGGCCCAACCGATTTGAAGTGCGGCGATGAGAAGGCTGACTGTGGCCATGGCGAGAACGAGAAAGGCCATGGGGACTAACAAGCAATTAGCAAAAATGGCGACGGGCGTCACAACACCGAAATGCCATAGCATCAAAGGCAGGCTCCCGAGCCATGCGGCGGATGAAACGGACAGGGAACTGGCAGCGGAGGTGCGGAGCCAAGATCCGGCCCTCTGGGATCGATTGGCGAGCTGCCGTGGAAGAAACGAATCGAGCTCCGTCCACGGACGGAGCCACGTGAGGACTGGACCTGCTAGAAGCGCGATCGCCCATAGCACCCCGAAGGACAGCTGAAAACCGGGTAGGAAAAGCTGATGAGTATCGGTGAATAAAAGGATGAGTGCTGCGGCACCGAGGTTATTTTGAAGACGAGATTGACGGTCAAAAAGGGTGGCGGCCATGAGGATGGCCACCATGATGGCTGCCCGCGCGGCGGAGGGTCGCCATCCGGTGATGAAGGCATACGCGAAGACACCCGGAATCAAAATGAAGAGGGCGTGATTTCTCCTCACTCCGATCAGATTGAGAAACGTCCATCCGATGCTGCTGAAGAGTGCCACATGGAGTCCGCTCACAGCGAAAACATGCATGGTGCCGGTGTCCCGAAATGGGCGTTCGATGTCCGAGCTCGCGTCATCAATGGCACCTAGGGCCATGCCGCGGATGAGAGAGAGTTGCTCCGTTTGGTTTTCGATTCCGCGTTCCAGTTGGAGTGAAACCCACTCTCGACACGATTCAGCCCACTTCAGCATCTGGGTGCGCAGGGGAAAGGAATCGAGTTTGATGAGTTTGACGCTGCGGACATCCATGTCGGCGACGATCCCTTGGCGCAATGCGTGAGTCGTTCCGTCATACTCGCCGGGGTTTGTTGGCTTGGGTGTGGCGCGTAACCTTCCTTTAATCTCGTAGATTCCGGCTGCGGGCAGCGGCTCACGGGAACTCATCCAGCCCCGCAGCAAAGCGTGTGTGGTCATCGGACTCTGTTGACTCTGGAGATGAATCGATGTGGTCTCCAGCGTCACTTGCTGGCGTCCGCCGTCGCCGCCTCCACCTGCGGGAGGGAAGGGGGTCAGGTAGGCGACCACGGTGGCCTCCACGCGATCCATTCCCTTCAAGGCATGGTGAAGCGGATGATTGAAGGTTTCACCGATGCGATTTTGGTGAAGCCCCATAAAAATCACGAACACGAACAGCTCTCTGGGAATTCGGAAGCGCTTGAGGAAACAAAACAGGCCGATGGAGGCGAGCACCCAAAGGAAATTTTGGGTGCCTACTTTTTCCGAAAGATCGAGATCGATGTAAATGATGCCGCCGATGGCAGCGAGCGCGTAGCGGGCGAGCGGGTTCAGGAGCAGCCAGTTCTTGAAGCGTGCTGTCATTTCTACGGACGCGAAAACAACGGGTTCTCTATGCGTTCGGGTTACTGTTCCTCAGTCGTTGAGCCGCCAATTCTTTAAACTGCTGTTGCTGCACTTCTTGAAGTTTATGGTGAGCATTGGCGCTGTGCTTGGTGTTCGGGAAGTTGGCAATGATTTGTCCCAGCACATCCTGGGCGGCCGGGAGATCTTTGCGCTTGTCTTGCTGAATCTCTGCGAGGCGGAACATCAAAAACGCCACTGAATCCGGCTCCCAATTTTGGTTCTCAATTTTCGCCTGGAGATAAATCAGAGCCTTCTCAGGATCGCCGAGTTTGTCGGCGTAAATCTTTGCGATCTCGGCGATGGGAAAAGTGTCGTCCGGTTTGGAAGCTGAAATCTTCTCATACTCAGAGATGGCTCCCGCGTAGTCGCCCTGAGCTATTTTGGCGATCGCTTTCACCGAGTCGTCCATTTTCACCTCCTCGCCCGAGGAGTAGACGACCGTTCCGATAATGTCAGCTATCCAAGGAATGAGGTATTTGACTCCAGCGAGGCCTCCGATCACACCGACCAAAATGATGTAAATGAAGAGTGACCCCATGTCCTCTTTGTCGATCGAGTTCCATCCGAGGACGGCGGCTAGGATGGCAAGGCCGAGAACGCACAGACGAATAACGAGGTCAGAACTCATAATGGGAAAAATAAAGAGCTTTTTATCACAATCGCAGTTTTGAGGGAAGAGTAAGTTTGAGGGTGCCGCTCTGAGAAGTCTGCAGGCAAGAGATTTTGCGGAAGTCGAATTTGTTACAGGGTCTCATCTATAAGGACAATTAAGATGTGAACTTAATGAAGTCGAAGCTTGCGGGGCTCGACCTTCGTGCTAGGATTTCACTCCCGAGGGGTCGCAGGACGTTTCGGGCGGTTTTGAGACGAAAGTCAAGAAATCGGAAGAGATAGACAATAATTTATATAATTCTCAGAATTATCTTGCTGTCTATAGCATTCGTGTGTTAGTTTAGTTTCAATTGCGGGTATAGCTTAGTGGTAAAGTTCCAGCCTTCCACGCTGGCCATGTGGGTTCGATTCCCACTACCCGCTCCAGACTGAAACTCACTTTAGAAACGAAAGCAGCATGAACTCTCCGATCTCTCCATTTGCCCGCGGGGCCATTTTTGGCCTCATTGGATTGCTCACCAGTCCTCTGGCGCTCAGTCAAACTGATCCGAATTGCAGTCAGATCGCTGGAGATGTGAAGGCGGCGATTGCAAAGGACCCGTCTAAAGTGCTCATGATTGTCGAGGATGCCCTCGTGATCAGTGAATCCTGTGCCTGTGAGATTGTGAAAGCGGCCATTGCCGCATCTTCTGCGGACGCTGCCATGATTCGGCAAATCGTCCAGACCGGCATTGCCGTAGCCCCCAAGTATTCGGCCATGATTACCGAGTGTGCTTCTCCGGCCGGACCCATTGCGGTGGCAGAGGAGTCTCCTTCTGTAGAGTCGGGCAAAAACCCATCGGGTAAGAACGCGATGGCGTTCTCAGAAGGGGGTAAAACCATCAATCCGATCATGCCGGAAGTGGATGCAGAAGGATCCCGGAAGTCCACCGATGGTCCATCACTGTACAATTTTTCCGGAAACGTCCGCGGTGTGTATTTAGTTTATCCAGCCGCCGGAGTGATCACCTCGTCCACGGGAGCTCATGAAGATGAGGAGGACGAGTGCTGCGGCGGAGGATCGCACAAACCGGTGAAGCGTGTCGAAAGCCGTCGCAAGTGCTACGTTGTGCCTTTGTCCCCGTCGGAGGCGACGACGGGTTAGACCGGACTCCCTTGGACGAGACGCTCCCCTAAACTTCACCAAGATAAACACACCATGCGTGCAAAACTCCCCGCACTGACTCTGACCGTGACTGCACTGATGTTTGCGGACGCATCTGCCCAAGGGCTCTTGAACTTGCAAGATCCGGCGACCTTTAGACAGTCTCAACCACTCACCTTCACGGTCGGGGCTAGCGGTGGTTATGACAATCTTGACTACAAGTTGAACACGCCGGGTTTAGACGATATTGACTCCGCATTCATCCAGGGGGGCGTAGGAGCGTTTTACACCGATGCTGATGAAATCACACCGTGGAGCATCGGGACTAACTTTGGCGTACTCAACTACTTAGACGACATGGGAGACGCCGAGGACACCTATTACAATGCCAGATTGTCCTTTGATATCGCCCATCAGGTCTCGCAACGCCTGAAATTCAGGAACAGTTTTTATGTGACCTACGAGGTCGAGCCCAATTTTGCGATCGGTGCCTCGACGGCCCTGCGGAACGGTCAGTACTTTTATGGTTACGAAAACTTTGCGGTCAGTTATGCCTGGTCTGAGCGTCTGAGCACGACTACCTCCTACACACTCGATGGCATCCGCTACCAAGATGATGGCCTTGCATTGACGGAAGATCGACTTTCCCACCTGATTGCCCAGCAATTCAGTTATGCCCTATCCCGACGGACCCAGCTCGCGGCCGAGTATCGTTTCCGCATGACCAACTTTGCCAATGTGAACAATGACTTCACCTCTCATTATGTCTTGGCCGGGATCGATCAGGCCTGGAGTGAGAGAACCACGGGCACCATTAGGGCTGGCGCAGAGTTCTATAAATCTGACCGCGTCAGCGAAACGGCACCATATGCCGAGTTCGGTCTGACCCATGCCGCCAGCGAAAAGACCAACTTGAACTTTTACAGTTCCCTTGGCTTCGATGGCGCTCAGTTGGGTGACTACGACTCCCGCTACTCCCTCCGCACAGGCATCACGGGTAGCCATCAGTTCTCGGAGCGTTTGACCTTGAATGGCGGCGTCCACTACGTGTTCAGCGAATTCGACGGCAATGGCTCGACGACGGAAGACATCGACGAGCAGCAGGTCAATGCGACCGCGGGCTTGGCCTACCGAATCTGGAACAATGTGAGCTTGGACGCCCAATACGCTTACACCCTCCTCACCTCGGGCGAGGAAATTCGCGAGTATGACCGCAATCGGGTCTCGCTGGGGTTGAGCGCACAGTTTTAGTCGAATGGGGTCTTCGAGAGCCTAGAAAACTCGGCATCCCATTCCATTCCCGTCCAAAAAATACCCTTCTGCACCTTGCAGAAGGCTTTCTGGTTGTTTAGAATATTTAGGTTATATAAAATATTAAAGATTCCTCACTATGACTGAACCAGGCATGGAACTCCAGAAACACGCCGCCGATACATGGCAGGTGATTCGCAACCGGATCGGGTTGATCACGCTCTCCTTCCTTTTGGTATTTCTGGTTTCTGCCGTCGTGACCCACATCATGCCGCGGAAATATCGTGGCAAAGTGGAGATGAAAATTGAGCGCTCGGTCAATAAGCTGCCCGTTTTCAGTCAAGACACCGCCCAGCAGCCCTACGCCTTTGGCGAGAACATGATCCGCACGGAGTATGAGAGCATCACCAAGCTCGAGATCCTCTACCCCGTGATCGCATCCTTCGATCTCGTGAAACGCTGGGGCCTGCCGACCCGACAAGATGCAGCCAACAAGCTGCGAAAAAATCTCGATACTCAATCCAATGTTCGCTCTGACTTTGTTGTCATCGAATATTACGACGAGGACGCTAACCTCGCTGCCGACATCGCCAATGCCGTGGCCGAGAGCTACAAGCAAAAGCGGGTAGAGTTCGACATGGAGCAGAAGAGAGAGGCTCTGCAAATCATTCAAAAGCAAATCTCCGAGCTCGAGCAGCGTTCCACCGAGTCTCGACTCAAAATGCAGGCAGCGCGGATCAAGGCTGGCATCGTCGTGGAAGGCGTCTTCAGTAGCACCGGGCAGGCCAACACGCCGGGAGCCACCGTGAACTCACCAAGCCAAGCCATGGCCATCACTCGGGAGCAAGAGTTGCTCAAAGCGAATCTGGAAATCCAGAGTCTCCAAGTCGACCTGGAAGAATTGAATAAACTTCAAGGTGATGAGCTTGTGGCCCGAGCTGCGGGTCTAAAACTGGACAGCCCTCTCGCGGCAGCGCTCTATGCTGAATATCAGAGGTTCATGGTCGAGAGGGAGGGTTTCCTCAGTCAAGGTCTGGGTCCGAAGCACCCGACGGTTCTCGGAATCGACGCCCGCATCGCCAAGAACAAAGAGGTCATCATCAAAGAAGCACTCGACTATCGAAAAGGTTTAGAAGGACGACTGACGGCCGCTCTCTCCCGAAAGACTGAACTTGAAAAATACAACGAGGACTCGAAGCAGGGCATCTTTGATCAACAAGCCGGGCAGAGCGAGTATCTGGTGGCCAAGCGCGATGTGGAAAACATCGACACCTCTCTCATTCAGTTGAGACTGCGTTATGCCGAGGCTGAATTATCTCAGGCACAGGCCAAGTCGGCGGGCACCATCTTTGAAAAAGCAGAGCCCGAGCGCACGCCAACAAAACCCAACACAGTTTTGAATTTGGTGCTCGGCGGTGTCTTCGGACTCATGTTTGGTTTTGGCCTTGCCTTCTTGCTTGAATACATGGACACCACCGTCAAGAGCCTCGATGACGTGGAGCGGTTCTTGGGTGTTCCCGTTCTGGCCGTCGTGCCGAAAGATGTCGGTATTCTGCATCGGACGGCGGGTTTTAATCCGGATGCTGAAGCGTACCGCATCCTCCGCACCAACATCGAGTTCAATCGCAAAGACCCCACGGCCAATTGCATCACCGTCGTCAGCGGTGGCGCCGGAGAAGGAAAGTCCACGACGCTGAGTAATCTGGCCTTCATCTGCGCGCAGGGCGGATACAATGTGCTCCTGATCGATGCCGATCTTCGCCGTCCTCGATTGCACACACTCTTCGACATGAGCAACACGGTTGGTCTCACTAATTTTCTGACAAGTGATGTGCGGTTGGAGGAGGTCGTCGTGCAAACGCAGGTGGAAAACCTTTTCTTCATGCCCAGCGGTATTCTCCCTGCCGATAGCGCTGGCATTTTGAACTCCCAGCGCATGTCTGAGTTGGTCGAGGATGTCAAAAGCCGATTCGACCTCGTGCTGATCGATTCTCCTCCGATCCTGGGTGTGAGCGACGCCTCGGTGCTCGCCAATGAGGCGGACATGACCATCATCGTTGTTCAGCACCGGAAGCTACCGCGGGGCATGCTCCTCCGGGTAAAACAGGCGGTAGAAAACGTGGGCGGAAATGTCTTGGGCGTCGTGCTGAACAATGTCGATGTCCGCAGTGACAGCCAATACAGCTACTACACCAACTACTACACCTACTACGCCACGCCGAACGGGGGAGCCCCCTCCGCCAAGCGCAAAAAAGAACGTCGGAAAGAAGCCAAAGCCAAAGCCAACAGTGGGGTCCTCGAAAAAGTCACTGCCGCCCCGACCCGTCGGGATTCTCAGGAAGATCTTTTCTAAACAAAACTCATTATGAAAGGAACATTTTTACCACGAGTGAACCTCATGAATTGGTTACTCATCGTCGCCACAACGATCATGCTAGGCACCTCGGGCCCCGTGTTGGGTCAAAGCGGTGAGACGCCGCTTCAACCCAACGACAAAATCAGCATCAGCATCGGCGGCGTGCCAGCAGAAGAGGTTGTCTCCATCTCGAAGACTTACGCCATCAGTGATTCCGGCACCATCAACTTGCTGCACATCAACGAAGTCAAAGCCGCTGGCATGAAGCCTTCCGCGCTCCAAAAGCGCATCGAAGAGGCCTACAAAGCGGGCGGCTTCTACACCAATCCGACCGTGACTGTTTCAATGGATGCAACGGGAGAGACAGCTCGACAGGTTTTTGTAAACTTCGGATGCGTGAGGAACGGTCCCGTTCCCTTCCGTCCAGGTCTCACGCTCATGCAGGCGATCGGAAGCGCAGGTGGACCCACCCCCTTTGCGAAGACCAACAAGACTGAACTCACTCGCACCACGAGTGGCGGGCAGCGCAGCACGACCATTCATGACATGAAGAAAATCGGCAAGAATCCAAGTCTCGACGTGCTCCTTCAGCCGAACGATAACATCTCGATTCCCCAATAGAGCCGTCACTCCAGCGTCAGTCCTGCACGCAGGCCCTCCATCGCAAAAGCCCTTACCTCCTCGGAGTAGCCTGCTTTTTGTAACTTCAAGCGGGCACTCGCTAGAATCCTCTCTCGGCGCTTGGATTCGCGGTCCTTCACAAGACCGTGAATCATCTCCTCACCCAAAGCATCCAAAGCAGGTCGAACCGTCTTGTTCAGGTCTAGACCCTCGGTGCTAAACGGTGCTGCAGTTGAATGGAGGCTCAGCCATTCCTCTTGGTAAGCCCGGGCAGCTAGGATCTGACCTTTGAAAAACTCCTCCACGGCGAGAGTGGGCAGACCCGATTCAGTCCCCATTGCGATCATGGATTTCATCAATTCAGCCTCCCGCTTCTCGTTAATCACCGGGAGTGAGTGCGCGAGCTTGTTCTGCGCCACCTCATCCATCCAGTTCAGCCGCTTGACCATCAGACCGGGCAGAACACCCGTGCAACCGGTGAGCACGGTGGTGATGTAAAGGAGGAGGATTCGTTTCAAGACGGTTGGGGGTGCGGGGTTCACCGGAAGATGTGACTGCCGACCCGTTTTGCCAGCGAATGTAACTTACTCGCTGCGAAAACGTGTGGGCGTTTGATTGATCAACCAAACAGCGGCAGGCTCGCCCTTGTGAATCATACCTCTTTCCGCCGCGCACCCGTTTTACCCGCCACTTGGATTGACCCCGCGCTCCGTGCAGTTTTTGAATCCACCGGCACCACGGCCCATCGGCTGGCCTCGGGTTCCGAGGGCTGGGTCGAGCGACTGGGTGATGATGCAATGATCTCCCATAAAAATGACGGCGGCTTGAACGAGCTGATTGAGGGCTTGGAGAAATGGAGTTTGGCGGCAGGCTGGGCACCTGCTCGGATCTTCACGCGTTTTCTTCCGCTCAAAAATGATGAGCGCATCTCACCTGTGTTTCACAGCGGAGATCCAAGTCTCCCTCTGACAACCGTGGTGACGGAGGAGGGAATCAAATACGGTCTGGATTTTGCCGCTGGCTATAGCCACGGGCTCTTCCTGGATCAGCGGGTGAATCGCACAAAAGCGCGGTCTTTGCGTCCGAAGCACGTGCTGAACACCTTTGCCTACACTTGCAGTTTCAGCGTCGCAGCGGCGCTGGCGGGGGCAGAGACTGTGAGTGTGGATCTGTCCCGGAAATCATTGGACCGTGGCAAACAGAATCTGGCTCTCAATGGCCTTTCAGATAGAGGTCATCGATTCATCGCCGATGACACCCTGGAGCTCTTGCCCAGCCTTTACAGCCAGGGTGAGCGGTTTGATATGATCATCCTCGATCCTCCCACTTTCTCACGGGGAAACAAAGGGCGGCTGTGGCAGGTGGAGCAGCATTTTGA
>CAMBPV010000120.1 GCA_945869695.1 Prosthecobacter debontii
TTGAGAGACAGCACAGCCACGCCCGAAGAAATCCGCGCCGAGCGCCAGCAACACAGCGCCCCCATCTTGGAAAAGATCAAAGCCCGCCTCACCGAGCTACAAACCCGGCACACGCACCGCCCCACCAGCCTCACCGGAAGCGCGATCAGCTACACGCTCAATCAGTGGGACAAACTCACCGGCTACCTGCGCGATGGGCGCACTCAGATCGACAATAACTTGGTCGAGAACACCATCCGCCCCAGTGCCATCGGGAAGAAGAACTGGTTGTTCATGGGCGATGCACAAACGGGAGCGAGAGCCGCCACGTTCTACACCCTCATCAGCAACGCGCACCGAGAAGGCATTGATGCCACCGCCTACCTGACCGACATCTTCAAGCGCCTGCCCACCGAGACAAACCGAAGCGCCCACCGCCTCACCCCCAAAGCCTGGGCCGCCGAGCAAGCCAAGATCCGCCAAGCGCTCGCCCAAACAGCCGTGGTGCCGATGTAGATCGAGCGCCTGTCAAGGATTGGACTGAGGGGGCTGGGATTAACGGATACGACACAACACAGCGTCAAACTCATCCGCTGGGTAGCAGCCCAGCTATGGCTCAATGTCCCCTGGAAAGCCGCCTGTGAAGTCTTAATCGCCCTCTACGCCAAATTATAAGGCTCCAGCATTGGACACCATTGCTGCAAGCATAGGATGCCTGGCATCTTTTTCCGGCGAAATTTCATTTCAGCCATATCAAGGCGGCGAGTCAGCCATTTTGGACATCCATTCCAAACGTCATCGAAACCGCGAAACTAACAACCGAGACCTACCTTCACTCGACGACTCCGTTCCCGAGTCGCCTCAGGGTGAAGAGTGGCGCTTCCGCTTCTCTCATTCGCCACGCTCTGTTCTTTTGTTTGGGCCTAAACTGCCGGGCATCTTTTCTGAACACTGAAATGCCCCAGAGTTTGCACTCTGAGGCACCTAAAATCCCAGAATCAGCCGATTTTAGCGCCGACGACGAACAACCAAACCAACCAAACCGAATGCAACTAGCATCAACCGCGAAGGCTCAGGAATATTGGTGAAGGTCAAATTGGCAGGCTTCAGAGCATCAGCAGAAGCACCAAGGAATGGGGCATTCATATTCACCGTGGTTCCACTAGCGGGCAAAAGAAAGCTCGCATCTGTGAACATTCCGTATTTCGTTCCAGCTGCCGTTGCATTAGGGCTAAACCAAATGATTGAAAACTTATCGTTGGCCGTGACCCCCGGAATTATTCCATCATTTCCGTTCGGTGCACCTGCGGCCGAAACAATTCCACCAACTCCACCCGGATCAATTCCGGTTGCACCCTGCGTGCTGGTAGTCGGCAAGCTTGCCGGAGTGAAGAAGTAATCGTCAGATGCACCCTGTGACAGTCCATTGAGACTTGTAACGATGAAACCAGAGGCCCCGATCGAAAATGCATCATAAGTTGTGTTAAGAAGCGTGTTATCAAATCCGTCTCCGGCCGTATCGATTACCAAGCCCCAACGCATTCCGTTCGCAGCCGCGCCAGAAGCGTCGGCGAAGCCAGTCGCCCGATTCGTACCCACGACGCTAAATGCCAGCGTTGTTGTCGCAGATACTTGACCAGAGCATCCAATCACAGCTGCGGTTACAATTAGTCCCAGAATGTTCTTCATATGTGTTTAAATCGAAAAAATGGAGGTGTGGTAGAAGATTTGAAATTTTGTAAGCGGCAACTATGGGGCCAGATACCCAGGAACACGCACCCATACAACACTTGTTGGAGTTGGTGTTGGTGCCTTTTGGAAAATGTATCCAAATCCCGGTCTCAATGTGACTGCAGTGGTGTGAATTTCCCCACCGTTGATTCCGTCCTCCCATGCTGCACCATTCCAAACGTAGTACTCAGCAGAGCCCTGATTGAACCCAGAGATTGAATTATCAAACCCCTGAATTGAATCCCCTGTCTGCACAGGAAAACCCAGTGCATTGGGATTTGTGGGGGTTGCAATCGGCTCAGGAACTGGTGCCATGTAGCCAATATATTGATCCTGAGCGGTATTACTCGCCAAGGTTGAAATTCTGACTCGGGAGGTGGTCATCGGAACCGCACCGACAAAAGTCGCCGCGTAATCAGCCCCTGAACTATTCCGAGCAATCAAGGCTGCACCAAATCGAAGCGGAGAGTGTGTAGAGTCTCCGCCATTGATACCATCTTCCCAACTATTGCTCCCCGCATGAGCATAAAGTTCCGACGAGCCAAAATTAATTCCCGGACCCGGATTCTCAAATCCTGCAATCGAGAACCCGACTGGCGGAACCACCGAAAGAAGAGTAGCAGGGGTCCAATAGGCCAAGATGTCTATATGATCGCCTAAACCAACTCCGTCCACTGCCTCGGTCTTCACGCCACTGAGATCATCACCCGCATCAAGTTGGATGGTGATCGTATTTGTTCCATTCGCCGTAATCTTTGCAATCATTCCCTCCTTCGCCCCCGTCGCAAGCTTCAAGGCATAAGTGCTTACTTGGGTCGGGAGTGATTGGACAAACTGCATCGGAGATGTCTGCCAGGCTGGAGAAGTTCCCGCCACAGTGATGGTTGTCCCGCTGATCGACTGAATTACTCCCTTGAAGAAGGCCGACCGATTTAAAGGCACTGCAATCGTCGCATCTGAATTTGCCTTTACATTCACCGTTACAAACCCAACCGGTTCCGTCGTGGATGTCTGACCGATGGCCGCCCCTGCGCTGAACAGCGAGAGACCGAAAGAGAAAATGGCAAGTTTGTTGGCTTTCATGAATGATTTGAAGTTGAATTCTATCCTATAATACCCCGTGCACTGTGATTTGTTACCCTATTTCCAAGAAAATGTCGAGATTAATTTGGAAAATTTTTGACCTCATTGCGACAGGTTGAGGAGTTGGACTTCCGCACCGGGAGGCTTGTTCAGGATTATTTCCGGAATTGATCAGCCGCCTGTTCCGTTTTAGGGGTGCAAAATCTGACATGAACTTACCTGAGCGAAGAGATTTTGGGAACGCGGCACCGAAGTCGGGCATCCGTCCCCGCCCCATCCAAAACCGCACGGGCCCTCTGCCAGCGGCGGAACCGACCCTGCTTCATTTCTCCTGCCCCGCCTGCTTTCGGATGCTCTCTTGTGGATCAAACGTGACGCAAATGGCATGCTCTCACTGCGCAGCGACAGTGATGCCGCCGAGGGTCGTCGGGTAAGGGGGCGTTCAGATTGGAGAGCAGACCAAGTGAGGACTGATGGCTAGCTGCGAAGCCGCGAAGTGAACCCATCACTCCTTGGCTTCGCTTGAGATACTCATCAAGACGGGGTCGAATTGTATCGGCCTTTTTGCGGGCCGGTCATCCATTTCCAGGCGCTTTCAATATGACTGCGGGGGTCTTTGTATTTGGCCTCCCAGCCGAGCACCGCTTTTGCCTTGGCAGGATTGGCTACGAGTTCAGGGGGATCTCCCGCACGACGGGGGCCATAGCTGACGGGGATGGTCAGCCCAGTGACAGCCTCGGCGGTGGCGATGATCTGACGGACCGAAAACCCGCCGCCGGTGCCGAGGTTCACAGCAGTGGTGGCACCTTCTTTTCTCAAATAGTCCAGAGCGAGCGCATGAGCGCTGGCAAGGTCTGAAACGTGAATGTAGTCGCGGATGCAGGTTCCGTCAGGCGTCGGGTAATCGGTGCCGAAGACGGTGATGGAGTCGATCTCACCCGTGGCAGCCATGAGAATGCGGGGGATGAGATGGGTCTCGGGAGTGTGGTCCTCGCCGATCTCGCCCTGGAGATCGCAACCACTGGCATTGAAATAGCGGAGGAAGACGGATTTGAGCCCCCAGGCTGGCTCGCAGTCTTTCAGCACGCGCTCCAGCATCTGCTTACTGGCTCCGTAGGGGTTTACCGGCTCCTGCGGATGGGACTCGTCCATCGGCACGCAGACGGGATTCCCATAAGTGGCGCAGGTGGAGGAAAAGATGAATTTTTTACAACCATGCCGCTGCATAGCCTCGACCAAAACGAGGGGGGCGGCGAGGTTATTTCGGTAGTATTTGAGCGGGTCCTCGACGGACTCACCGACGAAGGCGTAGGCGGCGAAATGAAGGACGGCCTCTGGCTTATGCTGGGCAAAGATGCTCTCGACGAGTGCGGCATCACTCATCTCTCCTTTGATGAAGGTGACGCGATCCAGCGGCAGGGCCTCGGGATGGCCAAAGACGAGGTTATCGAGCACAATGATCTTCTCCCCGGCGGCGAGTAGATGCTTAACCGTATGGGAGCCGATGTAGCCGGCACCGCCGGTAATGAGGAGTGGAGAGGACATGGACGAAAACGCTAACACCTGGCTTTGAGATTGTCATCAGGGAGTTGACCGCCCTGCCCAACTGCCTAACATCGCCGCATGGAAAACGTCAGACTTGGAATCGTCGGCCTCGGAAACATGGGCAAGGCCCACCTCAATAACATCCGCTCCGGAAAGGTGCCCGGAATGCGGGTCACGGCCATGTGCGAGAGCGTGGGCACCCTCCCCGCCCAACTGGAAGGCGAGACGCCCTTCACCGATGTGAATGCCATGATCAAGAGTGGTAAGATCGACGCCATCCTGATCTGCACCCCCCATTTTTCCCACACGACCATCGGGATCGCTGCGCTGAACAATGGACTGCATGTGCTGGTGGAAAAGCCCATCTCCGTGCACAAGGCGGATTGTGAGCGGCTCATCGCGGCCCATACCGACAAATCGAAGATTTTTGCCGCCATGTTCAACATGCGGACCAATGCTACCTTCCGGAAGGTGAAGGACCTCATCGACAGCGGCGAACTGGGCCAGGTGCGCCGCGTGCACTGGGAAGTGACCAATTGGTTCCGCACCAATTATTATTACGCGACGGGCGGATGGCGCGGCACCTGGAAAGGCGAGGGCGGCGGCGTGCTGATGAACCAGTGCCCGCACAATCTGGATCTCTTCCAGTGGATGTTTGGCATGCCTCAGCGAGTGCGTGGCTTTTGCCAGTTCGGTCGTTTTCATGAGATCGAGGTGGAGGATGACGTGACCGCCGTTCTTCAGTATGACAATGGCACCACGGCCACTTTTGTGACCAGCACCGGAGAGGCTCCCGGGCGCAACGTGCTGGAGATTTCTGCCGAGCAAGGCCGACTCACCGTGAAGGATGGAACCCACATCCATTTCCAGCGGAATCGGACCCCCATGAGCAAGTTCTGCATGGAGGCCGAGGCTGCCTTTGCCATGCCGGAGAGCTGGCACATGGACATCCCTGTCGACACGGCGGGCGGGCAGCATGTCGAGATTCTCCAGAACTTCGCCAATGCGATCCTGAAGGGTGAAAAACTCCTGAGCCCAGCGGAAGAGGGCATCCGCAGCGTGGAACTGGCAAATGCCATCCTCCTGAGCACTTGGGAGGACAAGACCATCGAGCTCCCGATGAGCTCTGCGGACTACGAGCGCATCCTGATCGAGAAAGGCGAGAAGAGCACCTTCGAGAAAACCAAGGTGGTGGCCAAAGCCAGCGCGGATGATTTTGCGAAGAGCTTCAGGTGAGGCCGAACAAGGCCCTTGAAGATTTTGGGTCGGTCGTTTAACCTCCCTCCATGTTCTCCGCATCTCTAGCTGATGTGCCCCTCCGCTTGTTCACGCGCGAGGAGTACCATGCGATGGCGGATGCTGGCATCCTCACTGAGAAGGATCGTGTCGAACTGATCAAAGGAAGGATCGTACCTATGATGCCATTGGGCCCCTGGCACTGTTCCAGTGTCGCACGTTTCATTGAAAAACTGGGCGAGGCCTATCGAAAGCTTGGCATCGTGAATTCGGGCAACCCATTAGGACTCGGCGATAATTGTGAGCCACAGCCCGATGTGTCCGTGCTTCGAATTCGAGATGACTATTATGCCCATGCCCATCCAACTCAAGAGGACATTCTCTTGGTGATCGAAGTCGCCGACACATCACGAGCTTTCGACCTGGGCACCAAGCACGATCTTTACGCTGAGCAAGGCATCCCCGAATTCTGGGTGGTGGATCGCAAAATGGCAGGCATCCATGTCCTCCGTAAACCTCGGGACGGGGTCTTCACTGAAACTCGGCTCTACGGAAAGGGCGAGGAGATTCCCCTACCCGACTGCGGCGAGACCACCTTTCGGGTGGATGATTCTGGGGTTTGAGTTTCCCTCAAAATCCTTCCTTGCACGCTACCGGACCAGCGGCCATCACTTGGGTGAATCGAACCTCCACCACCATGATCAAACTTACCGGAATCGCAGACGAAGCAGGCGCACCCCTCGACGTGCAAATCAAAGCCCACCAAGAACTGGGCTGGGACAGCATTGAATGCCGTGGCCTGGAGTTCGACGGCGTTAAGGGGAACCTGCACGAGATCCCGGAAGCCTCTTTTGAGAAAGTCTGCGAGAGACTGTCCGAGGCAAACATGAAGATCAGCGGCTTTGGCTCATTGATCGGAAATTGGGCCAAGAAGATCACTGACGATTTTTCGATCACCGAAGCGGAAATCAACCGCGCCATCCCTCGAATGCAAAAGCTGGGCACCCAGCTCATTCGCGTCATGAGCTACGCCGTCTGCAAAGATGAATCAGGCCAAGATTCAGCAGAACAATATGCCGACGAGCGCATCAAACGGATGCGCGAGATCCAAAAACGCTTTGCCGATGCGGGCCTGACCGTGGTTCACGAGAACTGCATGAACTGGGGAGGCATGAGCCCCAGTTACGTGAAGCGCATGATGGACGCTGTTCCCGATATGAAGTGGGTCTTTGATACCGGGAACCCCGTCTTCATTGATGACCGCGACCGCCCGGGTCACAAACAGGACGCATGGGAAATGTATCAAGCCGTGAAGCCCAACCTGGTGCATGTGCACGTCAAGGATGGCCGTTGGTTACCCGAAAAGAACGACGCCGTTTACACCTATCCCGGCGAAGGTGAAGGACAGACAGAACGCATCGTCGCAGACCTCGTAAAGACCGGATACGCAGGCCACATCAGCATCGAACCTCACGTCGCCGTAGTCTTCCACGGAGCCGGAGCCGCGGATGACCTTTCCCCTGAGCAGAAAGCGAAGGAGCAATACGACAGCTACCTCAAGTATGGCCGAATGCTGGAAGCCATCCTCCAAAAATACGGGGCCGTCCTCGGGTGATCCCCGCCGCCAGCGCCGAAGGCAATGAAGCCTCTCACTTCTCTCTGCCTCATTGCCTCGGCAATGACCCTCGTCGCGTGCTTTCCTTTGACCGCACGGATCGAAGGGCGCGGCCTCGTTTCGAAGGTCATCAGCGCCGATGCTCGGGTCAAAGATGCAGCCGCTGAGCTCACAGAAGCCGCTCGACTCACGAAGCTTGATCCGCCATTGGCGCTCCGGCATGGCCTCGAGAGCTGCAGACTTAGTTACCACGCTCTGAAGGAGAACCCAAAGGAGGCACAAGCCATCTACAATCTAGCAGTCGAAAAATTGTTCGGGCTGCTGCGGGATCAATCGATCAACCCCTGGGCCAAACCATCACGGGTGGGTGACTTTGTTTTGTCCTACCGACGTGAACCAGGAAGAGGGATTCGCCCCGAAGAACTTCAGCTCATCCCTGTTAACGAAATCGACCTCGCAACCCGCGCTCTTGAGAAGCGATCCAAAAGAACCGGCATCGGCGCACCCCTTGTTGGGATCAGCAGTCGGAAAAACTTTCGCCTTAAGAATCAACAACTCCTGAGGCCTCACTCCTACATCAGCCTCACTGCCGTCGCTCACTTTTCAGGCCATCACTGTGAACTCGAGCTACTCGATCCGATGGATGTGGAAACCATCTCCGTCAACGGACGCTCCTTCCCCGCAGCCGCCGATTTCTCCGCTTCTTACGCCTGCCTCATGTCGGATGAAATGAGACTAACGAAGAGCCTGCCTCGACTTTTCGATCCCGGTAAATTTGCGCAGACCGCACGAATTGTGCGACTCAGTCCTTACGACCCAAAACGCACGCCAATACTCCTCGTGCATGGACTGCTCGACACAGCATCCAGTTGGACTCCCCTCGTGAATGCCCTGCGCGATGACCCGCTCACCCGACGACACTGCCAAATTTGGGTTTACACCTATCCCAGCGGTTACCCCTACCCTTACTCGGCAGCGCTTCTGCGAGAGGAGTTGGACAAACTGAAGAATTCTCTGCCCGGACACAAACCCATCATCTATGTCGGACACAGCATGGGCGGGGCGGACTCATAGGCCGACTCATGCTCACAGACAGTGGCGACTCTCTATGGAACGAAAGCTTCATTCAGCAGCCCGAAAAAACCGATCACACACCAGAGGAAATTCAGTTCATGAGAGACCTCCTCGTCTTTCGTCATCGCGATGACATCTCGCGCGCGATTTTTATTTCAACTCCGCACCGCGGAGCCAAGCTCGCGGCCAATCCCGCCAGTCAGATGGCGGCACGCCTCGTCAAGACACCCGCATTCTTCATCGGTCTCGGCAAGACGCTCACGCAGGTGTTGCACCGCGATGAAGGAGCCTACCGCATTGATCACACTCCATGCAGCATCGACACACTCTCTCCGAGCAATCCTTTTGTAAAAGCGATCGACCGATTGCCCATCGCAAATGGTGTCCGATATCACACCATCACAGGTGATCGCGGCCGAGGGAATTCACCGAATAGCAGCGATGGTTTTGTTCCTTATTCCAGCTCCCATTTGGAAGGCGCAAGCTCGGAGCTGATCGTGCCATCCGGTCACCGCGCCCATCGGCATCCCTTGGGTATTCGTGAAGTATTGCGGATTGTGCGTTCTCACATTCTCGCAGATTAAGACGCTGCGAGTCCGCGATGCGAAGCCGGAGGGGAACTTCAATTCGGCTTAAGTTCATTTTACAATTTCTTACAAGACGGAATCCAGATGGGGTGAATCTTTGCCGCGAGAAAAAGGCATTCATCACGAAGTCTTTTAAACCAAAACTCAACATGCCAATGCTATCAATAATCAGTCTGCAGCTAACCTTCAATCAGGCTTCAGCTTGGTTGAGTTCCTAACAACTGTCTCCATCATCGCGATACTGGCGGCGATTGCTTTACCCAACATCGGAAGCATCAACTCCGAGGCCAACAACACGAAGAACAAGCGCAATCCTCAAACCATTGTGGGGACCTATTCTGCCGGTGAAGCTGCCGGTGTGAAATGGCCGGCGGGAAACGTCGCCACCAAAGTCGCGGCGATCTTTGCCGGGAAAAATCCAACCGGCGGAGTCTTTGCAACCACCACCTTCAAAGTCACCCTGTCTCTGAACGAGGCTACTCTCACGTATCGATTCATCCGATCCGATGCTCAAGGCAATCTCTTCCTCAATGCCGAAGGAACCCAGGACCCAAGAGGCATCTGATCCACAATCCATTACCTCGCCCTTTGAATCCGTGCGACCTTTCGCTCCGCTTGCATGAAGACGCTCACAGTAGGAGGAATGGATACACTCCTCCTTAGCATCAGTCCCATCACAATGGGGGTCGGAGTCGGCCTGATCGGCGGAAGCTTAAGTCGCGCTCCCGCAAAACACGAAAAAATCTCCGGCACAATCGCCACCCCTCTGCCCGTTTCCACGGCCGCCACCAGGCTGTTCGCACTGTCATGCTCTTCTCCGACAACAGGTCTGCGCCCCAACGCCGAAAAAAGATCGGCGATCCATTCATGATACTCAGGGTAGTCCACATGTGTGTATTCCAAGAGCCGTTCATCCACGAGCATCCTTAAGCTTACACTCCTCTTCGCCGCGATTGGATGAGTGGGGTGCGTCGCCACACTGATGTTGTAACGGCGCAGTTCATCAAACGTCAGCCCTGCGATAGCCCTCGATCTCGGTGAAGGCATCACGGCGAGATGAAAGCTCCCACTCTTCAGGCCCGACAGCATCTCTTCCGTGAATGCATCATGAAGAGCCACCCAAAATTCAGGCAAGAGTTGCTGAAATTCCCTGAGAGCGAGAGGAAGCAGTTCGAAGGCCAGAGACGGTGCATAAGCGAGATGAATTTCCCCCTCCTGTCCGCTGGCGACCGCTTTCACGGTTTGAACCGCTCCATTCGCGCGTTCGACGACAGCGCGCGCCTCGATCAGAAAAAATCTCCCTGCATCCGTTGACTGATCGGAGGTTGTGAGACATGCAACCGGGCGGCAGCACGCGTGATGTTTTGTTCTTCCAGCATGGTGACGAAATATCTCAGATGCCGAAGTTCCATTCGGGCGAGCATACCCAAAAGGTAGGCTCAGCTAAGCAAGTTGATATTTTTCATTCCCTTGTCTGCCACCATACATCATGATAATTCAAACCCGAACGATGAACCCACCCACCATAACCAAGCGCGCTTCGGCGGATCGCGGCCACGCTGATCACGGATGGCTCAAAGCCAAGCACACCTTTTCATTTGCAGACTACTACGACCCCGAGCACATGGGATTCCGCTCCCTTCGCGTCATCAATCAAGATCGTATCGCCCCAGGCATGGGTTTTGGCACCCACCCTCACCGGGACATGGAGATCTTCAGCTATCTTGTTGAAGGTGCCTTGGAACACAAAGACAGCATGGGAAATGGTCGGGTTCTCTACCCTCACCAGATTCAACTCATGAGCGCTGGCCGTGGGGTGACTCACAGCGAGTTCAACCCCAGCAAAACAGAGGCAGCCCACCTGCTCCAGATTTGGATTCAACCGCGCGAACGTGGACTCACCCCGAGCTACACCGAGTGGCATCCGAAACCCGAGTCCGATACGGAGCCCAAGATCCTCGTGATCTCTTCCGACGGACGCGAGGGCTCCGCCACCATTCATCAGGATGCTGATATCTACCGCCTTCGCATTCCCGCAGGACAGACCGTCACTCACGAGCTCAAAAACGGCAGGGGCCTCTGGCTCCAGATCATTCACGGCGCGGTCACACTCGCCGACACACCGCTTGTCGCCGGTGACGCCGCGAGCAGTGAGGGGCCTGGTCTGTTCTCCATCCATGCTCAGAGCGACACCGAAGCCCTTCTTTTTGACCTTCGTTAATGAACCCCAAAAGGAAAGGCTTCGCTGGGCTTTGTTGCCAACGCTGATCCTCGCCCTCATATCTGGACCCGCCGGAGAGTGAAATTCCGAGCTCAGGCGGGTTCACAAAAGGAGGCCCTGAGCCCGCCAGACTTATCCATCGGCATCCATTTGAACCGAAGCGCAATCTGCTTCACAATTTTAATCGAGAGCCATCCCACAAGAATTCCCAGCAATGCGGAAGGTGGAATGTCACTGGGCCAGTGAGCACCGGAATACACGCGAGAGTACGCTACCAAACAGGCCATGAAGCCTACGACCACTCCTACCTTTCTTTTGAAACACCAGGCCACCGCCGCCAGCATAAAAAGATTGAGTGTATGGCTCGACGGAAATGACTGCCCATGAGCGATGGATGTCCCGCGAGTCACCCTCACAACGGGCGGATCAAAAACATGGAGAATTCTCGGCTTGTTGGGAGATAGCCCTCTCACGAAAACGCCTTCCATGGCATCCCGCGGTCGCACCCGCCCGATCATGTGCTTCAAGGTATGTGAAACAATGGCGTCACCCAGAAGAAGCCCCATCGCCACACAGAGAACCACCAACCTCCCTCTCCGACCCCCAAGAAAAAATGCCCCCAGCGCGACGCTTATCAAAATGGGGGTCCAGATGTCCGTCGATGCGATTGCCGGCAAAAAGTGATCCAAAAATGGCGTGTGCCAATGCGCATTGATCAGGTTGAAAAGCTTCTCGTCGAACGCATTCATCTCGTTAAAGGAGTATTCGAATCCAGGGGGTCAGAAAGAAGTTTCAGGTGACGCTTTCGCCTTATTTGTGTCCGGCCAAGCGAACAAACTTGAGCCCAAGAACACCTGATACGAGCGCACTGAACCCTTCCCGATGGCCACCTCAACATCGCCCATTTTGGAGGTCGAATTGAAGGATTTCCTCAGGCTAGAAGCCAACTCCCGCTTAACACCGCCTTCTGCCGCCGGATAAAGAATCAAGGCATCCCAGCCCTTCTTGTCAGCCGGCCCCGGCCAAACCTCATATTGTGACTCGATGAGTCCATCCTTTTGCCATCGGAAAACCCGAGGCTGCTGCGGCATGTAAAAAGCCATCCGCGCCGCATGATACCGATGCCCCATCACCACGACGAAGGTCCTCTCAGGATTCGGCACCTTCGAGAGAAACTCACCCGCCTTCACCCCTGCTTCACTGGCTCCTCTCAAGGCTCCAAAGTAACCGTCCACCCGCCTATCTCCCGCATAACCCGCCGGCCGAACGACCATGGGCAACGCATACATCAACGCTGAAAAAAACAGCCCCACCTTGATTGCATTTCGTCGCCATTTTTCACGCGTCGCCTCGTCTCCGACTGAAACCACCGCCGCACCCTCCATCCAAGCCGCCAGCAACACAAAACCCGAAAGATAAAAGACCGCCGGCCAGTTGGCGTGCACATCCTGCCGCGCCGCGAGAAAATGAAATGCAAGAAGAGCCGGAGCCGAAAAAATAACCAGGAACCACGTCCGCCGATCACCCCCCTTCCACCGGATCAGCGCCACACCGAGCACGCCCAAAAGCGCCGCCCAGGTGACGGGTGAGTAGAGTGCCGCCTGAGTCAGCGGAAACTGCAAAAACCACCCCAGATGATTGACCCATGTCGGCTCCGCCCGGTCAAAGTGCTCCTTCATGTGCGTGAGCGTGATCCATCCGTGCTGACGCTGCCAAACAATCACCGGGATAAGCGCAGCGAATCCCATCAGAATAGACAGCCACAAACGAGGGTTTCGAATAATGGCGCGCTGAGTCGGCGAAACCAATAGGTAGATCACCATCAACAACGGAAAGACCAGCATCATCTGCTTGCTCAAGCTGCCAAAAGCCAACACCAGCCCTAGACAAATCCATCGGCTCCACGAGTCCGGTTTTTCAAGACTGCACCAAAACATCAAAAGAGCAGCGCTCCACGCCAGAACCAACGGTGAATCGATGGTGAAAAGCAGATTCAGTCCCGCATTTCCAGGCGTGCACAGCATCAGCACCACGACCCAAAACGCGACCCGGGAGCTGAACATGATTCGCGTCAGTCGATGGATCGCGATCAGCGAGACAGAGCCCAACACCAGAGGAGCCAATCGTATGCCCCACTCCGCATTGCCCGAAACAAAACCCACCAAACCCATCAGCCAACCAATCATCGGCGGCTTGCTATAATAGCCCCAATCCGGTCTCCTTCCCCAATCCCAATAATAGGCTTCATCCCCCGCCAGATCATACTCCGCGCAGAATGCGAGAGCGTAAATCATCCGGGCCACCACCACACAACCCAGCAACAGCCAGGAATAGCGGTCCCACTTTCCTATGGGATCGGCACTTATCCGCAGGCTCTGCGTCAACATTCTGGAAGTCCTCTGGATCTTTGATTCATACCTCGACCCCAGTTCGCGGGTTTCCCAATCCGAGCAATCTGCGGGACTGTGCACATGAGACATATTCCAGCGTGACCGCAGGAATACTCTGCATCGCAAACCAAGGCCCCGCATGATTTGCAAAGGGACCCGAAAAGATCAAGTGACGAAAAAGGAAGTCTCTCAACAGAGAACGCCAATGTCCTGTCCACACACCCAAGCCCATGCCGAGCGCAGCGCGCGTGGCTGCATGACTGGCTGCGCGGCGGCGGATTCGACTGTAGGCGGCAAACAGCGGCTCCGCTTCCCTGCCCTCACGTAACACCGCGTGTAAAACTTCGGCCGCGAACTCCGCATCGGCAAAACCCGTGTTCATGCCCTGACCTCCGATCGGGCTCATCACGTGGGCCGCATCGCCACAGAGCAATACACGACCATCGTGAAACGTCTCACAGTCGAGCCGGCGAGGAGAGAATGCGTTATGATTGAGCTGCGCACCAGCATCCAGAGTTAGACCGGTGCGTTGCTTGACCAGTTGATTGATGAAACCGGGGGGAGGATTCGTGAGCGGCTCCTCAGTCTGGACAATCCAGCGCCGCTTCTGATCCGGCAGGGGAAAGGATTCGACGGCACCTTCGGCGGTAAAGAACAAGTGCGCTTCGTCACCGAGTCCGCTATCTCCCTGGAAGTCACCCATCACAAAGTGGCAGCCGTACGATTTGGAGTGGGTGCGTATTTTGAGCATCTCCCGGATCCGACTCCGGCTCCCGTCACAACCCACAGCATAAGATGAACGCGTGGTGAATAGGGTTTCCGTTCGAGAATCGCGGCATTGCAGGGT
>CAMBPV010000121.1 GCA_945869695.1 Prosthecobacter debontii
GAAGAACGAGGCGCAACTCCACACGCTCTTCGCGCTGGCCAATCTGGTCATGGCCAAGAAGCGTCTGTTGAGCGTCTGACTAGCATCCGCAGAACCCCAAACCAACCAAGCAACCTCAAAACCGCGCAGCGAGAACCCCCAAAGGTCGCTTCAAACTCAGATCGCGAATCCAAACCTCGACCCCTGCCGGATTGCAGGCCTGAAAATCGCGGCAAAATTTTCCGCGCTGGCAGCGAAGAGGACATTTTTTCAAACTCCGCTTTATTCAGCGTCTCCCTAGGGGCGGACTACCGCTTTGCTTTTTTGGCGGCTGGCTTTTTCCGGGTCCTCTTCGGGTGTGCATGGCGCACGTCCGGGTGGGGCTCGGTGGACGTTTTGGCTTCGATGGCTTGTGCAGCAGCGCGGGAGGCCTTCAGTCCGTCGAGGATGGTGCGGAGCTTTTTCCAGTGTTTCTTGTCGGCGATGAATCCGACGCAATTGTCGCTCCCGCAAAGGCAGGGGTGCTCGGTCCAGTGCTCGAGGTCGAAGCCGTAGTTGTAGGTGAGTTCTTCTCCTTTGGCGATTTTTCGGAGCGAGTAAATCCATACTTTGCCGCGGATGATGTAGGCCTCACAGTTGGGATCACAGGAGTGATTGATCAGCCTTGCGGGATTCCATGTCATGGCGCCGTCGATGTCGGTGCGTTTATTCAGTTCGAAAATATAGACCGCGGCGCAGCCTGTCTTTTTTGACTTTTCGATGAGTCGGTCGGCTCTGCGCTGGGACTCGGCCTTCGAGATGCGCTCACCGACGTACTCGATGATTCGGGTGTCATCGGGTATGTCCTTCCGAGCGAAGATCCCTTTGTTATGAATGTCGGAGCGGCGGACGATGTACCAGGGTGTTTCTTTCGTTTCGGGCATGATGAGGGGTGGGGGTGAGAGCGGTGATGTAGTACCCGAAGCGTGGGCAAGTCAAACGTGCCTTGGGCTGTCCATAAAAAAGGGTGAGCGCCTCACGGCACCCACCCTCGGGGGATTCCTTTTTTCCTGAGACTAGACGCCACCCTCTTTTCGAGGTGCGCCACCTTCTGGCGAGGGTGGACGGCGGAAGCCGCCTTCTGCGCCGCCGGGGCCGCGATTAGGGCCTTGGCCGCCGCGCTGCATGAGGCCGCGCAGTTTCTCCATGGCGCCTTTCATCTCGTCTTTGCTCACCTTGCCATCGGCGTTCTCATCCATTCTTTTGAAACGACCTTCGACCTCGGCCTTCTGGGCCTCGATGAACTCGGGCATGTCGAGGGAGCCATCGGCATTTTTGTCCATGCGGGAGAAGGCTTCTTCTGGATTCATGCCCATCATTCCGGGACCACCTTGAGGCGGGCGTCCTTCAGGGCGCTCGCCGCGCGGTGGGCCTCCTTCTGGGCGACCACCTTGGGGTGGGCCTCCTTCATGGCGCTCGCCGCGCGGTGGGCCTTCTCCTTTGGGTTGGTCTCCACCGCCTTCTGGGGGGCGACGAAATCCGCCGCCGCTACCGTCGCCGCCACCTGCTCCTCCACGATTGGCCACGCCATCACGGAGACGATTGGCGATCTCACGGAGCTCCGTTTCGTCAACGGAGCCGTCAGCATTGGCATCGAGTTTGGAGAAACGATCTGATGCTTCCTTTGCCGATGCTGCGAGAAATTCTTCCTTTGAGATTTTCCCATCGGCATTGGTGTCAGCCTTTTTGACCATCTCTCCCATGCGGGATGCTCCGCCTTCGCTGCCAGCGCGGGCGGGGGCCTTGCGTTCACCCTCCTGTGCGTAAGCAGCGATCGTGACGAGGCTGGAGAGACAGATGGCGAGTCGTAATGTGTGTTTTGGTTTCATGATTGGTTTGGGTTTGCGAGGGGTGAAACCTGCCTCTCGCCAATCGGTTGCGCGGGAGCGCAACTTTGTTTTTACAGCGCCAACTCATGAAGGAGAGCCTGGCTCAAACGCACGCCGTCATGGAAACACTGGATCGAGAAGTTTTCATTGGGTGCGTGGAGCTGGCTGTCGGGCAGGGCGAGTCCGAGAAGGAGTGTATCCACGCCGAGCACTTCTTGGAAGGCCTGAACGATGGGGATGCTGCCACCTTCGCGGATCAATGCTGTTTTGCCTCCAAACGTGGCTGCCAATGCACGCTGGGCCGCCTTACCAAAAGCGGAATGGGGGTCCATCACATAGGAAGGGCCTGTGTGGCCACGAATGATTTCAAGCGTCACTCCTGTGGGCTTGTGCGCTAAAAAATGGGCCTCAGCGAGATCGAGAATTCGCTCGGGGTTTTGACTTGGGACGAGGCGGAAGGAGATCTTCATCATGGCTTCACGCGGGATCACGGTTTTGGAGCCAGGTCCCTGGTAGCCACCGCCGATGCCATTGATCTCTGCCGTCGGGCGTGCCCATCGTCTCTCGCGCTCGTGAAAACCTGCCTCGCCAAAAAGCTCTGGAGCGCCGGTCAGCTCGAGGGTTTCTGGCTCACTGTCTCCAAGGCTCATCCACGCTTCGCGTTCCCAGTCTTGGAGATCTTTGACTCCCTCGTAGAAGCCGGGAATGGTGACTCGGCCTTCTGAGTCGTGCATTGTTGCAGCTAAGCGCGCCACCATGGTGTTCGGATTGGCCACAGCTCCGCCGAAGATGCCCGAGTGCAGATCGATGGTGGGTCCCTTTACCCGCACTTCCATGCAGGCGATGCCCCGGAGGCCATAGGTGAAGGTGCCGACTCCTTGCGCCACCATTCCGGTGTCCGATATGGCGACGACATCGCATTTTAACTCATCCCGGTGTGTTTCCAAAAAGGACCGAAGATTCGGGCTGCCGATTTCTTCTTCGCCTTCGATCAGGAAAATGAGGTTCACGGGAAGCTTACCCTCCTTTGCCAGGATCTCCTCGATTCCTCTGAGGTGAGCCATGAACTGACCCTTGTTGTCGGTGGAGCCCCGGCAGTAGATGCGACCGTCTCGGATGGTGGGCTCAAAGGCCGGGCTCTTCCATTCATTCATGGGCTCTGCAGGCTGCACATCGTAGTGACCGTAAATCAAAACGGTGCGTCTGCCTGGGACGTGCGCATTGCGAGCGAGAATCACGGGGTAGCCCGGTGTCTCATGGAGGGCGACGCTGAGACCGAGTGATTCAAATTTTGTCACCAGCCAGTCTGCGCAGGCGCGGACATCGGCGGCTTGTGCGCTGTTTGTGGAGACGCTGGCAAAGCGCAGCACCGTCATGAGATCGTTGAGTTCCTCGTTCATGGTCTTGAATTTTAATGGCCCATCCAACCCGTCGGAGCCTGCCCATTCATGGTGCGCCAGTTGTCCACGGCCATGGCCGCAAACATCAGTCCAATGAAGATCGAGCCCCACTGGGTGAAGGCGTAGAGGGCTACGGCCACTGCACAAAAAAGGCTGATCTGGAGAGCCCGCCTCCCACGGTGGGCCAGCGCAGCCTCACTGATCCGACCGCCGTCGAGCGGGATGATGGGTAGCAGATTCACCAGGGACCATGCGATATTGATCCAGAGAAGATCGCGCACGATCAGCCTCGCGTAAGGAGAGTTCATCGGGAACGCTGCGTCGATCCAAAACACCAATCCGCCTAAGGCAAGGCCCGCCGCTGGTCCTGCAAAACTGATGAGGATCTGCTCCCGCCGGGTGCGGAAAGCGCTGCCTGAGGCCAATCCACCCCCACCATAAAGCAGGATGCTTGTCCTTCGATCACCGAAGTGCCGCATCACAAACGCATGACCCAACTCATGCCAGAGAATGGAAACAAAGGCCACGGCTACCCAGATCAAAACGCGCTTGAGGCCATCAGGTGAAGTCGCATCTGCCGCTCCACCCAACAGCGCTGTGATGAGCCAAAAAGCCCAGTGAACACCGACCGGAAAACCAAAAATTTGAAATCGAATCATGAAATAGAGTCTCGGCTCAATGTGTCGAGGGCCCATGGCGTCACAAGTCAGAATCGCATCCACCCGAGAGAGGACATGCACCCAGAGATGCGAGGAACCAAATCGACTACCGCTGCTCTATCGGGCCGCGAGAATTTGCAAAACAGAATAGACTCATCGCCTAACCGTGTTCTAGAGTCTTATAGTCACGTTCTACTTCCTCCCGAATTTTCACATGTCATCTCAGCATTCCCAGATCCTCGAAGCGGCAAGTCTTAAAGATCGGCAATTCGTCACACCTGAGGGAAAACCCTGCAGGAGAATGATCGAGGGTGTGCGGATTCGAGATTTGGTATTGCATACGGATGATCGTGGAACGGTTTGCGAAATGTTTGATCCGAGGTGGGGTTGGCATCCAGATCCATTGGTGTTTACCTATTTTTATACGATTCGGCCTGGATTGATCAAGGGGTGGGCCATGCACAAGAATCATGAAGACCGGTATTGCATCATGCAGGGCGAGATTCGGGTGGTTCTCTATGATTCGAGGGCAGATTCCCCAACTTTTGGTCTGGTCGTTGAGCACTACCTCACTGAGCATCACCGGCAGTTGCTGAGTATACCAAGCGGGGTCTGGCATGCCGACCAAAACGTCGGAGGTAAAGATTGCCTTGTCGTCAATTTCCCAACGATTCAATACAATCACGAGGACCCAGATAAGTTTCGACTCCCTTTGGATACAGATCTGATCCCGTACAAATTTCAGCCGGTGTTAGGCTACTGATCATTGGCCGTTTTCGATATCATGAGCGAATCAGCGGACGGGAATGCGACGCCAAGGGTCATTGTTTTGCCTCGAGAGTCGGAGCCGATGGTTTCGATATTGATTCCGACCACCAGTCAGGCGCAACTTCTTCTTGGTTGCCTGCGATCTTTAGAACGCAATCTTGGCGACTCGATTCCAGTCGAAGTGATTGTTGTGATGAATGCCGCCACGGATGAAGTCCGACGAGTCTTGGAAGAGCAGGTCTCTGGGGCGATTGTGGTGGATTCCCCTGCCAATCTGGGCGTGGCGGGGGGTAATAATCGAGGGCGTTCTGTCGCCCGCGGTCAATACATGGCACTGATCCACGATGATGTCGAAATCATGCCGCGCTGGCTTGAATCGTTGGTCGAAACGATGGTCGAACGACCCGAGGCTGGTGCCGTTGCAAGTCAGGTCTACTTCCCTGATGGAAGGCTGCAATTAGCAGGTGCGATTCTCTGGAAAAATGCGCTTACCTCTCCATCTTGGGGAAGCGGGGAGCCTAGAATTAGAAATCCTGTAACAGTGTATCCAGTGGACTACTCGGGCACTTGTTCCATTCTCGTGCGCACCCAAACCTGGGATGCGATCGGGGGGCTCGACCAGCGTTTGTATCCGGCCTACTATGTGGATGTGGATTTGTGCATGTCGATCCGGAGGCATGGGCAGATTGTGCTCTGCAATCTGGATTCCAAACTGATTCATCATCGCAGTGCCAGTTCGAAAGTCGGATTTCGCAGCTTCATTGCGACCAGAAATAGAGCGATCTTTTCAGAAAAGTGGAAGAGTGAATTGGAGCGATACGAATTCCGCGATCCTGATGAAACCGAAGCGCTCAATCGAGCGCAAGCCCACACTGAAAGGCTTGCTCGTGAATTGAGCGAAATGTGGGAAGGTCCAAAGGTGCCTGATGTCGAACAAGATCAACCGTCGGTGGCATCGCAGGATCTATGGCATTGGACGACGGAGCGTGAAATTCTTCGCGACTACATTGCTCAGCTTGACTCAAAAATAGATTGCCAAGAATCGAGTTTCGCGTCACTGAGGACTGCGCACGAGTTGCTGGTTTCGGCGAATTCCTCGCTGCGAAGTTCCCTCGAGGCTATGCGTGGTGTCGCCAAAGACTACCACGAAACCCTTGCGGTCAGGGAGCGTGAACTCAGCGAGCAACGAACGGCTAAGGAGAGATTGAAAGAGAGGTGTGTCCGGATGAGGGAGAAGATCGAGAACCTTCAAGCCAAGATGAAGCGAAATCAGAAGCCCTTAAAATGGCATCAACGCTTCATTCGGAGATTGAAGGGCACGTGGAGATCGGATTGACTCTATCTGAGGCCGCTCGCTAATTTTTAATCTGTTCAGAAAAGAATTGCCCAAGCGGGGCTGATTGATTCTAATCAGGTTTCTTTCGAACTACTGTTTCCACCATGAGCCACAATTCTTCCCCAGCCGATTCCGATAAAGCAAACATGAAACTTTTCTGGGCCTGTTTCATTGCTCTGGTAGCCACCTCATTTGTGTTTGGTGTGCGGGCTAACACCATCGGATTGCTGCAGGATGGATTTAATCTGTCTGAGAATGAAAAAGGGGCCATCAACGGTGCGGGCATGTGGCCTTTTGCTCTGAGTATCATCTTCTTCAGTCTGATCATCGACTGGATCGGCTATAAAACGGTAGCGCTTTTTGCCATTGCCTGTCACCTGGTTTCATTGGTGCTGACTTTGAATGCAGATGGGTTTACGTCGTTCTATTGGAGCACACTTCTGGTAGCAGTCGCCAATGGAACGGTGGAGTCCTTCATCAATCCGGTGGTGGCCACTTTGTTTAGCAAGGAGAAATCGAAATGGCTCAATATTCTCCATGCTGGATGGCCTGCTGGATTGGCGTTGGGTGCGCTGTTTTGCGCTTTGTTCCCCAACACAACGCTGGGTTTTGATGCGGTTTGGAAATTTCGATTCGCACTTTGTTTTGTCCCTGTTGTGATCTATGCGCTCTTGATTCTTCCGTGTAAGTTTCCTGTGAATGAGCGTGTGGCTGCAGGCGTGAGTTATCGTGACATGCTGAAGGAAGTCGGAGCAGTGGGCTTCTTCATGATCACGGCTTTGATCGTGGCGGCTGTTTATCAGATGGCAGGCCAAGAGGTGAACTGGACGATCGACCTGGCCATCGCCGGAGGGGTGGCGGTTCTGATTGGCCTATACACGGGCTCGCTGGGGAACTGGTTGTTTTTGGTGGTCCTGATCGTCATCGGACCGCTGGCCACGACGGAACTGGGCACCGATGGCTGGATGCCTGAGTTATTGAAACTCAATGGGCCGGCTGACTCGCCGAATTTTGCCGCCTGGGTGTTTGTTTATGTTTCTGCGATCATGACGATCTTGCGCTTTTACGCAGGTCCCATTGTGCATCGCTTTTCGCCGATCGGGCTTCTTGTGATCGGTGCCGGGATTGCGATCGTCGGGCTGCTTTTGCTCTCCCAGAGTGTGGGTTGGGCCATCGTGGCTGCATCGACTGTGTATGCAGTAGGTAAGACTTTCCTGTGGAGCACGACTTTGGGACTGACGTCGGAGCAGTTTCCAAAAGGAGGTGCATTGACTCTGAATGGAGTCTCTGCCGTGGGTGTTCTCTTCCTTGGCGTTTTGGGGAGTCCATTCATCGGTTACCAGCAGGATCAGGACATGCATAAACGCTTGAGCAAAGATCACTCGGCGCTGCTCGCTCAGGTGGAAGGCGTGGCGAAGCCGAGTATTTTCGGCAGCGCGCCAAGTCTCGATCAGGAGAAGATCAAAAAGCTGGATGCGAGTGGATCAAAAGAGCTCGAAACGGTGCAGGCGGACAGCAAGCGAGGTGCCTTTGTGAACATCGCCGTGCTTCCCACGTTCATGCTCATCTGTTACCTCGGAATGTGGTTTTGGTTTCGCTCCAGAGGGGGATACAAGCCTGTTGAGATCTAGCGGGCCATCGTTCAACGGTGGGGTGGAAATGATTGACCAAGAAATGGCAAGAAAGGCGGTGCAATGGACCGCAGGGAGCGCTTATGATGGTGCCATGAGTTCAAAAACGCGACTTGCTGCTCTCTTCGTTTTAGCCCTCTCGATGGGGGCTTGCACCCTCTCGAAAAATACTGTTTCCGAGGACGAGGCATTTTTCGTGAGTGAGGTGAAACCGATCTTGGAGCGCAATTGCCTCGCCTGTCACTCGACCAATGCCAATCCCAGCAGGCTGAATTTATCCGGGCCGGAGGTGCTTCACATCGGGCGCGGGGGTAAGCGTTTCATTGTGCCTGGTAAACCCGACGAGAGTTTAATCGTAACCGCGATCTCTCGCAAAGGCGGGCATGCCAACTTAATGCCCCGTGTTGAACTGAGTTTGACCGAGGATCAGGTGGGCGTCATTCGAGAGTGGATCGAGAACGGCGCTGCCTGGCCAACCGGGGCCGAAGGACGCTTAGTCGCCAAGGCAAATGCTGAGCGATAGGGCTAGAGCATAAAAGTACTACATCCCGCGACTCGACGCGTAGCGCGGCAGTCGGATTCCTGCTAGTGATGAAGCTCAATCATTCAACATCATGGGTAAGGAATTTAATATCACACCACAAACAGTCCCTCACGTCAGCACCCAATATCGGACGATCTGCACGCAGATCCCGCATCCTGATTCACTCGCCGTCTTGGAGAAGAGTCGCAAGTATGAGCCACTGTCGATGAGTGGGATGCCGCCGATTGTGTGGGAGAAAGCCGAAGATATTTTTGTCTATGACAAGCACGGAAACCGGTGGCTGGACTGGAGCAGTGGAGTTCTGGTGACCAATTGTGGGCACGGCGTTCCTGAGGTGCGGCAGGCGATCATTGATCAGGTAAACAGTGGCCTGCTTCACAATTATGTTTTCCCTGGTGAAGAGAGAGTGGAGTTGGCTGAGTTGATTGCGAGTGTCTCGCCAGCAGCCTTGCAAAAAGTGTTCCTTCTGAGCACGGGCTCTGAGGCAACTGAGTGCGCCATTAAGCTATCGAGGGCCCACGGTATCAAGGTGGGGGGGCGTGGTAAGATTGGGATCATCGGGTTTGAGCGTGGCTATCACGGTCGGACTTTAGCCTCGCAGCAGGCTGGGGGCATGGCGGGACAGAAAACGTGGATCGTGAACATGGACCCGGCGATTTTTAATGCGCCCTTTCCGGATGGTTATTGGCAAGAAGATTGCAGCTTTGATACGTTTTTGGAAGCCGTGGAAAAGAGCGGGATGAAGCCTTCTGAGATCGCGGGAGTGATCATGGAGAGTTATCAGGGAGTGGGTCCTGACTTTGCCCCGGTTCCCTACATTGAAAAACTGTGTGCGTGGTGTGACGAGCATCAGGTGGTGCTGACCTTTGACGAGGTGCAGTCGGGCTTCGGTCGCACCGGGCGGTTTTGGGCGTTTGAGCACTACGGCGTGGTGCCAGATTTGATTTGCTGTGGCAAGGGGATCAGTTCATCGATGCCTGTGTCGGCGGTGATCGGCCGTGCTGACATCTTGGACCAATTTCCACCCGGCTCGATGACGAGCACGCACACGGGAAATCCGGTGTGTTGTGCGGCGGCATTGGCGAACATCAAAAAGATCCTGCGCGAGGATTTGACCGGGAATGCGGCACGGTTGGAGCCGATTTTGCTGGCGGGTTGTCGAGCCATCCAGGCGCGCCACCCTGAGGTAATCGGACACGTCACTGCGGCAGGTCTCGTGGGAGGACTTCAGACGGTAAAGCCCGGTACACGTGAGCCGGATCATAACCTGGCGCACCGGGTGATTGAGCTTTGTTACCAGCGCGGTCTTTTGTTCTTCGCGCCTGTGGGTGCCTGGGGGCAGACCGTCAAGATTTGCCCGCCGTTAACGATTCCCAAGGAAGCTCTCGAAGAAGGTCTTGCTGTTCTCAGTGGATGTTTTGATGATGCTGTGACTGAGGCGCTGGCGAAGGCCTAGCGGCACGTGAGTTCAATCGAATCGAACCCGGATGGCCTGCTGAATCTCGTTCAGCAGAGCCTCTGGTGTTTGATCGATGGAAACAGAGATCGCATCCTGAGGTGGTTCAAGAATGGCGAACTGGCTGTCCACGAGGCTGGGCGGCATGTAGTGGCCTTTTCTCGCCGCCATCCGGGTGCGAATCAGGTCAACGCTGCTTTTGAGGTAAACGAAGGCAATGGGGTCGGTCGCATCTTTCCCTCTGAGTGCATCTCGATAGCTTTGCTTGAGGGCGGAGCAGGCGAGCACGTAACAGGGTGTTTGCTCTCGCATTTCGAGAATCCGAGCGCGGAGAATCGCGTACCAAGGCGCACGATCTTCGTCAGTCAGGGGAATGCCGGCTGACATCTTGGCGACATTTTCGGAAGGATGGAAATCATCGGCGTCTTCGAAGATGCCGCCTTGAGAACGTGCGAACATCGAGCCCAGCAAACTTTTGCCGCAGCCGCAAACGCCCATGAAAATGTAAGTGGTGGGTTTCATCTCGAGGTGTGTGTTTTACGCGTCCGAGGTCACCATGCCGAGAAAAATCTCCTCAAGTTTTTGACCTTTGTTTCCATCCAGTCCGCGCAGTTCCTCCATCGTCCCGAGTGCGATGAGGCGGCCCTCATGGAGAATGGCGATCCGGTCTGCCAACTCCTCTGCGATATTCAAGAGGTGGGTGCTCATGAGGACGGTCATGCCTGCCTGGCTGCGCGCCTTGATTTCTTGCTTCACCGTTCTTGCGTGGATGGGGTCTAATCCGACCATGGGCTCATCAATGACAAATACCTTCGGGTTATGCAGAAGGGCAGAGGCGATGGCGAGGCGTTGCCGGGTTCCGTGGCTGAGGTTCTCAATCCGCTGCTGAGCATAGGTCGCGAGGGCAAACTTGGTGAAGAGGTCCTCAGTCGCTGCGGCTGCATCAGTTGCATCCATTTCATAAAGGTCTGCGATGAACTGCATGAATTCGATGGGTGTCAGCTTCTCATAAAACACGGCCACATCGGGGACATATCCGAGCTGAGATTTTGCTCCCATCGGGTGCGTCTGGATGTTGTGTCCACAGATTCGGACCTCGCCTGCCGTGGGTTTGAGGAGTCCGGTCAGGAGCTTGATCGCCGTTGTTTTACCGGCTCCATTGGGTCCTAGGAATGCGAAAAATTCTCCCTGAGGAATGGAGAGGTTCAAATCATCAAGCGCCAGGAGGTCACCGTAGCGCATTGTCAGTCCGTTAATTTCGATCATGGAGAGAGGGAAGGCAGAAATCCATTCAAGGAACGACGTGGCCGCCCAGGCCGTGGATCATGGGTTCGAGCAATTGCCAGTCTTGGGGTAGGTCCACCCGCGCCAGTTCGCCTGCCTCAGTGAAGACGGCCTTCATTTCGTACATGCCCATGATTTGCATCTGGAGCACGTAGCACTTCCGACGTTTGCCTGCCAGCATCATGAGGCCTTCACGGGCTTTGATTTGGGCCAGCCCGCTTGCAAATCCGTTGCCCTTCGTTCCGCCGATGAGATTGAGAAGGGGAAATGCTCCACCTTCCAGCATCGAAGTTGCCTTGGCTAAATCCATGATCACTTTACCGCCCTGACGAACTTCGAAAGCGGGAGGCCCACCTCCTTCCTTCCATGCGATGTTGGCGACGAGGCCTTGATCGGCACCAGCGGAAGGATTGGTGGTTTGCCAGATCATTTGGAGTGAGAGCTTCCGCCATTTCTTGGCATCGTCCAGTTCGCTGGTCAGTCTCCACGTCATTTGGTGCTCCGCATTGCCGAAAGCTTCACCATCGATCTGTCCGGAACCCTGAAAGTCATAGACCGGTGTTTGATCGGGTGCTGCGGGTAGGGCACGGACTCCGATCAGCGCGTGTCCTCGCTTTTGGTCTCCTTTGTATAGCAGGAGCGTCTTCGGAACGTCTCGGTGTTGCAGAAAGAGATCCAAGACAAAACCCGGGGGCATCTCTGCAAATCGGGACTCCTCTGGGAAATAGGTGTCACGGATCAAAAGTCCCGTCATCACCGCCCAGAAAAACACTCCTAAAATTTGGATCGTTTTCCACAAACTCACTCGCCCATCAGACTCGGGTCGTGATGATCTGCCAAGCAGAAAGTGGATCAGTAAGAGTGAGCTGGGTAAATTGGTTTTTAAGATTCTGGTGCGATGCGGGATAAAATAGTTGACGGAACGTCTAGTGGATGGAAGGGAGCCGGATGGGTAGGGTTACTGACGCGAGAGAACGACTGATTGAAGCCGTGATTGAACTCATTTGGACGGGGTCCTATGGCAGTACTTCGGTGGATGACATCTGCGAGCGTGCCGGAGTGAAGAAGGGGAGCTTTTACCACTTTTTTGAGTCAAAAACGGCCTTGGCCGCGGTGGGTATCGATACGGCGTGGGGCCACCACCGTGCCGAGTTGGATCATATCTTTTCACCCGTGAATCCCGCCGGACAAAGGATCCTTAATTGCATGAAGAATCTCGTCGCTGAACAAGAGAGGATGAGGGAAAAGCATGGGCACGTGTTGGGGTGTCCTGTTCATTCACTGGGTGCTGAGATTAGCATCATTGACGAAGGCTTACGGGGCAAACTTCAGGATATTCTGGCCCAATATGTGCGCTACTTTGAGTCTGCCATCCGCGATTGTCATTCAGAAGGAATCATCCATGCGCCAGATGCCAAGGCGAAGGCAAACATCGTGTTTGCTTTCTCGGAGGGGCTTTTAACGCACGCTCGAATTTGGAATGATTTGGGGCAGTTGGCTCAGCTTGAGTCGGGCGTGTGTTCGATTCTGGGTCTGCCTCCTTTAGATCCTAAAATCTGAGTGATTTTAAACCCTTTGGTCAAGTTAACGATATCATGATAATTCGCCTTACTTTTTTCATCCTCCTTACTTCTTTTTCTTCCTGTCACAAACCGTCAGCGGATGGTGCAGGTGCAGGGCCGATGCCGCCATCACCCGTGACTCTTGCCACCGTCGAGCAGAAAGAACTGGTTGAGTGGGAGGAGTTCACGGGTCGTGTGGAGCCCGTTGAGACAGTGGAGCTTCGTCCGCGAATCTCCGGCTACATCACAGAGGTGCATTTCCAGGCCGGCAGCCAGGTGGCGAAGGACGATATTCTTTACACGATCGATCAACGTCCGTTCAAGACCAAGCTCAGTGGAGCCAAGGCCGAGCGTCAGCGTGCTGAAGCGGTGGCGATGGTGGCCACTCAGGAAGCAGACCGAGTGACCAAACTGTTGGCGGCCCGTGCCATTGCTCCGGAACAGGGGGAGGCGAGAGAGTCGGGAAAACTGCAGGCTCAAGCTGCCCTGGAAGCGGCGAAGGCATTGGAGCATTCGGCGGAGTTGGAGTTATCCCATGCCGAGGTCCGTGCACCCATTTCGGGACGCATCAGCCGTGCGATGACGACGACGGGAAACTATGTGACGAGTGGCACCACACTACTGACGACCATTGTCTCGGTCGATCCCGTCTATGTTTACACGGATATCGATGAGAATAGCCTCCTTAAACTTCAGTCGCTTCAACGCAGTAAAAAGCTCTTCACGAATTCCGAAGGTGAGGTTCCTGTCGAAGCTCAGCTCTCGAATGAAACAGGCTTTCCGCATCAAGGCTACGTCGAATCCTTCGACAATCGGTTGGACGCAGGAACGGGAAGCATGGTGCTTCGTGCGCAGTTTCCAAACAAAGACGGCGTTCTAACTCCGGGTCTTTTCGCACGTATTCGTTTGCCCATGACGGCGAAGTATACCGCCTTGCTAGTCGAGGAAAAAAGCATCCTGACTGACCAGGCCAATAAGTACGTTTTAGGCGTCGATGAAAAGAACGTCACCGTCTATAAGCCCATTACCATCGGACCCTCCATTGACGGGAAGCGGATCATCCGCACCGGAGTGTCGGCTGGAGAAAAGATCATCATCAACGGAATGGCAAGACTCCCAATGCCCGGGATGCCAGTAGCTCCGGTGGAAGCGGGGAAACAAATCACCACACCCAGCCCCAAGTGAGGAGAGACCTCTTTTGCTCTCCGCGGACTGCTGACTCCATCGCATGAACTTCTCCTCTTTCTTCATCACCCGCCCGATTTTTGCGGGGGTCCTATCCCTTCTGATTTTCATCCTCGGTGCGATCTCGCTCTTCCAGCTTCCGATCTCTGAATACCCGGAGGTCGTGCCGCCAACGGTCATCGTAACGGCGACCTATCCAGGTGCGAATCCGAAGACCATCGCAGAGACGGTGGCATCGCCTCTCGAGCAGACGGTGAACGGGCTGGAGAACATGCTTTACATGTCCTCCCAGAGCACGGCGAATGGAGTCATGATTCTCACCGTGACCTTCAAGATCGGAACGGATCTCGATCTTGCGCAGGTGCAGGTGCAAAACCGCGTTTCGCAGGTGCTGCCGAAACTGCCGGAAGAAGTGCGTCGCTATGGTGTGACTACCGTGAAGTCCTCACCGGACATGACGCTCGTGGTGCATCTGCTCTCGCCAAGTGACCGCTACGATGAAATCTACCTGCGGAACTACGCCACGCTGAATGTGAAGGACGAACTCTCCCGCCTCACCGGCGTGGGACAGGTGCAGATCTTTGGCGGTGGCGAGTATGCCATGCGCATCT
>CAMBPV010000122.1 GCA_945869695.1 Prosthecobacter debontii
GCTTTTCCAGCAGACGCAAAACCCGGCCAGACACGCGCCACTGGACTGCTGAGCGAAACATCTGCATCATGAAGAGCGAGGAGACAGGTCACTGCGGCTGGGCCTTTGGTGGCAGACCAAACGGGAACCAGGGTGCTGGGAGCCCACCTATCCGCTCCGCCGCGAGTCATCGTGCCGCCAACCCGAGACACAATCTCCACGCCACGCTGCCAGACGGAAACAGCTGCGCCGATCTCTGCACGCTCAGTGAAGTTTCCCTCAAACCACGCATTCAACGCAGCAATTTGCTCTAGCTCGATGGCCTTCATCAGATGATGTCTAATTTCTTCCGCAGGCTATTCAGGTCCGGATCACGCCGGGCTTCACGGCGGAGGCTCTCATCTTTTGAAAACGCCTGTTTCAGCATTTCCACCGCGCCTTCGGCATCGCCCAGGCGCGCGCGGTAACAGCCGAGATTGTAGAAAAAAACGGCCTTCGCATGGAGCGTCGAAGGGCCTCCGATCAGTAAATCGGCCGCCTCCTGAGTGCGCCCCATTTCATGAAGACAATACGCAGCGTGGATGAATCCACCCGGCTCCTCGGGCTCGATCTGACAGAGCAAGGTTGCATTTTCCAGTGCATCCTCCCAGCGGCGCTCCCCCATGAAGCACAAGACGGCCACCTCCAGCACATCTGACCGGCGGAACATAGACTCCGGTAAACTCCCAAGCTCTGCCCGAGCCTCATCAAAAAGACCGAGCTCCACATAACCTTGTGCCGCGATGATTTTTCGATCCGTGTCTGTCATGCTTTGAGTAGGTGAATAAAAGATGAAGTCTCAGCGCTCAACCGGTCGGGATTTCCGTTTGCATCACTCCCTATGAGAACGTAAATCCGCGGGTGAACAAGGCTTTTGTGTTAGGTGCCGGCATGGGTGAGCGGCTCCGTCCTTTGACCGACCAGTTACCCAAACCTCTGATCCCTGTTTTTCAAAAACCGCTGATCACCTATGCGTTTGATCACTTGATGGCCTTGGGCGTGAAGGAGTTCGTGGTGAATACACATCACATCCCAGAGGCCTACCAAAAGCAGTTTCCAGATCAGATTTATCGAGGTGCACCGATTCACTTTCGAAACGAATCCCCGGTGCGATTAGAGACTGCGGGCGGCATCGCCAATGTGCAGGACTTGATCGGGAACGAGCCCTTCATCGTTTACAATGGTGACATCCTCACGGATCTGCCACTCGAAAGGCTGCTGCACGAGCACCGCACGCGCGGGAACCTCGTGACCCTCGGCCTCCGCTCCGAAGGCCCGGCGCAGCACATTTCACTCAATGCACAGACCGGTCTCATCACTGACATCCGAGGGAAGTTGGGCACGGGCTCTGATGGCCAGTTTCTCTTCACCGGCATTTACGTGGTCGAGCCGGAGTTTTTCAAATGGCTCACTCCGGGAAAAGTCGAGTCGGTGATTCCCATCTTTCTCGAATTGATCCGCAGTGGGCAGAGACTCGGCGGCGTGGTGCTCGATGAAGGACAATGGTGGGACCTGGGTAGTCGCGCCAGCTATCTGGACGCCCACGCGGGTCTTCATGAGTTAGATTCCCGTTTCCCGAGCTATGCAGCCGAGAGCGCACGGCATCTCACTTCGATCGATCCCCTGGCTGAAGTATCCGCCGCGGCTCACCTCCGCGGAGTCAACGTCGTGGGAGCAGGCAGCGTGATCGAGGCGGGAGCCGAGCTCCGTGACTGCATCATCTGGCCCGGTGCACGAGTCGAGTCGGGCGCGCGCCTCCGACGTTGCATTGTCCGCTCTGGCATTCGCGTGACAGGTGCGCATAATGAGGCAGATTTCTGATCCAACCACGCCGATGCCTCCCGAACACGAAGCCCTTCTCATCCTGACCCGCCAGCAGTTTCCCAATCTGGCAGGGCAGCCCTGCAAGGTGGAGGCAATCATCAAAGGGGGCTCCGACCGCCATTTTTATCGCCTTGTTTGGGATGAAGGCGTCCATGCGCCGATGATCCTGATGGTTTACACGATGGCTCGGAGTGACAACCCCAAGTTTGTCCCTGCCACGTATCGACTCCAAAAACTAGGCGTTCGTGTGCCCACCATCTACGCCTTTGATCCGGATAAACTCTGCATCTGGGTCGAGGACCTGGGCTCCGTGGATCTGCACGCCAAAGCCAATGAACCCTGGGAAGTGCGGCGGCCCTTTTATGAAGATGCCCTTCGCGAGATCGCCAAGGTCCACAGCGAGCGTGAATCCCACCTCACGGCCAGCACAAAGGCTGAACTGGAGGCTCCCTTTGATGAGCCTCTCTATGAGTGGGAGCAGAAGTACTTTCTTGATCATTTCGTGCGTGGACACCTCGAGCGCGACTTCCGCGCGGCTGAGTTCGACTCCGCCCATCAAGCGCTCAAGCTCCTCCGCCAGCGACTTGCAAAACTTCCGCGCTGCCTCGTGCATCGTGACTTTCAGAGTCAAAACATTATGCTGCGTGGCTCCGATGCTTGGTTTGTGGACTACCAAGGTCTGAGGCTCGGTCTCGCGGAGTATGACGTCGCCTCTTTGCTTTTTGATCCTTACGTCACCTTGACGGACAGTTGCCGTGATGACCTGCTGCACTTTTACGCCGAGCAGCGCGGCGTCTCGACCTTTGAGTTGCGCGAGACTTTTTACCTTTGCGCCGCGCAACGTCTCATGCAGGCACTTGGCGCTTATGGAAACCTGAGCCGAAATCTCGGAAAACCTCGGTTCAAAGAGCACATCCCTGCGGCCGTGGCCAATCTCACCCTCGTCTGCCGGAGCTCTCAGGCACTGGGGGAATTGCTCCCCCTTTTTCAGCCGCGTAAGACGAACTAACGGCCCTGTGGCAGTTCGGGAAGAGTCATCATTTTCGCACTCGAGTCGTTATAGACGATAACGCGTTCACCTTTTTCAGTCACGGCTTTACCCACGAGGATGACTTTATCCGGCGCATCGCTGTCCTTCATTCCGGCGCCATAGTACTCGTAGCCGATTTGGGTATCGTCCTTGAGCAACGGACAAACGAACACGCGTTCATCGAGCAGGATACTTCCCGTCCTGAGCGCATCGAGATCAGGCGGATAATTCCCCTCATGATCTGCGGCATACGTTTTGCAGGCCATCACAATCTGCTTCGCGTTACTCATCGATGCGGCCTCCAAGGCCTTCTGTTGGACAACAGCAAAAGATGGCACTGCGACTGCGATCATCACAGGAATCACCACGACCGTCAGCGCAATCGAAAGGTAACCCATGATCAGTCCGGCAATCGCCATCCCTCTGCCACCTTCAGAGCTTTCTCCGCGTTTGATTTTTCCCAGCGCTTTGTGACCACAGATCACCGCTGGTAACCCCGCAAACAATCCGCACACAAAGGAAGCAATGCCAAGACCGAGACTCCATCCCGGCAAAGAAGACGAGGAGGACTGAACTGGAGTCACGGGAACCGAAGCCGGAGCCTTAAAGATGGGCTGAGGAACCGGCGGAGGCGATGAACTCACCGGGATCTCAGGCGCAGCGCTCAGAGCCTCGAGAGTGCTCAGGGGCTGCCAGTCTCCCAATCCCTCATGCCAGGCCAGGTCCGTCGGCAAAAATTGCCCTGAGGCAAGCCCGTCCAAAATTTGTGAGGCAGTGAAGGTTCCGAGTTGCTGGTTGTTCCGTCCGACGTGGATTTGCATAGAGAGAGAGGAAAAGTGTCCGGGATGAACGTGCGCTCAGACCCATTTAGCAAGTATTTCATCCACCCTTTCCTTGGGCGGAATCGAATCCTGAGCTCCCCTTTCCAAAGTGGCTAGAGCACCCGCAATGTTAGCCGCTTGGATGGACTTCACAAAGTTCCTCTCCTCGGCCCAGCGAGCTGCAAAGGTGCCAGCAAAACAGTCGCCAGCTCCCACCGTATCCACAGGTGAGACCTCCAGAGTCGGATACTCGATGCTTCGAAGCGAGTTCGAGAACACCAAAGTCGAAGCCGCACCTCGGGTGATGATCAGCGTTTCCACTCGCATCTCAGCGAGTTTGGGCAAGACCCATTTGTCATCCGTCATGGACCAAACATGACGTCCCAGCAGAGAAGCAGCCTCCTCTTCATTCACGATCACAAAATCCAGCTCCATTTCCCCCCAAGGGAAATCTGTGCGCCACGGAGAGGGATTCAGACAAGTCGCGGTGCCCATTGTCCGGGCCAGTTTCAGAGCCGCCACCACGCACTCCATGGGCACCTCAAACTGGGTCAGCATGATCCGCCCCATAGCGATCCACGGCTGCTGCGCTGCCACTTCTTCCGGCGTGAGTGTCCCATTGGCACCGGCTCCCACCACGATGGTGTTCTCGCCATCGCGTTTGCGCACCAGAATCATGGCAGTCCCGGTCGGCTCTTCTTCGCGCACCACAATGCCACCCGTCTGAATTCCACGACGCGCCAGATACTCGATGTAAGCCTGCCCGGCACTGTCGTCTCCCACGCAGCCGATCATCGCCACCATGGCACCCTGCCTCGCTGCAGACACAGCCTGATTTGCCCCCTTCCCGCCCAAATTGAAATCCAGTGAACGGGCGAACAGCGTCTCACCAGGTCTTGGAAATTCATCCACGACTGCCTGGCAGTCATAATTCATTGATCCGAGCACAACAACGTTTCCCATGCGATGCCGTAGCCATACGCAATCAGGACCGTGTCGTCCAGAAACAATCAACCCCGAAGTTCGTCTTGCATTCCGACCCTTCCCTAGCTTTCACTGTCAGGGTGACTGAAGAAAACGAAATCGACCTGCTCTCGATCTCCCAGCTGAAGCAGGTGGCAGGCCCCACACCGCAGCCCTACCGCATCCATGCGCAGATCGATGGGAAACACGAGAAAACCACCTCGCAGGGCAGTCCGTTCTGGGAGGCTAAGCTAGCGGACGCGACCGACTCCTTGGTCTGGAGGGTCTTTGATAACAACCCCGCTTTCCCAAAAGTCCGTGAGCTAAAGCGCGGAGATTTTATCGAGATCTCGGCCCAATGGGTGGACGCCGGGAAATACGGACTTGAGCCCAGACAGCCTCTTCTTCGGCCTTTGATGGAGTCCGAGATCTCCCTCTTGCTCAACGGGAGCGAAGAACTGGCGGCCAAACAACGCGCCGATTTCGAAGACATCCTGCGCTTCGTCGACAACCTCTCCGACCCGCGCTTGAAGGCTCTGAGTCTGCTCTTTCTCGAAAAGCACGCCGATCGTTTCCGCCGAGCCGCCGCGGCACGTGAAAATCACCATGCGCGGCGCGGTGGCCTTGTCGAGCACGTGGCACAGATGATGCGGACCGGAGCGGCGATCTGCTCCGTTTACCCCCACCTGAATCATGACCTCATCATCGCTGGCGTGTTGTTTCATGACTGTGGGAAACTCTGGGAAAATGGCTACCCAGAAACGGGATTCAATCAGCCCTATAACATCACGGGCGAAATGCTCGGCCACATCCCACTGGGACTTGAGTTGGTAAATAGGCTCTGGCGTGATCTCCAGGACCGCCCAGAGGCAGCGGAGTGGCTTCAAATCGAGCCGCCGAGTGATACGGTTAGGCTTCACCTTCTGCATCTCATCGCATCCCACCACGGCGAGTATCAATTCGGCTCGCCCGTGCTGCCAAAGACGCCTGAAGCGATCGCGCTTCACCACGTGGACAACATTGACGCCAAACTCGAAATGCTGAGACGTGGTTACGAAACCAGTCGAGAGCTCACCCCCGGCCTTTTCGAGCGATTCCGCCCCTGGCCGGTGAACATCGTCGCACCTTTACCATCCGTGCGGACTCCGGCCCCGGAAGCTGAGAGCGAGGACAACCAGTGAGGTCTATTTCGCTCCAAACACCACCAGTTCCTTGCCCGTGGCACCCTCCCAAACACGGAGCACGCTGTCCTGACCGCCACCAATGATGACCGAACCGGAAGCCGCCCCCGCAGCTCCGTGCATGAAGTCAGGCAGTCCCGCCATCGCTCGCACTTCGGCTCCGCTGTCGCGCACCATTCGGATTCGATTGTCCCCTGCGGAAGTGACGATCTGATCCGTCGCACCGATGAACTGCACGGAAGTCACCTCCTTATCCCAACCGTCGATATTTTTTTTCCGGTCGCCCGTGATCATGTCCCAGATTTTCACCACGTTATCAGCCCCGGCACTCGCGAGGATGCGACCATCAGCCCGGTAAGCCAAGCCCAGAACATGATGCGTGTGCCCTTCGAAGACCCGCGTCTGCTTTCCGCTGGTGACATCGGTGATCCTCACAGCCTTATCTCCGCCACCCGAAGCGATGAATTTGCCATCCGGTGAAAAATCCAAACTCAGCACCGAGTCCGAGTGCCGCTCCTTCCAATCCTGAAGCAGCTTGCCGCTCGACACTTCCCAAACGCTGATGTCGCCCGTGCGCGAGGGCTCACCACCACCGACCGCCAGCAACCGACCGTCTGAGCTGAAGCTGATCGCATTCACGCGGTCCACCAGAGGCGAGTCCACCTTGTCACCTCCCAGCACACGCTCGAGCACCCATCGTGACGCCAAACTGGAGCGCACCACCGTTCCATCCGCACCACAGGAAACGAACAAATCACCGTTCGGCGCAGACAGGGATGCTGCTAGAGTCGGAACACCAGCACTCGAAAAAATGGGCCTTCCCGAGCGGACGGCCCAGACGTGCAATGACCCATCGGATCCAACCGCCGCCAGCTTGCTACCCTCGCTTGAAAAGGCGACAGCGAGTGGGTGAAAATTGGATTTGCCCGAGGCAGCTTTGATTTCCGCGAGCTCGGCGGTTGCTTTCGCGCTTGCTTGCTTGGAAGTCTCCAGTGCTTTTTTGGCATTGGCGAGGGCCTGAGTGTTCTTTGACTTTGCCTCGGCAATGATGACGATCTCCGCCTCGGCATCTTTAATCTGTTCATCTGCTATTTTCGCTGCGGACACGGCTAGCTCTTCCGCTTTCACCGCAGCCATAAGTTTTTCCTGAGCCTCTTTGTTTTGTTTCTCCAAGGCCGCATCCGGTTTCCCTCCGGGCGCTTTGGCCACCCGTGCGGCCACATCATCAGCCGCTTTTTGTGCGGTGCTCTTGGCCATCTGCGCTGGCCGCACCGCCTTTTGTTCATCAGGCAGCGCCTTCTTACCTGCAGCCACGGCTTCGGTTGCCTTTTTGGTGCGTTCATCCAGAGCTTTGATCTCGGTGTCGAGTCGAGCACCCTCACTTGTCTGAAACGCAGACTCCAAAACCTCTGCAGAAATCCGCCAATCCAGATCAGCGATTCGCTTCAATCCGGCGACATCACCTCGCAGCTCGATCACTGGCTTTCCACTCTGTGCATCCAAGAGACGGATCACACCATCCGCACATCCAGCAGCCAAGAGCTTGGCATCGGGAGACAAATGGAACGAAAGCACACCTGTGACCTTAAACTCTCGCTCGACCTTGGCGCTCGCGATACTCCAGAGGCGCACCGCATTGTCCTCTCCCGCTGAAATCACATGATCCGGCCCCGCACCCGCTTTCAGGATGGTAATGGTGCCCGCTGCACCTTTCAGCTCCTTAGCCACCCACTCTGTCTCGGCAGTCGCAGGCAATGTCCAGACGCGCACGATTTTATCATCGCCCGCTGAGCAGAGCGCCTTGCCATCCTTTGTCCAAGCCAGCGCCCGGGTTCCGCTCACATTCGGTTTTGACGCGAGGCGTTTCGCCTCTCCAACGCTCCAGATGGACAAAGCCATGTCACCCCCCAGAACCGCGATCTTGGTGGCATCCGGAGAAAGAGCTAACAATTTGACACCTTGGGCCGCGACGCCCGGAATGGATCGCGAAATCTTCCCATTTCCAGCATCCAAAACATGAATGGCCCCATCTTTGCCAGCACTGACGATCACCGCACCGTCATCGCTAACGACGGACACCGCAGCACCCAACGCGGCATCTCCTTTTCTAACGGTGGTCACCGAGTCTTCTCGTCTCCACATTTTCACCTCTCGATAACTGCCAGAGGCCAGCCGCTTTCCGTCCGGACTAAAGGCTAAAGATTGCACCAGATCTCGATGCGCCACGCCAGCGTTTTTGTAGATGTCCTGCTTGATCAGATCCGCATCAGTGAGGCGAGTCTCCACCTCCTGAGTCGCCAGATTGTAAACGAAAATTTGATTGGAACGGCTGCAAGCTGCGAGTTGGCCATCCTGCGTCATCGCGACGGAGTAAATCGGATTCAACCCCGCAGGTAAAGGTTGCCAGGGGATCTGGACAAACTGTTTATCCGAGCTCTTGGCACCCTGATCGATCCATTTTTTCAAGAGCTCGATCTCGTCCGCATTCAAATTCACCGCGCCCACCTTATTGGATTTTGGTGGCATCTCGGAGTCCCACTCATGGGCCGCAGCCTGAAGGATGATGCTCTCAGCGCCTTTCCCCGGCAGGAGTCCTGGCCCGGATTCCCCACCCTTTTTCATGAGCTCCGGGGTTTCCATGTTCAGATCCGCCTTGGTCGTCGTCTTGTTATGACACGCAATGCAGTTGGCCTTGAGTATCGGATAAACGTCGCGCCGAAAATCAATCGGATCACCCGCAGGCACAGCGGCAAAACCCAAAGAACTCCAAGGGAGCACCGCAGAAAAAACAACACGTCGGATCGAAGGCAAAGTCATCGCCTATACCTACGCAGAAACTCAGCGAATCTGTTCAAAACAAACGCCTCTCTACTGCGCAACCTTTTCATTCATCAAGTAGCCGAGCAGGTCCAGAAAGTCAGCCTCTGCCATCGATTGACCGAACGTGGGCGGCATCAGTGAGGTTGGGATGACCAAGTCTTGGCTGACGTCTTTTTTGGCGATACGGTGCTCACGACCCGCGGCGTCCGCCAAAATGAGAACCTGACCCACCTCGGCCTTCAAGAAGCCGCTGAAGGTGGAGTTGTCTTTCAGCGTGAGGGTGTGGAGATGAAAATGAGCATCTACATTGCGATTCGGGTCTAGGATGTCCTCACAGAGACGCGCTGGACCACGAGTCCCAATTCCATCGAGCTGCGGGCCGATGAGACCACCCTCTCCGCGAATCTGGTGACAGGCGGCACAGTTCATCTTGAAGACGTTGGCTCCGATTTCGAGATCAGGCTTGGCTTTTGCGAAGGCGGCAACGCGCGCACCGATCAGATCATCCAGCTGCTTTCGCTGTTCCGGCGAAACGGGCAATGGAGGCGGTGCCGGACGCGGCGGCAGGTAGGCGGCGAGTTTTTCACGCAACGCGGCCGGAGCGCTGTGTTGAAGCATCACAGCGAGGGTTTTGAGGCTCTCGCTGGTGGTGTCTTCGCTTTGAAAATCATTCACGCTCATCACTGCCGGTTCGATGCGGGTGATCCCGAGCCAGGCATAGGCTTTGCCGTCGTCACCATCGATGACTTCGAGTGAAACAGCCTTTCCGACGTGATCCTTGAGATCAAACTCGACTTGTTTGGCGATGTCGGAGCGCGGTGGGAAGACACTGGAAATGATTTGGCCTGTTTTGGCTTCGCGAAGGTGAATGACATTCTTGGCGTGCGGCGCGACTTTAGGCGGACCACGATGGCCGTTGATCCAGAGAGCAAGTTTAGCTGGCGCAGGAAAGGTTTTCGATTTTAGAGCACCCGTGCGACTTTCCTCGTCACCCCCGCCATTCTGCATGCTTTGCAGGACAGTGGCCTCCGCACCGTCCGCGCATTTTCGAGGCTGAAGGGACCATTTTGCTTCACCCATTGTAGCCCATGAGGGCGCAATTTTGCTGGAGAGGTTGGCGATCAGTGAGTGTGCGATCTTTTGGGCAAGGTGCACGATCCTGACGTCGGAAGGCATTCCCCGTTCAGCCAATGCTTCGTGAATGGCATGAACTGCTCTTAGTTGGTTCTCGGCAGGAAGTGAAGTCGCAATGGCGATGGCGGAATCAAGGTCTTCCGGGAGACCGAAACGTGCCGCGTGAGCCAGACGCTCATTTTGTTTGCTCTGATCCTTCACCCCATCAGTTTGGTGTTTCAGAAGCCAACGACTTGCGGCTGCCTGAGGAAGCGAGAGAAGGATCTGCTCTAAATCCGTTGCTAAACCGAGAGAGGGCAACGGCACAGATCCAATCGGAAGTAGGTCGATCAGGCCTGTTTCGGGAATGAATAAATCTCGTTCACTGAGCAAGCAGGCATGACGAAGAACCGAGTCAGCTACATCGGCGGAGCCGTTACGAATGGCGTCCAGCTCGACAAGGGCTTCAAATCGCAACTTTGCCTCAGGAGCCAGATTTCGCAGCGCGAGTGCTCGGGCGAGTTGGACCTGCCGAGAGTCTTCGGGAATTTTGAGTGCATCCCATTTTAGTTCGGGCGGCAGAGTTCGGAGCGGAGGACCATTTGCAAGATCTCTCAGTTGGCGGATAAAAACGATCTCGGGGTCATCTTTCCCCTTTGATCTGGGGTCCGATTTTGTGCGCTTCACCCGCCAGATGCGCCCGCGTTCCTTATCACGTCCCGGATGATCCAGCGGCACTTCGTAGTGGCCGATGATCCTGTTGTAGAAATCAGCGATGTAGAGAGCGTGATCAGGACCGAGTTGGAGATCGACGGGGCGGAACCACGGGTCGTCGCTGGTGAGAAAGTCGGGCTGTTCATTCGCCTTCGGTGTGGAGCCGGTAAAGGTGACGTGGTCGCGGTTCACTTTTGAAGTGACCACATTTCCGACGAGCATGTGATCATCCCACTCGGGACCCCAGATGCCTCCGTCGATATAAACGATGCCGCAGATTCCGGTGCTGCCGTGCGTGTGCTGGCACATGACGGGGGCGAAGCCGAGCCCGTCGTGCGGCTTGCCAAAACTCGGGTAATGCGCACCGCGAATAAGCTGGTAGATCGGCGAGCTGTGGCAGTCGGCACTGTAGAGATTGCCGTAACGATCCCAGCACAAACCAAATGGATTCACCTGACCGTGCGTCCATGGTTCGACGCGTGAGCCGTCGGGTCTGAAGCGGAAGACGTTGCCGCTCTGGAGTTTGAGTTGACTGCCGTCTTTGGCTTTGAATTGACTGGTGTTGCTGAAGCCATGGGTGGCATAAACCCAGCCATCGAGACCGAGGCGAAAGCTGCTGCACATGCCGTGGGTGTCTTTTTCATAACCCAGAGGGCCAAAGATCACTTCGCGGACATCGGCTTTGTCGTCACCATCCGAATCTCCAAAATACCAGATGTTCGGAATGCTCCAGGCGATGCAGCCCGACTTGTGCTCGGGTCGATGCCAGGGCAACACGCCGGTGGGAATATTGAGACCATCCGCAAAGTCGGTGACCTTATCCGCTCGGCCATCGCCATCGGTGTCTTCGAGAATTTTGATGGCATCGCGACTGTCTTTGACTCGGCTGCCCAAAGGGTCCGACCATCGAGACTTATCGGCTGCGTAGGGGTATTCGACTGTTGAGGAAACCCAAAGTCGGCCCCGTGTATCAAAGGCCATGTTAATGGGCTTGTTGATCTGCGGCTCACAAGCAAAGAGCTGAATCTCGAAGCCCTCCGGCACATGCAAAGCCGCTCGCTCCTCTCGCGGATTGAGCGCCGCCGTCTCCCGAACAAGGCGGGTATCCGAAGCTCGACAGGATAGACCGATCAGAAGAAACAAGAAGAGGCGCATCATCATGGAGGTATCGAACAAAAGGCTTCCTCAAAGAAAAGCCGGAGTAAGACCATTCTTTCCACCCTTCACTTCACGTCAGGCTCGTCAAAAGCGAGCGCAGCCAGTTCTGCGTAGTAGGGGCAGCTTTGAACGAGTTCGTGATGTTTTCCATGCGCCAAGACACGACCCAATCGCATGACGTAAATTTGATCGGCAGCCACGATGGTCGAGAGACGATGCGCAATCACCAGGCAAGTTCGGTTTTGCCTGAGCTGATTGATGGCTTGCTGGATGAAATGCTCAGACTTGGTGTCCACGGCTGAAGTGGCTTCATCGAGCAGCAAAATGGGCGCATTTTTCAGGAAGGCGCGGGCAATGGCAATCCTCTGCCGCTCACCGCCGCTCAGCCTAACGCCACGCTCCCCGACTTCTGCGTCCAGTTTGAGTTCCATGGCCTGCACAAACTCATCCGCACAAGCGAGCTTCAGCGCCTTCCACATGTCCTCATCTGTGGCGTCAGCTCTGCCAAAACGGAGATTATCCCGAATGGTGCCAGCAAACAGGAAAGCATCCTGAGTCACGTAACCAATAGCATCTCGCAGAGATGCACGGCTGTAATCGGTGATGGGCACACCATCAAGGTTCACCCCGCCCTGCTGGGGATCGTAGAATCGCGTGAGGAGTTGGAACAATGTGGATTTTCCCGAACCCGTGGCTCCCACGATGGCCACCGTCTGTCGAGGCTCGACTCGAAGATTCACGTCGTGAATGACGGGCCGCTCACCATAGCCAAAGGTAACGCCTTTGTATTCGATCGCCCCTTCCGGATTTTCGAGCGGGCGGCCCTTCACCAGATCTTCTTCTCCACCTTCATCCAGCACTTCGAACACGCGTTTGGCACTGGCCAATCCATTCACCAAAGTCTGATTCACGCCATGCAGACGAGAGATCGGCTCAAAGAAGAACCCGATCAGGAAGATAAACTTCAACAGCTCTCCGATCGTCCATTTCTCTTGGATGCAACCGTAAGCACCGACGGCCAGAAGTAAGACCAAGCCCATGCTGCCGAAGAAAGTCATCAGCGGACTGTAAACGGCCCAGGCTGACATGAGGCGTGTCTGAGCTTTCCTGAGGTTGTCGCTGGCGACATTGAAGTCGCGCTGCTTTTCGTCTTCGTAAGTGTAGCTCTTGATCTGGCGGATACCGGTGACGGTGTCATGCAACAGGGAGTTCATCCGGCTGGAGGCCTCCTTCGCCAAAGTGGCACGCGGAGAAACCCAGCGTGCAAAGATCCAACCGCCGGCCGCAATCCACGGTGTCGGAATCATGACAAACAAGGCGAGCTGCCAATTGGTCATGAACATCACCACGGCACTGATGATGATTTGAAGGATCGAGGTCACGCCTTGCTCGATGCCTTCCAGAATCACGCGCTGGGTGGCGGGCACATCATCGGCCATTCGGGTCATGATGTCCCCGGTGCTTTGTTTATCAAACCAACCCACGGGCAGATGCGCCACTTTTCGGTGAAGCTGACCCCGCAGATCAAAAATCATGCGCTGTTCGAAGACGGTGTTCAACTTGGTGCGGAAGGCAAAAAGAATCTCCCTCAATGCAAATGCGCCCGCCGCTATGCCGGCTGCCGAATAGATCTGATCGAGCTTCTTGTTCGGGATGATGTCATCGATGAACCATTGAACAACACTGGGGAAAACGAGAAACAAAGAGGTCCCCACGATCGCGAGTGAGAGCTGCACGATGATCATCCGCCAATGGTGACTGGCAAAATAAAGGAGACGAGGCAGCGGAGAATTCTCGGAAAACAGGGGCATTGGTTTTAATGGTGCAGACCCGGCAAACTACAAGGCAAGCACGGGGTCACCGAACAAAGTGAAGTTGGCATTGTGAGTGATGTGAACTTTGAAAATCTCACCCACATGCCGCTCGGGATTGCCCTCGAAAACCACAATTCGATTGGTGCGAGTGCGGCCTGAGAGTCGGTCGGCATTGGTTTTACTGGGGCCCTCACAAAGTATTTCGACGTCAGTGCCGACCAACTCATTATACCTTGGGAGTGCGAGCCGATTCACCACGGAGAGCAGATCCTGATTTCTCTGCTCTTTGACGCGTTCTGGAATCTGGATTGCTTCATCCATTTCTGCCGCCGGTGTTCCCCGACGTTTGGAGTAGCGAAAAACAAATGCGTTATCAAAAGCTAGGCGCTCAAACATCTCACGCGTCTCCAGATAATCCTCTTCCGTCTCTCCAGGGAAGCCGACGATCACGTCCGTCGTCACCGCAATGCCCGGGCGTGCTGCGCGGATGCGCTCGATCAACTCAGAAAACTTGGCCGAGGTGTAGGGTCGATGCATCCGTTTCAAAATGGCGTCACAACCGCTCTGAACGGGAAGGTGAACGTGCTCTGCCAATTTGGGCAGGTAGGTAAATGCATCAATGAGGTCTTTTTTGTATCCGATCGGATGCGGACTGGTGAACCGAATGCGTTTGATTCCGGACACTTCGTGAACCGCTTCCAACAACTGCACGAAGGGACTTTTTCCTTCGACGGCAGGGAACTCGTGCCGACCATACAA
>CAMBPV010000123.1 GCA_945869695.1 Prosthecobacter debontii
CCTCCACGCGGCCTTCGAGCCCTTTGCCAGTCTTAACGAGCCTCAACGCGGCTTTGCCCTGCTGGGCGACGAAGACGAGTTCCATCTGGCCGCGCCTCAAGACAGCGCTTTGCGGCACGAGGAGCAGTTTCACCTCGGCGACGGGCACCGAGACGCGGCCGAATTGGCCGGTGCGCAGGCCTTCAGTCGGCGGGAGATCGAGCTTTACATTGAAGGTGCGGCTCACGGGATCGGCGACAGGAGAAATTTCGCTCACGGTGCCTTCGATGACTTTCGCGAGACGCACGGGCATCTTTTCACCGAGTTTCACGCGGTCGAGGATGGCCTCGGGGAGATCGGCTTCAAAGCGTAGCGAGGTGGGAGCTTCGATTTCGAGCAGCGGTTTGCCCGGCATGGCGAGATCGCCGACGTCGGCGAGCTTGCGCGTGACCACGCCATCGAAGGGCGCGGTTACTTTGGCGTAGCTCATCATCGTCTCGGCTTCGCTCACGGCTCCAGTGCCGATTTTCACGCGAGCATCGGCCGCGTCGAATTCCTGTCGCGTGGTCGCATTGCTGGCGATGAGCTGCTTTTGACGATCAAAGTCGCGTTTCGCCTGATCGAGCATTGCGCGGGCCTGATCAACCTTCGCCTGGATTTCCTGTACATCGAGCCGAGCGAGCAAATCGCCCGCTTTCACCATCGCGCCAGGCGTGGCAGTGTATTCGAGCACACGACCGCTCACCTTCGCCTCGACGACGGCGCGTTGTTTCGAGCGCACGGTGCCCACGACCTCCTCAACCGCCTTATGGGGGCTCCATTTCGCGGCTTCCACCTTCACGGTGATGCTGGGCAGCGCCGCGGATAGCGCGGGGGTTTGGTCATGCTTGCCGCAAGCGGCCAGCAACGGCAGAATGAGCAGTGATAGAGGTCGTTTCATGACGAGATAAGTGAAATTATTGTCTTGCGCAGCTTGAACCACTGACGCCGAGTTTTTTGAGAATCGTCTCCGCTGGGCAGAAACCGGTGAAGGCGGATTGAAGGAGATTAAACCCAACGAAGACCGTGAGCCAAATCCAGTTGGGATGCACGTAATGACTGAGGGCCAGACTGGCAAGGACCATGGAGCCGGCGAGGGCGCGGATGATGTTTTCGAGTTTCATAATGACATTGGATTTCGAATTGACGATGGGCGCTTCTGACGGATAATTCGCAATTACTATATGAGTTTATACGCATATAGTATCTAACTGCAAACTCTTTTTTCATCATGGCATCGAACACTCGAAAATCCCTTCCTCCCGTTTCTGAAGAGGCACTCACTTTGATTGCCTCCTGGTTCCGCACGCTTGCCGAGCCGAGCCGTCTTAAAATTCTGCGCTCGCTCGAAGAGGGTGAGAAAAACATCACCGAGCTTGTTTCTGCCACGGGCCTGACACAGGCCAATGTGTCGCGTCACGTGCAGTCTCTCGTTGATGCTGGCATGGTGGGCCGCAGGCGGGAGGGGCTTACTGCCATTTGCTTCATAGCCGACCCGAGCATCACCGAGCTGTGTGACAACGTGTGCAATAACCTGATGAAGAGGCTCTCCTCACAGGTGAAGAAACTAGGCGGAGCTTAGGCGATCACGATTTGCCTCTTCCGGAGTTGGCTGCCAAGGTGTTGCGGATGAGCACTGAATGGACGCATGATCCCTGCCCTTTTCTACCCGATGTCACGGAAGCGCTCGGGGCGAAAGATCTCGAGGTGCTGGGCGCGGATCGGGGTCGGGATTTTTACATCACGGCGCTTCGTTATGCGCAGAGCCTTTGGCGCACTGGATTTCCTGCAAAATCACTTTTGCTCTGCAATCGTGCCTTCTCAGCAGATCTGGCCAGCAGTGAAGAAATCCCGGATGATTTTCCACTTCCGTATCACGCGGTGGCGTGGGTGATTGTGAATCGACCGGAGGGTTGTTTCATCGGCAATCCGCGAAGGCACTATCAGCACCTCGCGACACGGATGGTGGAGCCGCGGAGGGAGTTGAGGAGTTGGAGGGCCTGGGCGTGCTGGTATCTGGCGAAAGAGGTGCTGGGCGAAACTGAATTTCCCTGCGACGAAAAACAGATTGTCGAAGAAGGGATCATCGAACCCACGCAAGGCATGATCCGAGAGCGGCTGGCAGCTCTTTCCAGGGTGGGTGATGCGGCGGAGTGGGAAAAGGCGATCCGATGGATTACCCCGTGGAAGAAAAATCGGGCCCAGAGTCGATTGCGGGTTCGTGTCCGAAAGATCTCGGCGAGTGAGCTACCCACGGTGCGTCATCTTGCTCAAAAAATCTGGCCCCAAGTGTATCCGAAAATCATCAGTCCTGGGCAGATCCGCTACATGCTCAGCCGATATTATGATCTGGAACAGATGAAGGGCGAGATCACAAAAAGGGGCGTGTGCTTTGCGCTGATCGATATCGAAAACCAAGCCGTCGGGTATTTATCTTTTGAGGTGCTGCGCGGTGAGCGGATGGCTTTTTTACACAAGCTTTATGTGAGGCCTGAGTTTCATGGAGCAGGGGCCGGTGCTCTGGCTTTAAACTGGGTGGCGGATGCTGCGGCACGACTCGGTCTTGGTGCGGTTCGCCTCCGCGTGAACAAGCAGAACATCCAAGCAATCCGGGCCTATCTGAGAAACGGATTCCGATTTGCTGGCGAGGAGATGACCGACATCGGAGGTGGCTTTGTGATGGACGACTACTGGATGCAGAGGGACATCGGCTGACGAGAAACACCCGCTATTTCAGGGTGAGCTTTTTCATCAGGATCCTGAGTTTCTCATGCGTCTTCGCCACGAGTTCGGGAGTCGGATGCTCACCCTCAGGCAGGTCCCAGTGGCGAGTGAGAAATGAGAGGGTGTCGCCGATCGGCGCGATGGACTCATGAGTCCGAGTGGGTTCCGAGAGGCCTGCGAATCTCGATTGGAGTTCAGCGAGCAGAGCTTTGGCTCCGATACAAAGGGGCCTCACCTCTAACTCGGGCGCTTCCATGACGAGAGTCGATGCGACCTCGAGCGTGCGGATCCAAGCGCCAAGATCAACGAGAGCGGCGAGATCTTCATCTCTTTGGTCCGTGAGCAAACGAGCGAGTTCCTGCTGACCATCAACAGCCTCTTGCCTAAGGTCAGCCCACTGACTCATCTCGGCCAGTTTGGCCATGGCCATCAGTCGCGGTGAAACTTTGTCGCTGAGACCTAGAACTCTGCAATAGCCGAGGATGTCTTGGTTGGTATTGCGAAACTGCTGGCTATCCTCGGCTTGGAGGGCCAGAAATGCATCTGCGATGAGAGCACCGAGGGTGAAGGAGGCGCGGGGCCTGTCGGTGGATGGTGTCGGGGGTGGGGGGCGATAGAGCTGCCTCCAGCGCGCTTTGGTCTGGAGACCGACCACGTCGAGAAAGTCGATGGGTGTCTGCTCTGACGTCCAGCCGGTCGGCGGACTGATCACGATGCCTGCGGTGAAGGGTTCCGCCGTGTTGCCCGGGGAGGCAGCCCAGACGCCGAGGCACAGTAAGACCGCAGTGATCAAATTGCGGATTGCATACCAGCAGGGCCTCAGGTGTAACATGGCGAACAAGAAGTGAAGACAGGGGTCACTCCACGGTCACACTCTTCGCTAGGTTCCGCGGTTTGTCCACATCGCAGCCTCGAGCGACGGCAACGTAATAGCTGAGCAACTGGAGCGGAATCACGGTCAGCAGCGGGCTGAGCGAGGACGGACAGCGAGGAATGTAAATCACATCATCCGCCACTTTTTCAATGTTGGGGTGCCCCTCGGTGGCGACGGCGATGACCGGACCTTTGCGGGCTTTCACCTCTTCGATGTTGCTAATGTTTTTCTCAAACACCGCATCATGGGGCGCGATGAAGACGCTCGGTAGCTCCGGTTTCACGAGAGCGATGACCCCATGCTTCAACTCAGCACTGGGGTGACCGCTGGCATAAATGTAGCTAATTTCCTTCATCTTCAGCGCTCCTTCGAGAGCGACCGGGTAATTGTTTAGTCGACCCATGAAGAGCATACCCTCGACGTGGGCATATTTTTCAGCGATCTGCTTGATGTGATCAGCCTGAGCCAGGATCTGGGAGATTTTATCCGGAATGGCTTCCAGTTCATCAATGAGCTCAAGACCGTCGGTGCTGGAGAGGTGATGGATGCGTCCGAAAAGAAGGCCGAGCAGGGTCATCACTGCGACCTGAGAGGTGAAGCTTTTCGTGGCGGCCACACCGATTTCCGGCCCCGCGTGAATGTAGATGCCACCGTCCGTCTCACGAGCGATGGTGCTGGCCACGTTGTTGACGATGCCGAGACACTTCAGACCCTTGCGTTTGGCCTCGCGCAAAGCGGCCAGGGTGTCGATGGTTTCGCCACTCTGACTGATGACGATCTGGAGCGTGTCTTTGGTTGTCGGGACGTTCCGGTAGCGGAACTCGCTGGCGATCTCCACCTCCGTGGGGATGCGTGCGAGCGACTCGATGAGATACTCACCCACCATGCCGGCATGGCAGGCGGTGCCGCAGGCGCTGAGGATGATGCGATCCACCTGCCGGAGCTCCTGTTGCGTCATCTGGAGGCCACCGAGGATGGCTGTGCCTTCATCTTTGGAAAGGCGACCGCGAATGGCATTGCGGATCGAATTGGGCTGCTCATAGATTTCCTTGAGCATGAAGTGAGGGAAGTCGCCTTTCTCAGCTTCGTCCTCGGTAAAATCGACACGACTGACGGTCACGCGAGCCGCACCGCCCTCGACATGCTGGACGTCATATCCAGTGCGAGAGATCGTGACCACATCGTAGTCATTCAAGTAGACCACGTCTTTCGTGTGCGTCACAATGGCGGAAACATCACTGGCGAGGTAGTGCTCACCCTCCCCAAGTCCGACGACTAGCGGGCTGCCGAGGCGAGCTCCCACAATGACTGAGGGTGCATCTTCGTGGATCACGGCGATTCCATAGGTGCCCTTCACCCGAGGGAGGGCGGTCTGCACCGCGCCCACGAGCCGCTGAATCGGATCCGTCTCCGTGGAGCCGTCATACTCAAATCCAATGAGGTGAGCCAAGACCTCAGTATCGGTTTCGGAGGAAAAAGTGTGCCCTTCGCCCTTCAGCCAGTCGCGGAGCTGCTGATAATTCTCGATCACTCCGTTGTGGACCACGGCCAGTTTACCCGACTCATCTTTGTGCGGATGGGCATTGGCATCCGTCGGTGCACCGTGAGTGGCCCATCGGGTGTGGCTGATGCCAACTTCGCCACGAGGATTGATCTCGGCCACCGCCTTGCGGAGATTTTCGATCCGGCCTGCCCGGCGGATGACCTCTAGGCCGTGCCCATTTGAGAGCGCCATCCCAGCGGAGTCATATCCGCGATACTCGAGCCGACGAAGACCGTCGAGCAGGATGGGGCTGGCTTGTCTTTTTCCGATGTATCCGATGATTCCGCACATAGCTTCAATGGGTAGAGTTGATTCAGGAGCTTTCAACTCCTTCGGGGGCGGGAAAACTAGCTCAAATTGCCGTAAAATATAGAAAATACATTGAGTCGACTTGGTGGACCTGAAATTATCTGCCCACTGCCTCTGGGGAGAACTCCCCAAATCTGAAAGACCCGCTCGACGGGGCTCGAAACGGGTTTAGGAAGAGAACAAAATGTCCCCCTCCCGCCTTCACTTCCAGATTGATGCCAGAGCGACCCGCTCTGAGGCACGGGCGGCCACATTCACGACTCTGCACAATGAGGTGCGCACACCGGTCTTCATGCCGGTCGGAACCCAAGCCACCGTAAAAGCACAGCTCCCGGAGGCGCTGGCTGCCGCTGGATCTCAGGTCCTACTGGCTAACACCTACCATCTGCTGCTCCGACCAGGGCCTGAAGTCTTCAAGAGGATGGGCGGCATTCACCGCTTCATGGGCTGGGAGAAATCGGTGCTGACCGACTCCGGCGGGTATCAGATTTTCTCCCTTCCCCACTCGCGAGACATGACCGAGCAGGGAGCCGTTTTTCAAAGTTACGTGGACGGGCAGCGGATCCTGCTGAGCCCGGAGGTGAGTATCCAGACGCAACGCGCGATCGGCAGTGACATCATGATGGTGCTGGACCAATGCATCCCCTCGACGGCAAATGAGAAAACGGCACGCGCGGCTCTTGAGGTCACCCGGCGCTGGGCGGCGCGGAGTCTCGCGGCGCGGGAGGACTCGCCACAGTCTCTCTTCGCCATTGTCCAAGGTGCGCTCTATCCGAATCTCAGACGCGAAAGCGCGAGTGGACTGATCGAACTGCCGTTTGATGGATTCGCCATCGGAGGGCTTGCCGTGGGAGAAGAAAAAAATGAGCGTGAAGATATCTGCGCGCTCACGGCCTCGCTTCTGCCTGAAGACCGCCCTCGATACCTCATGGGCGTGGGCACTCCATTAGACATCCTGGAGGCTGTGCACCGGGGCGTGGATATGTTTGACTGCATCATTCCCACTCAGGTGGCGAAGCGAGGCTCCGTCTTCACCTCGCGCGGCATCGTGCAGCTTCGTCGCTCTGCGTATAAGTTTTCGGAGGAAAAGATCGATCCTGCCTGCTCGTGTCCCGTCTGCGCCACGCACTCTCGCGCTTATCTCCATCACCTGACGAAAACGCAGGAGCCACTAGGGTGGCAGTTGATGGGGCAGCATAACATCCACTTCTATCACCAGTTGATGAGCGATATCCGGGAGAGCATTTTGGAAGATCGCTTCCTCGCGCTTTACGAAGAGAAGCGCCAGATTCTCCAAGTCGAGGATGTAGATAATCCCTGCACTGAGCGCCCTCTCCCCCGGGATGAGGAAGCCTATCGCCTTGGCGACTACGAGGTGCACACCGCCGAGGCCGGTTTCTCCTGCATCCGGCAGATTTCATCCGGTGAAATGATGCACTCCCACTCGCCACCCATGGAGGAGGCGAAAGCCCTCTACGTGGAGCAGTCGAATCTTCAGTCGCGGCTCAGGCATGGATCGCCAGACATGGAGCCGTTGATCATTTGGGACGTTGGCTTGGGCGCAGCAGCTAACGCAATGGCGGCGCTGCTCTGCTTTGAAGAGTTAGCCGAGTCAGGTCCGGTAAGACCGATGCAAATCGTGAGTTTTGAAAACGATCTCGATTCACTGCGCCTCGCTCTCCGACACAAAAAACACTTCCCCTATTTGCGCCACGGCGCGGCGGACACGCTTGTTCATCGAGGAAGTTGGAAATCACGTCGCTTCGAGGGACTCAGCTGGGAGCTCATTGAGGGCGATTTTCGAGAGACACTGCCTCGAGCCACAACTGCACCCGACTTGATCTTCTGGGATTTTTTCTCATTCCGCACCCAAGCTGAGGAGTGGACCTTCCGTTCCTTTGATCAACTCATCAAAGCCTGCGAAAAGCGTCCAACCGAGCTGTTCACCTACTCCACCTCCACGGCAGTGCGCGCGGCACTGTTAGCGGCTGGATTTCAGGTGGCGCAGGGCCGCAGTTCGGGAGTCAAAAAAGAGACCACCGTGGCGCTTACGCCCGGCTACTCCCGACCTTGTCGCTACCCACTTCTCACCCACGATTGGCTTCAAAAGTGGGGCCGCTCTCACGCTCAGTTTCCAGAGGGACTCACGGAGTCAGAGCGGGCTGAATTTGAAAAGCGCATCAGGACGCATCCGCAGTTTGCGCTGTGACGGGTCTCTTCCCGAAAAGCATCGCGAATAATCCGCTCGCAGCCAAAATTGCCCCCGGAACGCTTGGTGCATACCAGATCAATTGAGACTGGAAGAGCACAAAGCTGATCACTAAGACAACAAAGATGAGAAGCAGCCCTGTCCGTAAGGCTTTCCCTCCTCGGAAACGAAGCAGAAACAAACCCAGCAAACCCGCAATGCCACAAATGGACCAACGCGCCACACTTCCGAGGGTCTGAATGCGTGGCAGAGCTAGGATTTGACCCAAAGCCTGCACCTGAAGCCGAGCCACCGTCGGAGCAGGCTGATCCGTGTCGATGCCGATAACGACGATTTTTCCCTTACCCAATTTAGCCCGATCCTCGGGGCTCAGCGCATCAGCCAGTTCCCCCGTCATCAAGTCCAATGCATTGACTGATGCGACCCGAGATTCACCATCCACGGCGAAAGCGCCATCCGCCTTCAGAGGAACATAAAGCCCCTTCCCCAGATACGCTCCTGCACCTGCACCCAAGCGTAACCGCTGCTGGCTGTAAGGCGTGCGCGAGTGACGCGAGAGCGCTTGTAGCACGCATGAGGGGACGTTCTTTCCGTCGCAGCGCACAAGAAAGGGAACCGCTGCACCTTCGAGACCGAGCGGTCCCTGCACAAAGCCCAACTCAGTCTGCCGCCTCACTTGGAGGCTCGGGGCTGAGACAAGAGTCTGCTCAGACACCAGCCCAGCCTCACCACCGATCCGCGTGAGCGCCGGAAACGCATCGATCAATCCAGGCTCAACCTGTGTAGCAGCGCCCGATGATTCACGCCCCTCCACGCCGAGCACCACACTCGGGAAAGGCAAAAGCGCCTCACCCACCTGAGGCAAAAATTCAGGTTCAGCAGTGCCCCAATTCAAAACCGTGGGGATCACAATCACATCCGGCTCAAAGGGCACGAGCCCCTTCAAAATGATCTGCCAATCAATCGGCGCAGGCGGCCACGTTGCATACTCGTCTTTGTCCTCTTCACGCAATCTCACAAAGACCACCTCATCCGACAGTTCGCCTTTTTCGGGAACAAAACGGTCCCGTGCATTGGCCACTAGAAAATCCAGGAACGCATCATCCGCCTGCTGGAACCGACCTGAAATCTGCTCGCGCTCCAAGTAAAACCCAAGCGCACCGAGAATGATGAGCAGGCAGAGGGCGCGGATCATGAGTGGATTGATGTTTACTGCTCGACCCGGAAAACGTGGAGGGAGGTTCCATTCGGATTGAGCGAGACATAATTCGTCGAGCCCCGCCATTCATAAATGTTTCCGTGCATCAGATCCTCGACCTTGAAGGGCCGATTGGGATCCAAACCCAGCACCGGGAGATCGAGATGCACCGTGGTGGCAATGGTCTCGTTGGTATCGAGGTTCACCACGCAGAGAATTCGATTCGAAAAATCTTTCGTGACCTTGCTGTAACTCAACACACGCCCATCATCGGCGGAGTGAAAGCTCAGGTTCTCATATTCTTGGAGTGCCGCATTTTCCCGGCGGATGCGATTCAGCCTCTGGATGAAAAGCTTGATGTTTCCCGGCGCGTTCCAATCGCGTTTTTTGAGCTCATACTTCTCGGAGTGATTGTATTCCTCCTTGCCGGGATAAGGATCATTTTCACAAAGCTCGTAGCCGGAGTAGATGCCCCAGCAGGACGAGAGGGTGGCAGCCAGGGCCGCACGAATGCGGAACACCTGAGAGGGCGCATTTTGCAGGTGGCCAGGCAGGATATCGGGCGTGTTGGGCCAGAAGTTTCCCCGGTAATACCACCTCATCTCAGACCGCGTCAGCTCCGTGCAATACTCGCGCAGTTCATGAGCGGACTCACGCCAGGTGAAGTAGGTGTAGCTCTGGGTAAATCCCACCTTCCCGAGCACTTGCATCATTCGCGGTTTTGTGAAGGCCTCGGACAGGAAAAGGACCTCGGGATCTTTCTTCTGCACCTCGGAGATCAACTGCTCCCAAAAAGCCACCGGCTTGGTGTGCGGATTATCCACACGGAAGATTTTCACACCCTTGTCCACCCAGAAGAGCACCACGTCGATCAATTCACGCCAAAGATTTTTCCAATCCGCACAATGGAAATTCAGCGGATAAATGTCCTGATACTTCTTCGGTGGATTTTCCGCATAACGGATCGATCCGTCCGGCCGCTGATAAAACCAATCGGGATGAGCCGCCACGTAAGGGTGATCGGGCGAGCAGTTTAAAGCAAAATCCAGAGCGATCTCTAGCTCACGTTTTTTCGCCTCTCCGACGAGCCAGACAAAGTCATCCACCGTTCCCAGCGCCGGTTCCACCATCCGGTGCCCCCCCGCAGGACCGCCGATGGCCCATGGTGAGCCCACATCATCAGGACCCGCCGTGAGCGTGTTGTTTTTGCCTTTCCGAAAGTTGACTCCGATCGGATGAATCGGCGGGAAATAAATGACATCGAATCCCATCTCGCGGGCATCATCCAGACGCGCCAGGCAGTCCCGAAAGGTCGAGTGCTTGTCAGATCGACCTTCAGCATTGCGCGGGAAAAACTCATACCATGCCGAGAACCGAGCGCGCTCACGCTCCACGATGACTCTCTGCACGTGAGACACCGTCGAGAGCGCCCGGTCCGGGTAGCGGTCGATCAGCGCCTGCAATTCATCTGACAAAAGCACATCCAGCAGTTCCCCTGCGGGCAAGTTTGTCAGCAGGTCCGCCACATCATCGAGCTGCGCTCCGAAGTCGGCAGCACCCGCTGTTCGAGCACGCAATGCCGCCTCTCTCAACAAGCGCGCACCCTCGAGCGCTTCTACCGGCACGTCTGGATCTTGAGCCTGACAGCGCACGGCAAAAGACTTTTTCCAAGAGCGGAAAGTATCGCCCCAGGCTTCGATCACATACTCCCAGCGGCCGACGGCATTGAAAGTGCAGGTGCCACGCCACCGGTCATTTTCCAGCGGCTGCATCGGAGCCTCAAACCAACGCGGACTGCCGACTGGTCGCCAACGCAAGACGGCTGACATGACATCGTGCCCGTCTTTGAACACATCCGCATGGACCTCCAGCTCCTCTCCTACCACTCTCTTGACCGGGTGGCGTCCCCCCTCCAGGCTGGGGTAAAGATTTTCAATGACAACCGTGGGCGCGTGAGGCGGCAGCACCGGAGCGGGTGAACGTTTGGATTTGAGGGGGGGCGGCATGACAAAAGGACGCTGACGCCTAGCATTAGCGTCAGGATGGCCCTGAATGCAAGTCGCGCGTGAGGTCAGAGCTCCCGCCTTTTACCATGAGCTGAGGCTGGCGTGCAGTCGGCTAAACTCCGCAGACATCTCGGCGCGTTCCGGCATATCGGGCGCACCAAAGGGCACCAACTGCACCCGCCCCTGACGCAGGGCGGTGATGCCACTGCCTTCGTTCGGGTCCATGATCGCCTCCCACGCCTGCTGCGCAAACCGCGCCGCGAGGATGCAATCCTGCGGCGTCGCATGTCCCCCGCGCTGGAGATGACCCAACACGGAGGGTCGGACTTCGAGGTCCTTAAGCTCTCCCTCCTGCTCGTGGAAGTAGCTTTGAAAGATGTCCGCCAGCACGTAGGCGCGGTTACGTTTCGTCGGAAGGTGAGAGGGATCCGAGCCCTGCACAAAATGCTCCGGCTCAAACTGCACGCCCTCGGCCACCAGCACGATCGTGTGACTGCGGCCACAGACCATTCCCGTCTTGATGGTTTCAGCCAATTTTAAAATCTGCGGCATCGTAACGGGTCCATTTTCGGGGGTGATCACCATTTCCGCTCCGGACGCGATGGCGGAAAGGCGCGCCAACTCGCCGTGTTTGGCACCCATCGTCTCCATGACCATGATGCGCTTATGGCTGCGGGCCGTGTCCTTGAAATGATCCACCGCCCAGACCAGCGTGCTCACTGCCGTATCCACTCCGATGGACATCTGCGTGAAGAGCAAGTCATTATCGATCGTGCAAGGCACGCCGATCACCTTCACCCCGGCCTCCTTCTCCAGCAGTTGCGCCCCCGCCAGCGAGCCATCTCCCCCCGCCACGATCAAAGCGCGGACCCCCAGGTCCTTGATTAACTTCACCGCCTCTGCCCGCACCTCGGGTTTTTTGAATTCCAAGCACCGCGCAGAGCCCAGCATGGTGCCGCCCGCACCCACAATGCCGCTCACCGACGCGTGGTCGAGCTGGATGACGTCTTGCTCGGAGTGGATCAGACCCCAGCGGCCCTTCCGACTGCCGATTTCCTGCTTCATCACAAACAGATCCTTCTCACCCCGGTTGGCACGCCGCGCCGCCCGTAACAGTCCACGATACCCCTCACGCACGCCCAAAACAGGCACGCCGTGTCGGTTCAGCCCCAGACGCGCGATGGCGCGCAAAAGGGCGTTCATACCGGGGGAATCTCCGCCGCTGAAAAGTACGGCTACTGGTCGATCAGGAAAGGTGCTCATGGTGGTTGGAGCACCGAGTCTTAGCGCGTGCCCACTCAGACGCAAGCAACGGTCTCGGAACACCCACGGTACTTTTTAGAAACCACGATTTCCCTCTAAATGAGGTCGTAATTGTCTCCAAAGCGGAATTATGCTGGCAGGTGCGGTCTCAGCACGTAATTTCAATCATGATCGACGACCTCTTGAAACAACTCCGCTCCACCGTGGCTGCTGACACGACTCTGCCTGAGGCCACCAAAGCAGACCTGATTCGGCACGTTGAAGCTATGGAGGCTCAGACTTCTGCTTTCTCGGCAGGCTCCGATAGCGAAGAGGCTGAGAGCGAGAAACCGGTGCTCGAACAGCTCGTCTCCTCCGTCGAAGGACTCGAAGCCTCCCATCCCGAGATCACCACGATCGTGAACCGCCTGGCCAATACCCTGGGCAACATGGGAATCTGAAAAAATGAGCGCACGAGTTTTTCAATTCCGCACCGGTGGAGCCCGCGGGCTGCCTTCGCTGCTGATCTTGATCCTCGGCGTTGCGCTCGTCATCGGCCTCATTGCGGTCATTGCTTTCCTCGGCATCTTCGTTGCTGCCATCGGGCTCATGGCATCTCTGGTGGCAGGACTGTATTATGCTGCACGCCGACAGATCACCGGCCAGTCAGCCCCGGGCCAGCCGCCTGAGCCCACCGTCGTGGATGGCGGTCCACTGCGTGACATTCAGGTGGATGAGATCATCCTCCTCAAAGAAGACAAAGACTGATCCCGCCCGACCATGTGGGATGAACTCAAACTTGAAGACATCGGCTGGAATAAAGCCTTCGCGCATGAGTTCAGCCTCCTGCCGAAGAATCAATGGAAACCCGCCCGGATCACTCGGGATAACAAGATCAGCTACGGGGCCCTCCTCGCTGGTGGAGACGAGCTCGAGGTCATCCTGAGCGGCAAGGTCTATCATGATGCCCAGACCGATGCTGACCTGCCAGCAGTCGGAGATTGGATCGCCCTTGATGTTGGTGCAGATGGCGGAGAAAATGTCATCCGCGCACGCTTGCCACGTCAGACATGCCTCTCGCGGAAAATGGCCGGCAAAAGCACCGAGGAGCAAGTCATCGCCGCCAATGTGAACGTCGTCGTCGTCGTCACGGATGCGGGGACAGATCTCAGCCTTCGCCGCATGGAGCGCTTCTTCGCCATCATCGGACGCAGCGGTGCCAAGGCCGTGGTTCTTGTCAATAAATCGGATCTCTACCCTGCAAAGGCAAATAAAGAAGCCGCCGCTGCCATTCAATCGCTCAATCCTCAAGCCGATGTCCACATCACCTGCGCCGCCAAGGGGCGCAGCCTGAATGTGCTCAAGGACTACCTCAAAAAAGGCGTCTCGATGACCCTCGTCGGCTCCAGCGGCGTCGGAAAATCATCGGTGCTGAACAAGCTCCTCGGAGACGATTACCAATGGACCGATGAGGTCAATGAAGTGACCGGCAAAGGCCGACACACCACCACCGCGCGCGAGCTCATCGTTTTGCCCAAGGGCGGCATCCTCATCGATAATCCCGGTATCAAAGAGGTCCAAATGTGGACGGATGAGACCACCCTGCGCGAGCGCTTCACGGACATCGATCAGCTGGCCCAGCAATGCCGTTTTCACGACTGCAAACACGGCACTGACACGGGCTGCGCCATCCGCACGGCCCTCACCGAAGGCCGCCTCGACCCCGATCGCTTCGAGGGCTACCTAAAACTCGATGACGAGATCGAAGAACTCCGCCACAACCGCAAAAAGCGCCAAATGACCATCGAGCGCCGCTTCAAACGCGACCAACACATCAAAGCCAAAAAATTCGCCGCTCGGCAGGAGAGAGATGAGGAGTGAG
>CAMBPV010000124.1 GCA_945869695.1 Prosthecobacter debontii
ATGGAAACGTAATCCCACATGAGCCGGCGGATTTCATCCCAGTTGTGGTAGATCACGACCAGTTCATCGAGATCCTGTGCATCCCCGCGCTTCCAGACCGGGATCTCATAGGCCTGAGCCGAGGTCTTGCCGATCGGGAGTTTCTTGAGGATCATTCCCACGGCTCTCTTCGAGATCACCAGGCATTCCAGGAGAGAGTTACTTGCGAGTCGATTGGCCCCATGGAGGCCCGTGCAACCCACCTCGCCGACGGCCGCCAGACCCCGGATCGAGGTCGCGCCATTCACGTCTGTCACCACGCCTCCGCATTGGTAATGGGCGGCCGGCACCACGGGAATGGGTTGTTTGGTGATGTCGATGTCCACATCCAAGCAGGCGCGGTGGATGTTGGGGAAATGCTCGATGATGAACTCAGCGGGCTTGTGGCTGATGTCCAAATAAACGCAAGGGCCGCCGGTGCGCTTGATCTCATGGTCAATCGCCCGGGCGACGATGTCACGCGGCGCCAGGGAGCCGCGCGGATCGTATTTCTGCATGAATTCATTCCCGTTCTTGTCCACGAGCTTTGCGCCCTCGCCGCGCATCGCTTCGGTGATCAGGAAGGAGCGCTTCTCCGGGTGATAGAGGCAGGTGGGATGAAACTGGATGAACTCCATGTTTGCCACGGCTGCGCCTGCACGCCAGGCCATGGCCACGCCGTCACCGGTCGCGATGGTGGGATTGGTCGTGTAAAGATAGACACGCCCGCAGCCACCTGTGGCCAGGATGACGCGGTCGGACCTGAAGGTCTCCACTTCGCCCGTTTTTTCATCGAGTACGTAGAGTCCCAGTACCCGATCCTCGGCCACAAAACCGAGCTTGGCAGTGGTGATGAGGTCGATCGCGAAGTGCTCCTCCAAGACTTCGATTTTGGGGTGCGCTTTGACGGCAGTGATGAGCTTCTCTGTCAGTTCTCGGCCCGTGGCGTCGCGGGAGTGGAGCACCCGCCTTTTCGTGTGGCCGCCCTCGCGCGTCAGATCAAATTCCAGATGGCCATCCACGGCTTCGCGCTGATCAAAATGCACTCCCCATTTCACCAATTCCTCGATGCGCGCAGGCCCCTCGGTGACGATGGTTCTCACAGCGTCCTCCTGACAAAGTCCGCCGCCTGCGATGAGGGTGTCGCTCACATGTTGCTCGATGGAGTCTTCCTCACTCTGCACGCAGGCGATTCCACCCTGTGCCCAGTTCGAGTTGGAGTCGTTCATGCCACGCTTGGTCAAAATGGCGACGCGCCCGTGCTCGGCGGCGTGCAGCGCAGCACTCAGACCACCGGCCCCAGTGCCGACTACGATGAAATCATATTCCCTCATCTTTTGGATTCATCGCGATGCAGTTCGATGTTGTCAATCAACCTCGTCTTTCCAAAGAAAACAGCCAGTGCCAGCAGTCCTTGGTCCTGGATCTCTTCGAGGGGTGCCAACGTGTGAGAATCAACCGCCGAAACGTAGTCCACCGCTCCGAGCGGACAGCGGAGGCTGATTTCTTTGCGAGTCAGTGCTTCGAGAGCGGCCCCATTTGTCTCTCCGGCATTCCACGCGGCGCGGGCACTTAGCAAGGCTGCACGCAGTCCTGGAGCTAGGGATCGCTCTTCTTCGGTGAGGTAACGATTCCGCGAGCTCATGGCTAAGCCATCCGATTCACGCACCGTTTCACTTCCCCGAATCTCGACGGCGAAATCCAAATCGCGCACCAGACGGCGGATGATCGCCAACTGTTGGTAGTCCTTCTTTCCAAAAAGGGCCACGTCTGGCTGGACGAGATTGAATAACTTGGCCACCACGGTGCAGACTCCATCAAAATGGCCCGGTCTGCTGGCTCCACACAAAACGCGGGAGAGAGAAGTCTCACGGATCGAAATGGATCGATCCTCAAAATAGACCTCATCGGCCGTCGGGGCGAAAACCATGTCGGCACCGCAGGATTCACAAAGCGCGAGATCAGCCTCCAGCGTCCTCGGATAGCGAGAGAAATCCTCTTTGGGACCAAACTGAAGTGGGTTTACGAAAATGCTCACTGCCACTCGGCCGCCGGTGGAAGCCCTCGCTTCGCGCACCAAGGTCGCGTGGCCCTCATGCAAGGCTCCCATGGTGGGCACGAAAAAGACGTCACCGGGTTGGCGTCTCCAGGTGCGTAGCTCTGATACCTTTTCGATGACGTTCATGATTTTAGGTCGCGCGATTGAAACCAAGCCGCGCCCAGGGTGAAGAGACTGAAATTGACCGCGATCAAAACGGAATAACTACGCGTGACGAGTGCCCAAGGGATCGGGTCAGCATAAGCCCGTCCCCAAATCTCCATGTATTGGGAAACGAGTAGGAACTCATAACTCTTCATCAAATTGCTGCGGAGAAGGATGGAGTCGATCAGGATATAGGAAAGCGCCGTGATCGTCGCAGCTGCAGGTTTGATTTTGAAACAGGAGAGGAAGAAGGCGACTGAGCTCACGGTGATCATGCTGAATCCGAGAAAGACAGCGCCGAGTGCGTAGCGTTGGAGCCCCAACTCCCAACTCCAGAGCTCGGCAATTTTCAGCTCGGGTGAAAAGGCAAAGAGTCCACCTCCCCAGCCTCGCATGGCCAGTCCTAGTAGAAAGGCCGTCCAAGCGATGAACTGAACCAGAAGAAACGCATAGCAACTACAGGTCGCATACTTCAAGGCGAGAAGTCGGAGGCGACTGATCGGGCGAGCCAGCAGTAAGCGCAAATTTCCGTCCTCACTTTCCTTGGCTACGATGTCGCCGGACACGAGCGCGAGGTAGATGGAGCCGAGAAGCCCTACCGAAATCGCCTGCACGATGAAGCCGAGCGTCAGCGCCGAAAAGTATTCTTCGAATGCCCCGCCCTGTTGCACGATCAGTCGGCGGTAAAGTTTCTCGGGTGCTTCGAACTGGAACACAACCAGAATGACTGCCTCCAAAAGCAAAAAAGCGGCAAAGCCGATGTAGGTGCGCTTTCTTGCCAGCAGCTTGAGCCACTCGGCGCGCCATTGAGAAAGGAGGAGCGTCATGAAATTGGGAAGCAATACCATGAGTCCACCTCAGGCATTTGGCCAGATCGAATCTTAAACATGAAATTATCCCTTGTGATTGATGTTCAAACAGACTTACGATTCCCTCAGAGGATGGGGGGTAATCGGTCAATCGGTATGAGCTCACAATTCACAGTTGATGAAAAAGTTCTCGGGCGTTTTTTTGATGCCTCGCTCGACCTGATGTGTGTAGCCGACTTTGGGGGTCAGTTCCTTCGGGTAAACGGTGCATGGGTCCACACATTGGGTTGGTCTGAGCAGGAATTGACCTCGAGACCTTATGTGGAGTTTGTACATCCTGAGGATGCGAATGCCACTAACACAGAAACCGAAAGGATGGTGGGCGGTGGTGATGTGATTCGGTTTCAGAATCGTTACCGCTGTAAAGACGGCAGCTATCGTCATCTCATGTGGAGGGCTACACCGGATCCAGAGCGCGGTTTGGTTTACGCTGTTGCCCGCGATGTGACGGATGAAAAGCTGGCAGATCAACGGATGCAAGCCGTGGTCGATAATGCTTCAGCTGTGGTCTTCATGAAGAACGCGGAAGGTCGTTACCTGATGGTGAACAGGCTTTTCGAGCAATTGTTCCACATGACCCGTGAGGAAATCGTGGGGAGCACGGATTTCGAGATTTTTCCGAAGGTGATGGCCGACGCCTTTCGTCAAAATGACCGATGCGTGCTCGATGCTTGTGTGCCCCTCCAGTTTGAGGAAATCGCTCCACATGATGATGGCCCTCATACCTATGTTTCGGTCAAGTTTCCCATTTTTGATGCGGCGGGGAAGGCGACGGTGCTGTGCGGCATAGCCACCGACATCACCGAGAGGAAAAAGACTGAGCAGATGATCAAAGATCGGGAGGCTCGTCTGCAAGCCATTATGGATACCGCTCTGGATGCCATCATCACGATGGATGAGGGTCGTGTGGTCCTATCGTTCAACGAAGCCGCTGAGAAAATGTTTGGTTATGACGCCGCAGAGGTGAACGGCCATAACGTTAAAATGCTGATGCCTGAACCCTACCTCTCGGAGCATGATGACTACGTGCGTCGATATTTAGAAACAGGGGAAAGGGAGGTGATCGGAAGACGGCATGAAATACGAGGCAGAAGAAAGAACGGAACCGAGTTTCCCTGTGAATTGTCGGTCAGTGAATTGGTGACGGGTGAAAGGCGTCTATTTACCGGAATGGTGCATGACATCACCGACCGAAAGCGGGTGGAGGCGGAACTGCGGCGTTCCAATGAGAGTCTGGAGCAATTCGCGTATGTGGCTTCCCATGATTTGAAAGAACCCTTGCGGATGATTTCCAGCTATCTTCAGATCATCGAAAAGCGTTATGCAGACAAACTTGATGACGAAGGTAGAGAGTTCTTCGGGTTTGCAAGAGCCGGTGCCAATAGGCTTCGAGATCTGATTGAGGATCTTCTCGAGTATTCACGAGTTGGCACCCGAAATAAACCGTTGGAGGCCACGGACAGCGGAAAGTTGCTCGGTGAAGTCTGTTCGGATCTTCAACTCGCTATCAATGATGGTGATGCTAAAATTACCTACGATGAGTTGCCAATTGTAGTGGCAGATGCCAGTCAACTGCGCCAAGTTTTTCAAAACCTGCTGGCGAATGCCCTCAAGTTTCGTGGGTCAGCCTCACCAATAATTCATGTCTGTGCGGTTCGGCGAAGGAAAGACTGGGTGTTTTCCGTGAGGGATAACGGGATCGGAATCGCGGCAGAACATCACGAGCGCATCTTTGTGATCTTCCAGAGATTGCATGGAAGGGAACAGTTTAAAGGCACAGGGATAGGCCTTGCTGTGTGCAAAAAGATCATTGAAAGGCATGGTGGACGGCTTTGGCTGGAGTCCAAACCGGGTGAGGGGACGACGTTCTACTTTTCCCTGCCCATCGTGATTTTGCCCAGATAGTTATGGTTATTATTTGAGTATTGGTATAATCGCATGTTGCTTTTTAGCTGATAGTGTATAAAAAATAAGCGGGTCCAGTGTTCAAATAAATGGTATGCATGTGTTGCTGGTAGAAGATGATCTTGCGGAGGCGCGCCTAACCTGCGAAGCGTTTCGGGAGGTTGATGTAAAACACGTTTTGCATCATGTGACCAACGGCGAGAGGGCGACCCAGTATCTGCGTCATCAAAACGGGTATGAAAAGGAACCGAGTCCCAACATCGTGCTTCTTGACTTGAACCTTCCGGGGATGAATGGCCGTGAGGTGCTGCGGGATATCAAAACAGATCCGATTCTTCACTCCATTCCGGTGATCGTTGTTTCTAATTCGCGCTCCCGTGAGGACATCGACGAGGTGTATCGGCTTCACGGAAATGGCTACCTGATTAAGCCTGCTGATTTTGATGATTTTGTTTTGATGGTTCGCTCATTAGCTGACTTTTGGCTGCGAAGGGTTCAACTGCCGGGTTTGATGACCTGACTCGATTTTGAAGAAAGGCGGCTTGATATGGAACAGGACGCAAAAGATGACATCATCCGGAGGGGATTCCGAAATCCCAATGTGCCAGCCCTTCGATTTCTATGCGTCGAAGATAACATGGGGGATTTTGTGCTCGTAAAGGATCATCTCCGCCACGCGGGCTTTGGTCGGCAGCCAGTGGTGTGTTGTGCGAGTAGGGTGCAGGTGGCTGTCGAAATGCTGTCGGCCGAATCGAGCGACCTGCCTTTTGATTTGGTTTTTTTGGATCTCTCGCTCCCTGATTCCACCGGAGCAGAGACTTTCCGCCGTTTACGGCACGCTTGTCCCCGGATACCGGTCATCATCTTGAGTGGAAACAACGACCACGATCTGGCCGAGGAGCTCGTCCAAGAAGGGGCGCAGGACTATTTGCCCAAAGAGTCTTTGAATCCTGATCTGCTGATGCGTTGTGCCATCTATGCCCTCGGCCGCCAGCGTTATCGCGCAGGGCTCGAGAAACTAACTCAGCGTCTGAAGCAAACCACCTTGGAACTCCGCGCTGCACATTCCCATCTGGCTCAGGCGGAGAAGTTGGATTCGATTTGCCGCCTCGCCGCTGGGGTAGCGCACGAGGTGAAGAACCCACTCGCCACTATTCAGATGGGTTTAGACTATCTCACGGCGCATTGCGTCAATCCGGATGAAAACACCGAGTCCACTCTCGTTCTCATGCAAGAGGCGGTGGATCGAGCTGACTCGGTCATTCATGATATGCTCAATTTTTCTCGGTCAGATGAATCTGTGAAAATGGAGCCCATCTGTATCAATGATCTCGTGGCGTGCGTGCTCCGAATCGTGAAACACGAGTGTCACCGCAATCACGTTACCTGTGAGGCTCTATTGGCGGATGATGTTCTCATGATCTCAGGGGATCTCAATAAACTCGAGCAGGTCTTCATCAACATTATCATGAATTCTGTCCAGGCGATGAAAGCCGGCGGAAAAATCGAAATCCGCACGAAGCGAGGCCTACTAGGTGAGACTCAGCGCGACGAAGGCCTCCGAGAAATGAACCGAATGCGCATGGGTGACGAAGTGGCGGTAATTGAAATCAGCGACAATGGTCCGGGCATACCGGACGAACTGAAGAATCGTATTTTTGAGCCTTTTTTCACCACCAAGCCAACCGGTGAAGGCACGGGTCTAGGTTTGGCCGTCTCAAAAAGGATCATCGAGCTTCATCGGGGGCAGATGGAGGTTGTCAATTCAGAGGGATCCACGGGTGCCTGCGTGCGCATTCAGCTTAAAGCTAATTTTTCAAACAAGAACAAACCAAATGGAACCAATGGAAAGCCTTCGCTTGAGTTGGTTACCGCAACAAACCGAACACCATGAAAACAAAAAAACGCATTCTTGTCATTGATGATGACAAGCCCCTGGCCAGTATGGTCAAAATGAACCTTGAGGGAACGGGTGATTACGACGTCTGCGTCGAAAATCGCTCCAGTCGGGCACTCCGAGTCGCTCAGGACTTTGAGCCCGATTTGATTCTACTCGACTACATCATGCCGGGGCTGGACGGCGGTGATGTTAGTTGCCGATTCCACGAGGATCCGAAACTGAGCAAGGTGCCTCTCGTGATGGTTACGGCTCTGGTTTCCAATTGTGAGATGGGGGATGATGGCACCTCCCAACTCGGAGGGCACACAATGTTGGCGAAGCCCATCCGATTCCACGCTCTGCTAGCTTGCATTGAAAAACGTCTGGGTGTGGTTGCTTGATCGAGGGCGCTTCTTTGCTGTTGAGCTTCGGAGGGTTCAACAGCAGGGATTTCCTACCTGCGCCTAGAGAAGGGAGGTGCTCGCGTAACCGTCGAGTGCATTGACGATTGCACCCTGATTTCTGAATTTAATTGGAACTGCTCGTGAGCTCTAGGTAACAGTCCTCAAGGTTCTTTTTTTGAATCTGCCAGGACTCCACTCTCACTCCTGCTTCAACGAGCCGACGGAGGAAATCAGGGCCGAGAATGTCAGGGGGCAACTCGACGCTGCCATCGGCATCAAAGGCAACTCCCATCCGTGAGGCAACGCCGCGTGCGATGTCGGTATCGTTTGTCGCGAGCAGGTAACGGGGTGCAGTGCCCATTCGTGATGGAACAGGACCTTCATAAACTTTGCGGCCTCCTTTAAGGATGACGCAGCGGTCACACATCAGCTCGATCTCCGCCAGCAGGTGGGAGTTCAGCAAGATGGTCATGCCGAAGTCGGCCTTCAGTTTCAGAATAAATTCACGAAACTCGCGGATGCCTTCGGGGTCGAGGCCATCCGTGGGTTCGTCCAAAAGCAGGCAGCGAGGTCTCGGGAGCAAGGCCTGTGCGAGCGCGAGCCTTTGCCTCATGCCGTGGCTGTAGGTGACGGTCTTGTGATCGGCTCGGTCTTCTAAACTCAGCATTTTGAGCACACGCCGCGCTTCTTTTTCATCCCACCAACCGGAGAGTGAGCAGAGAGCTTGCAGATTCTGCCAGCCCGTCAGGTAATCATAAAAAACGGGAGCCTCAAAGATCGCACCGATTTGTTGGAGTGCCTTGGCTCGGTTCCGTTGGACGGAGTGACCTCCGATGATGACCTCGCCCGCGTCAGGTCGCACCATGCCGAGGGTGATGCCGAGGACGGTGCTTTTGCCTGCGCCATTGTGTCCGAGGAGACCGACGATCTGGCCGTAGCCGACTTCAAAGCTCACATCATCCAGCGCACGGCGGTCGGCGCGCCACTGCTTGGTGAGGTGTTGGGCTTCGATGAGAGGCATGAGAGGGAAGTGATTGGTTTATCTCCGGAAGCCCTGGAGTCGAGACAGCATGTCTTCGATCAAAGGAGCCAGTCGCATCTTCTCCTCCGTGCTGGCGCTCTTGAGGTATTCTTCAATGCCGAGATCGAGAAACTCGCTCAGGCCTTTTTGATCCGCCTCGATCATCTTCTCGGCGTCCTTGCTGTTGCCGCGGATCCCGCGCACATCACGCCTCATTCGGCCCACGATGTTCTTCCTCTCATCGGGCGACATGGCGTTAAAACCTTTGATCACGGCATCGAGATGCTTCTGCACGGTTCGATCCACATATGATTTCTTCTCGTCTGCATTGAGGGATTCGAAGAATCGATCCGGCAGTTCACCCCCGGAATCACGGACCTCACGGCGTTGTTCAAAGTCGAGGGAACTGAGGCTCTGGGCCACTGCGTTGATGTGGTTGGCTCGGAGAGCTCCCTTCGAGGTGGTTCCGTCAGATTTCAGCCAGGGAGTCTCATTCATCAGGGTCAGCACCTCGTCGGGAGAGGAGACATAGTCATCCGTTAGATGCATCACCACACCGACCGCAGACCACAGAGCAGTCAGGACAGCTAGGACGGTAAACCAGAGGCGAGAACCAGACATCAGACTTTAGGGTTTACGTCCGAAACGGCGTCCGAGCAACGAGAGGAACTCCCTTGCTTCCTCGACTTTCAAGAAGCGCGCCGCCGCGAAGTATGCCGCGCCTGATGCTGCGATGGTGGTCGATAGAGATGCCAGCCGGATCGTGAATCCTGCCTCCTTCCACCCCGCCAGGATTGAGTAGTGAGCCAGCACACAAACGCCAGCCATCACAGCCACCGCTCCACCCACGCGCAGGAGCGAGACCGAAAGTTGTCGCGTTTCCAGGCCACCTGCATACTTCCTCATGCAGACATAGAGAGTCGTGAAATTCAGAGCCAGTCCCACAGCAGTCGCCCAAGCCAATGCTGTGTGATCCCATTTTAAAACGAACACTGTGATGGAGTTCACCGTCGCAGTGAAAACGATGATGCCGAGGCTCACGAGCATCGGCACAAATCGACGGCCAATCGTGTAGAAGGCAGGCTGAACAACCTTGATGCAAGCGTAGAACACGAGTCCAAAAGCGGCGGCTTGCAGGGGCCCTGTCGTTTGTTGAACATCGTATTCAGTGAACTTGCCGCGCTCAAAAATCAGGCTGACGATCTCATTTCCCAAAAGGGCCATCCCCGCAGCGGAGGGAACGGTCAGAAAAAGTACCAGACGCAATCCCTTGGCCAAAGCCTGACGAAAAGCGGGAGTCATCCCATCCGTAGCAAGACGCGAGAGCATCGGCAATGTGACCGTCGCCACTGCGACACCGAATAGACCCAGTGGGAGTTGTTGGAGTCGCTGAGCGATGCCGAGCCACGTTAAATTGCTGCCTTGGCCCGAGGTGCATGAGGCGAACAGGGAATTGAGCAACACCGCTACCTGAGTGCCACTCGCAGCGATCACGGATGGCCACATCAGATGCAGCACATCGCGAACACCCTGATCCTTCCACTTAAAATCAAAGCCAAAAGTGAAGCCCACCTTTTTCAAAGAGGGAATCTGCACCGCGAGTTGCATCACGCCGCCGATCAAGGTGCCGATGGCAAAACCGGTGAGGCTTTTTTCCGTCACCACCCATGTCTCACGGAAGGACGGATCAATGATCCACGCGGCGATGAGGCCGCCGATGATGCAGCCGAGATTAAAAAAGGCAGAGGCCACAGCGGGGATGAAGAAGACCTTCTTTGAGTTGAGCATGCCCATCACCAAGGCGGTGATGGAAACCACCGCGATGAAGGGATACATCACTTGCGAGAGATGCACGGTCAGTTCAGTTGCGCGTTCCAGAGTCCAGCCGTCCGGGAGATGATTGGTCTTGGGTTCAGTTGTCTTGATCGTCCAACCGAAGTTCAAAAGACGCACCAGCCAAGGTGCCAGGGCCACTCCCGCCATGGCGACCAGGGTCATGAAGCAAAGAGACAGGGTGAGCATCTTCCGCGCGAGCGCCCAGGCCGCTTCGTCGTTCTCCGTCTTCATCTTTTTGGAGAAGGTGGTGACAAACGCCGTCGAAAGCGCGCCTTCCGCGAAGAGGTCTCTCAGCATATTGGGTGTCCGGAAAGCAGCGGTGAAGAGGCCGTTAAAAAACGAGCCAAACATGCCCGTGAGCACCTGATCTCGGATCAGACCCAGAACGCGGCTGCAAAGGATTGCGATGGAGACAACGCCGGTTGTCTTGGCGCGGGGTCCTGTTTCTTTGACCTTTGGATCCTCGCTCATGAGCTCAGAACTTCGCGGCCGCACGGCGGAGGCGATCCATCATGGCGATGCCGAGACCATGCTCGTGCAGAGGCTCAGCGATGATCTCATCCGCGCCGGAATGATCCAGCTCACGCAGCGCATAAAAAAAGCGCACGGCGGCTTCGGGTAGCTTTCCATTTCCCGGGCTCAGGATCATGATCTGGTGCCAATCGGTCAGATCCACGTAGCCGTCATCCGCATCTCCACAAAAACTCAGGAGCGCATACTTCTTGCCGTGTTCGGGGATGAAGTCCTTCGGGCTCTCCAGCAGGCGCAGCGGTGTGCGGGGAGCGTAGTGGGAGGCCAGTTGACCCGGTGCTTCACTGACCTCATTGACCAGATGTTTCTGGTGCCGCTGAAGCCGTCCGTATTGCTTGAGATCATCAGGAATGATGGGTCCAGGGCGCAGGATCGTGATCATGGGCTTTGGCTCGGCGGGCTCGATCTTGATGATGGTGGACTCGATGCCATGCAGACAGGCGCCCCCATCGATCACGAGCGGAATCCGACCGTCCAACTCCGCCACCACCGCAGACGCCGATGTGGGGCTGATGGAGCCAAAACGATTCGCGCTCGGTGCAGCCAGGGGTCTTCCCAGCTCTTGCACGATGCGTTTGAAGATCGGGTGGGAACTCATCCGCACGGCCACCGTCGGCATACCCGAAGTCACGATGTCTGGAATGCAGGCCTTCTTCGGCAAAATCAGAGTCAGCGGGCCGGGCCAGAACCGCTCGATCAATTGGATGACCGTTTTGCGGATCGATTCCGGCACATCGGCCACATCGTTCAAAGACTGTTTGGTCGGCAAATGAACGATGAGCGGATCAAAAGCGGGCCTTTCCTTAGCCGCGAAGACCTTGGCCACCGCATCTGCATTGAGGGCATCCGCTGCGAGACCATAGACCGTCTCGGTTGGCATCGCCACGATCTCTCCTGCCTTCAAGAGGCGCGTCGCTTCGGCCACAGCGCGGTGCAGGTGTTCGGGTTCATCGGTGTGAAGTACGGTGGTCTGCATGAGGTCGGTTATTGGGTGGCAAATTTGGTGAGCAGACCGCGCTTCCGCGTGAGGTTGAGGATCCAGGCAAAAAGCCAGCCCGCCAGCGCGAGATAAAACAGATTCAGGCCAAAGGAGATCCAAAGGTAACTCCAGTCCATGGTCCCGATTTTCATCACCGATCTCATGCCTTCAAAAATGTAAGTGGGAGGGAAACACCAAGCGATGGGTTGCGCCCAGACCGGCATGTCTTCGACCCGATAGAACACCGCCACGGCGGGCTGAAAGAAAAACGGGATCGCCCAGGCCAGTGACTCTGCGGCCTGTCCCCAGCGCAGAATCAGCGCCGTGGACACCATGCCGAGTGCCCAGCCAAAGAGCATCAGATTGGCAAAGAACGGAATCAGCCACCAGCTCAGCGTAAAGACGTTAAACGCATAGCCAAACCACGAGATCAAACTCAAGACAATGGCCGTGATGATAATGCGCATCATGCCCACAATGAAGGTGGCACTCACATACTCTAAGGTGCGCACGGGAGCCACGAACACGTTCAAGAGGTTCCGAGTCCAGACGTCCTCCAAAAATGAAATCGCCACGCCTTGCTGCGCCCGGAACATGATGTCCCACAGGATCATGCCGCCCAGGAAGAAGAGCACGAAACTGCCAAACTCGGGGTTCGTGTTCTTTTGAATGAACACCGTCACATTTCCCCAAACGACCAAGTCCACCACGGGCCAGAAGACCAGCTCGACCAGTCGCATGGGGGATCGCGTGTAAAGAAAGAGGTAGCGCAAGACAAGGGCGCTGATCGTGTTCAGATTCATGAAGCTTTGTCTTTGGCGGTTTCGTCGATGATCTCGCCATCGCGGGCGATTTTAATGAAGACATCTTCGAGCGTGGCGCTGCTCGAGCGGGCGACGATGTCGGTCGGGGTGCCTTCACACACGATCTTCCCTTTGTGCAGGAAGATCACCCGGTCGCAGACCTCCTCAATGTCCTTCATGTTATGGGACGTGTAAAGAATGCCGATGTTCCGCTCCTGCTGCACCTTGCGCACCACCTTCCGCACCTTGTCCGCGATGTCGGGGTCCAAGCTCGCCGTTGGCTCATCCAGCATCAGCAACTCGGGATCGTTTAAAAAAGCTTTCACCAGATTCACCCGCGTGGACTCACCCGCAGAGAGTTGTCCGGTGACCCGCTTTGCCAAGTGGCCGATCTCCAAAAGGTCCATCAGCTCAGCGATCTTCTTTTTACGATCGGGGACACCGTAGATGCGCGCGAAGACACTCAAGTTCTGGCTCACCAGCAAGTTTCCCGGCAGGGCCGTGTAGGCGGAGGAGAAATTCGCACGCTGGAGGATGGCGATCCGATGCTGATGAAAGGGGAGGCCAAAGGCAAAAATATCACCGCTCGTCGGCAGCGTGAGGCCCAGAAGGCAGTTCATGGCGGTGGTTTTACCCGCTCCATTGGCACCCAAGAGGCCCAGCACCTCACCCCGGTGCAGCTTGAACGAGAACCGATCCAAAGCCGTCACGCCGTCGAACTCACGATGGAGTTCACGGGCTTCGAGGATGACTTCACGGGTATCAGATTCAGCCATAAGGGGCCGCAAGAGTCCACGAATCCAGCTAGATTGCAACCACCAGCACACCCACTGGGAGTGACGGGTTGCAGCCGTCATCCACCCGTAGCTGCGCTCGCAAGAGCGTGGCCGGTAGGGCGGCTGGTCCTCCAGCCGCCGCCGAAGTCCGCGAGATCACCATCGTCAGGATGTTCCCCGTACGTTGTTCAAGCTTTAGCTTGTCAGGAGAGCCTCCCCAACCCAGAGCACGCTGAATGCGTGAACAACGTACCCGCCCCCAATCCGTTATCCTCCTCGTAGCTGCGCTCGCAAGAGCGTGGCCGGTAGGGCGGCTGGTCATCCAGCCGCCGCCGCAGTCCAAGCGATCATCATCGAAATGATGTCTCCGTACGTTGTTCGCGGTTCCCTTCGGGGCTGCGCAGTAGCTTGTCAGGAGGGCGACCCCCACCCAGAGCACGCTGAAAGCGTGAACAACGTACCCTCTCCCCATATTCGAATTCCCCAAACCCATGCCACCTTAAAAGTCGAACATTCGATCGCATTCAAGCCGAAGGCTTGAGAGCCGTTAGCCGGTAGCTGCGCGAGGCACGAGCGGTGTCACCGGTCCAGGTTCACCTCCCACCGGGCATCCTGAAGGGATGCAAGAAACGACCGGAGACGTCTCCGCTCCCTCCCCGTCAGGGCGCTCGCCAGAGCGTGGCCCGAGCTCACCGGTGGGCGTAGCATTGGGTACTTTCGATGGGCGGTCGATCGCCTGTCGGAGGCT
>CAMBPV010000125.1 GCA_945869695.1 Prosthecobacter debontii
GGTATTTGAAGCGCCTTTTCAGTGGCAACAAGCTGGAAGAGTCGGCAAGGGGTAACAGACGAAGCACTACAACCTGCAAGCGATCATCGCCGACTAGCATTTGCTCGCGGATTCAGTCATTCGAAATTTTCGAATGACTGGTGCCTACGACCACGGAAAAACCGCCTGAACCGATTCATTGCCGCGACGGATCGTGAGATTCTTCAGGATGCTGGCAGCATTTCGACCTCTCAAAGTCTTCGAGCGCGAGAAATCATTTACTCTTTGCCTGAGATGACAGTTCCGTCCGCCATCACCAGCAGCACCATCTTCTTGAATTGAAGCCGTTCACCAGACTTCACGGCTTTGCGATACAGGCTCACGCGATTGATTTCGCCGGGGAAGAGTTGGACCTCGGGCACATCGACCTTGGTGAAGCCTGCTTTTTGCAGCGCCTCCTCCTGACTGGCCACTTTGGGACGAATCGTAGGCGTGAGTGCGAAAAGGGTGCCGGGCTTGGTGATGGTCACGTCGAGCTTTTCGATGCTGGTGCGGTGAAACGGCAGGTTTTTGACCGCATCGGGCATTTCATCGATGACGTAGTCGCGATCATCGAAAAGCTTCACGCCGCGTTTCATGACGGCGGGAGCGGGTGGCGGCGGTGCGGGCCAGGCGATGCGCTGGTGGTCTTTTTGCGATTCGAAATCACCCACGGCTTCGAGTTTGCCGAACATGATGCGGTCGGTGGTGCCGCCGTGGTCGCTTTGGCTGACGGTGAGCCAGAGGGTGCCCTCGTGTTCGTGGAAGGTCGGATACTGAAACGAGTGTGGGGACTCGAAGCGGTATTTGCGCTGCCAGGTTTTGCCATCGCGAGAGATGTCCACGTTGAAGACGCTGCGATTACAGTTCTGGATCTTGGTGTTCTCCTGCCAGCCGAGGTAAAAGATGCCGCCGAACTTATCGAAGGTCGGTTTCGAGTTCAGGCCGTTGGGCACGAAGGGCTTTGGCTCGGCGACGGTCCACGTTTTGCCGTCCTGGCTGGTGGTGAAGTGGTAGTTGCCGCCGTCGTTGCGCACGATGGCCATCCAGGTGCCGTCGGGGAGGCGGTTCACGGCGGATTCGCTGAGCTGCTGCGACTGTGGCTCGTTGTAGTGGCCGATGACTTCGAAGGTGGTGAAGTCATCCTGCAGCACGGCGAGGGCGTTTTGTTTGCCGGGGAAGTTGTTGAGCGCGACGTAGCGTCGTCCGTCGAACTCCTTGAATGAATCGAAGATGTAGAGGCCGTTGTTCACGGCGGGCCGTTTGAAGCCCTGGGCTGCTGCATCGGCATGAAAATGACGTGGCTCCATGTCGAAGGTGCCGGCTGCGGTCTTGAGTTTGGCTTTGTGGATGCTGTCCTCGAAACTCTGCGTGCGCAGATCGAAGTCGCGACACCACGTCAGCTCGCTCGCCGACTTGCTGCAAAAGTAGGTGCGCAGCGTGTGCTCGTCCTTGCGGATGATGCGCGGCACGAAGACCTGCGCCTCCGGCAGCGTGACGTTGGCGAAGGCCTGGCCCGCTTTGGCAAGCAGGTGCGTCTTTTCGACATTGAGCGACTTCATGTTCACCACCGACAGCACACAATACATCGCCGCGCCCGCTCCATGGCCGGGTGACACGTCGTTGTCATGCTCAACGATGTAGGCTCGCTCGCCGACACAGACGAACTCCGCATCATGCGCCCCTTTCACCTGCGGTGCCGAGACGCGGACGAGCCGCTGCATGACGATGTCACCCGCGAGCGCTGGGTCCCAGTTGGCGGGGATAAGATCTCCGGTGAATGCTGTGGCGTTCTTTGCCAGAGCATCGGTCTCGCTGAGCTTGAAGCGGGTGCTGACGACGCTGCTCTTTTCCGGACCGGCTGCATACTGGATGTAGGTGGTCGCGATGAGGGTGCCGTCGCCGAGGAGTTCGAGATCGGAGTAGCCGCAGTCGGTGTTGCCGGTGCCGGGCTTGTCAGTGGGGCTGCGCTTGGTGTTGTGGAGGAGTTTGATGCGATACTGGCCCTCGCGGCGGTTCACGATGTCATCCAAGGTGCCGACCCATGCGACGTAGTGCCCGTAGGTGGCGCTCGTCTTGGCCATGTCACGGAAGGCGATGAAGAGGCGGCCATCGGGTGCGTGTTTGATGACGTGGCGATCCCCGGTGAGCACGGCAGGAAGTTCTTTGGGCTCGCTCCAGGTGCGTGCGTCGGTGCTGATCGAGTAGAGCGAGTGATGCTGGCGCGTGTTTTCGCGCAAGAGCATGACGAGCTGTTTGCCATCATCGGACCGCGTCACGCTCGGCTGCGCCCATTGGCCGGGAACGACGAGGATGACACGATCCTTGCTCCAGGTGAGGCCGCCATCAAGCGACTCGCTCTGCCAGACGACGGGATGCAAATCCTTCGCGTTTTTAGGATCACGACGGTCGGACCACATGATGAGCCGTTTGCCGCCATCAAAGGAGAGAATGCTCTTCGGGGCGACTTCGCCGACGAGGCCAAGTTCCTTCATCGGTGACCACGTTTTGCCGAGGTCCGTGGAAAACGCACTGCGCAGATTTCCTGGGAAGTCACAGCCACCGAAGATGAAGAGGCGCTCGACTCCCTGCGGATCGGTGAGGCGATGGAGCACTGGCGTAGTTGTCTTCACGAGCAGCCAGTCCGGCGGCGTCGGTAAAGGTGCGCTCCAAGTGAGACCGCCGTCATCGCTAGGGGCGAGCGGTCCGAGGTGTCCCGCGTGATTCATGCACCACGCCGTGAACATCGTCCGGCCATCCGCCATCAGCACCGTGTCGCAATGGCCCTGGTATTCTTTTCCCGTGCCACGGGCGATGACGACATGCCGCGCCGCATCAGCCGAGATGTCCACGGTCGGGATGGAAATGCTGCGCAAGGTGCCCGGCGTGGGCCCAGAAAACGCGGGAGCGTCCGCAGCATGGACGAAGGCGCTGCATGAGAACGCGAGTAAGCAGGAGAGAGATCGAAGTGACATGATCCGAGAGAACGGCGGCGGAGAAGGCATTTCGCACCTTGAATGTCGGTAAGGCGTGTTATGCTAACACCATGCCAATAGATTCCACACCAACCCTCAAAGACATCGCCCGTGCGACGGGGGTTTCGATCATGACGGTGTCGCGGGTGCTGCGCGGGGCACCGAAGGTGGCGGCGGAGAAGCGGGAACTCGTTTTGAAGGAAGCAAAGCGGCTCGATTACCAGCCGGACCCACATCTGGCGCGCATGATGCAGGTGGTGCGCGGGAAGAAGGAGAAGCGGCTGCGGGCGGTGATTGCCGTGATCCGCGAGCAGGTGCCGCAGGATGGTTTGCTGGGGCCTTCGTATCAATATGTGCCCATCGAGGACATTCGACGTCGTGCGCACGGGCATGGTTATGCGGTGGAGGAGTTTTATCTGGGCAAAGACGGCCTCACGCCGAAGAGACTGCAAAAGATCCTGCACGCACGCGGCATCGAGGGCGTGATCGTTTCGCCGCAGAGTATGCAGTTGCCGTGCAGCAAGCTGAACTACTCGGCCTTTGCAGCGGTGACGTTTGGCAATGCCATGAGCACGCCTGCGCTGCACATGTGTGCCGGAAACATGACGCTGGGCATTCACATGGCGGCGGAGCAGCTCGCGGCCCGTGGCTACAAACGCATCGGCGTGGCGGTGACGAAGTGGATCGTGAACCGCTCGCAGTTTGGCTACAGCGGCGGCCTGTTTCACTGGCAGCACGGCCTGCCGGAGGCGGATCGCGTGCCGCTGCTGCTCTTTCCGAGCAACGACATCAGCCAAGGCTTCGACGCCTTCTCGAAATGGATGCGCGAGCACCAACCGGACGCACTGATCACTTTTGACACGCATGTGCCCGGCTGGCTGAAGCGACTTGGCCTGCGCGTTCCCCAAGACATCGGCTTCGTCGTGCACGACTGGACGCCGACGATGACCGGTTTTGCCGGCATTTATCAGCAACGCGATCACTTGGCCGCTGCCGCAGTCGATTTGGTCGTCACGCAGCTTTCGCAACACGAGCACGGCGTTCCTGATGTCGCTCGACAAATCATGATTCCGCCGAAATGGATTGAAGGGGCAAGTGTGCGGAGTGTTTGATTACTTCAGCTTTTCAATGGGAATCACCCCCATCTCCGCGCTGTTGAGGTTGCCTTTGCGACCGCCGTGGTTGCAGAAGCCGACGTAGAGTTTGCCATCGTGCTCGGTGGCGCAGGGGTAGCTCAATGAGGCCTTTGGATTCGATTCACCCGGGCCGCTGTGCTCGGCCTGGCGGATGACGAAGACTTTGCTGAAGACCTCTTTGTCGGGCTCGCTGATGGCGGTGGTGAGTGGAGCACGTCGCCCGCCGTTGTTCGCGGCGTTGGTGCAGATGAGGTAGCTGCGACCATTGCTCAAAAGACCTGCGTCGGGTTTGCTGGTGGTCATGGGCAGGTTGCTTTCGCCCATGGTGCTCCAAGTGCGACCGAAGTCGGCGCTCTTCGCGATCAAAGCGAGCGGTTTGGCTCCGTAGCGGGCAATGTTAAGGACGTTCGGGCCGTCCACGACGATGGATGACTCACCCCACATCTCCAGGCCTTCGTGAACGGATATGCTGACAAAGTCCCACTTGGTGAAATCACCGCCATGACTGATCGCCACGGCGGCTGGGAAGGTGCCTTTGTTCGAATAAGGTCCGGCGCTGATGCCGGGCATGATCCAGTTTCCATCGCGCATCTTCACCGGCTGATTCAGCGCCCAGAAGCCGTTTTCGAGCACCACGCCATGCTTGATCCATTCACCGGTGCTTTCATCGAGCGAGTAAGCCCGCGTATGGATGCGCTCCATGTGGTTGCAGTAGGCTCCATGAAAGGCCCAAAGCTTGCCGCCATCCTCGCTCACGCGATACTGCGCCTTCTTCGGTGACAGTGTTCTCATCGCCCTTGTTGTGGCCGATGGAGGCGTAGAGCTTGCCTTTGTGCCAGCAGAGGCCAACGCCATGTAGGAAGGTTTAGCCGTCCGCTTCCTTGTCCCATTTTTTGATAATATGAAATTCGACTCCATCGAGCACCGGCAGGTCTTTGGTCTCTGCAGGTTTCCTCGAGGCATAACACAGTGGAAAATCGGCTGTTTTGGGCTCTGGTAGATCATGCGTGGCCGTGACTGGCTGGAATGGAATGTCATGAATCGCACGCGGTTCGATGCGCACTTCATCGAGCGCCCCGAGGAAAGTCTGCCGAACTCTCCCATCGTCCCAAATGCCACCGAGGGTGATCGGGGCCACGGTAGGCGCTATCGGCTTCTTGAGTATCGTTTCGCCCGCAAGCTTGCCATTCAGATAAAGCGTCGCTTTTGCCTATTCGTCCACCAAAGCCGCGAAATGCCACGAACCGGCCCTCAGTGGCTCCGCGCACGCAATCGTGCTCCAGCCACCTTGTTGCAGATAAGCCTACAAATGCCCGTCAGGCTCGATGGTGATGCCCCACTGCCGTTCAATGAGAGAGTAGCGATTCTTGCCGATCAGCATTTGCTGCTCACCTTCGAGAGCCTACAGATTGAACCAAAGCGAGACGGTAAATGAGCCACTGGCGAGCCTTGCGGTGTCCTTGAGTTCGACGAGTGACGATCCATCGAGCTGTAAACTCTGTGAAGAAGCTCCAACGGCATTTTTGACCGCGCCATGAACAATCAATGATTCAGTGAGTGATTCCAGCGGCCACACCTCGGCCATGCAGTCGATGGATACCGAAAAAAAGCAGAGAAAGGTCTGTTTCATGAGTGTTTATGGATGAACGGTTCACTCTTTGTGTCCCTCCAGGGTGAAGCAGCCTTCAATATGTTCATCACGAACCCCAGAGAAAATGCTTTCAAGGCAAAGTTGGGAAACGAAGGATAGCCGACGGAACAGTTGAAGAGAGAGGCCTTGGGCGCCTATATTCAATATCCGCACCATGTCCGACATCCGCACCCTCAAACCGAATAGCCTCTGGAATTGTTTTGCCGACCTCAACGCCGTGCCACGACCTTCGAAGTGTGAAGAACGCGTGGTGGCCTTTGTGCGTGATTTTGCGGACCGTCACGGTCTAAAGTCGATGCTCGACAGCGCGGGAAATGTTATTGTGACGAAGCCTGCGACATTGGATCGACAGGATCGACCAACGATGATCATGCAGGCACATCTCGACATGGTGCACAAGGCAGCAGACGGGCTGAATTTCGATTTCAACACACGAGGCATCGACATGTGGGTCGATGGGGACTGGGTGCGCGCACGCGGCACGACGCTCGGCGCGGACAACGGCCTTGGCGTGGCCGCAATCCTCGCGGTGCTGGCCTCAAAAGACCTCTCGCATCCGCCGATCGAAGCGCTGTTTACGTTGGATGAGGAACAAGGCATGGGCGGAGCACTCGGGCTGCAGCCAGGACTGCTCACCGGCAAAACGATGCTCAATCTCGACTCAGAAGAAGATGACACCTTCACCATCGGGTGCGCCGGTGGTGTCGATACGCTTGCCAGTCTCCATTACACGGAGTCGGGCCATGCTTCCGAAGAGCCGTTTCTTGAGATCCGCATCACAGGCTTGCGTGGCGGACACTCCGGCCTGCAGATCCATGAGGGCCGCGCGAACGCCATCAAACTCATGGCCCGCTTTTTGTATGCTTGTGGCGAAAGAGTCGTCGCACTCTCCACGATGGGCGGCGGCAGTGCTCGCAACGCAATACCGGCCCAATGCAACGCACGGGTCGTCATTCTCGACAAGCCGAGCTTTGATGAAATCTTTGCCCGAGAAGTTGCCGGCATCCGACAGGAGTTCCAACTCATCGAGCCAAATTTGAGCATCACGACACAGCCAGTAAAGCCCGAGCACAGCTACATCCCGACGATGGCTGATCATGTGCAAAGGCCCCTCGTTTGTGCACTCCAGGCTGTGGTGAATGGCGTCCACCGCATGAGCCCCGTTGTTCCCGGCTTGGTCGAAGCCTCTTCGAATCTGTCGCTCATTTCGCTGGGGAACGGCTACGCGGAATGGAGCGGCCTTCAACGCAGTTCGGTTGAATCGAGCAAGGAGGATGTAGCAAGGGCATTTGCGGCAGCCTTTCAGAGCATGGGTGCAGATGGCATGAATTGCCCCGAGATTCGCCCAGATGCTGGCTATCCCGGTTGGAGTCCGAGCGCTGAATCCCCAATCTTGGAAAAGATGAAGGTGCTGTATCGCGATCTTTTCGGGCACGACGTCAAAGTCAGCGCCTGCCATGCGGGTCTAGAGTGCGGGCTCATCGGCATCGCCTACCCTGGCCTCGACATGATTTCCTTTGGCCCGAACATTCACGAGGCGCATTCCGAAAAAGAGTGCGCCAGCATTTCATCCGCACAGAAGTTCTGGAAGCTCCTCACGGCGACGTTGGCGGATTTTTAGCGGACCAGAAACGCCAAAAGAGCCAACCGATCGAGGTGGCGACGAACACAAACAGGGCAACCGTGAGACCCCAGGTGGAGGATGAGTCCAAGCGCGGTGGTGACGCGCGGTTGGCTGTAACGATCTGGTAATTGAGAAGCGTCATCCAGATCAAAAGCCCAGTGGCCTGCCACCGCCCCCATTGATTCATGATCTCGCAGGCCAACGGAAAGTTTTCGGGCGAACGCCAAAAATCAGCTTTCGGCACATTGACCCAAGTCGGAGGCAGTCGCCGAAGAAGGCTCCACATGAAGACGGCAAAACCTGGAACCCCCAAACCAATGAGCAGCATGAAGAACCCATGATCCTTGCGGCTCATCCACCCATTTGCCTTTCCAGCCATGTCAAAATGAGTTGCTACCCGCGCAGGAAGATCACCAAGCCAGACAATGTGAGTCACCACGAAAATTGATGCTGCCGCAATGAGGCATATCCAAGCTAGTGCATTTTTCATTTTAAAGACTGAGACAGTCCGGAAAGGATTTCCAAAGGGTGCCGACCGAAAAACTCAGGAAAAGAACACCCGTTCCGCCGTCTTCCGAAGCATCCATTCTTTGTCGGAAGTCGTGAGGAAATCAAGTCGTTCCCTGATGAGCGCAATGGAGTCATGATAAGTGTGGCCCGCTCCAACCTGGAACGGACAATCGCTCGCCCACATGAGTCTCTGAGCCCCGAAGTAGTCGCGACACTCGCGAATCATGCGCCCCAGATCCGTGTAAGGCGGCGTTTTCTCTCCAAGAGCATAGAAGGCCGAGGTCTTCAGGGATAGATGGGGATGCACCGACAGATGGAGAAGCTCATCGAGCTCTTTTCGGGTGATGATGCCGTTCATTCCGATCCGCGCAAAGTGGTCGATGACGACGGGAGTCTTCGGATACTTCAAGCACATCTTGTTCACCGCAGCCAAGGTGTCAGGATTGATCAGGAGACAAATGTTCAACCCCTCGTCAGCCGCTGTTTTCCACATCTCTGCCATCCCGGGTGATCCCAACCATGACTCAATGTTTTCGTTTCTCGCATGAATTCGAAAACCCCTCACCCCTTGCTTGGCAAGGTCTCGCATGCGATCTCCGACTCCACTGAGTGTTTCATCAACGATGGCAACACCCGAAAAAACACCCGAATGCTGGGCGATCATGTCGAGCATGTAGCGATTGTCCGCCCGGTAGTAACTCATCTGAATGAGGACAATTCGAGACACGCCCTCTGGTCTTGTGTGAGCGAACAACTGATCGGGTGTGAAACTCGCAGGTTTCATATCCTCACGTTCAAAGCCTGGAGCGAGCGGATACTTATCAAGATCTGGAGTCCAAACATGCACATGGGCGTCGATGTGTGCTCCGCTTCCTCCTACCCCGGAAGCACATCCCGGCAAAGAGGCCAGGGAGGCGGATGCGGTAGCCTTCAGGAATAACCGACGATTGAATGTGCTCATGAATCAAAAACTAATCGACCTCGCTATTTAAACACAAGTTCAAAAAATCCATCGCAGTCGAGATACATTTTAGAGCCGCTGCAAGAATTTGCGCTACATTTTGAAACAGTTCGTCCAACGTATACCCATGAAACACGCGCTATTTTTCTTCCTTTTGTCGGGTTTAGCCCTGATCTGTGGCACAACGGCCAATGGACAAGCCTCAAGGGCGATCATCGTCTTCGACGCATCCGGCAGCATGTATGGAGAGGTGCCAGGGGGAGTGAAAATCGACATCGCAAAGAAAGTCGTGACAGACATCGTCGGCTCCATCGATCCTGGACTCGAACTCGGTCTGATCGCCTATGGCCACCGCACCAAGGGCGACTGTGAGGACATTGAACTCTTGGTGCCGCCGCAAAAAGGAAGCGCCGCTGCGATCACCCAAGCCGTAAAGGCGCTGAACCCGAAGGGCAAGACACCGTTAACGGCTGCCGTCATCCAAGCCGCCCAGTTCCTCAAATTTGAGGAAGCACGGGCCTCGGTCATTCTTGTGAGTGACGGCGTCGAAACATGCTCAAAAGACCCCTGCCAAGCAGCTGAAGAACTCGAGCGCCTCGGCATCGACTTCACTTGTCACGTGATTGGATTCGACCTCAAACGAGGCGAGTCATCTGGACTCGAATGCCTGGCCCAAAAAACGGGCGGCATGTATCTGGCGGCGAAGGATGCGGGATCGCTCAAGGCATCATTGGAAACAGCCATGAAGCAGGTCGTGAAACCGGCAACGACCCTCGTGGTCGAACCCAAAAAATCGTCGGGAGGCGATATCATCACGGGCGTTAACTTCGTGGTATTCAGTGAAGGCGGTGGTGAAAAAGCGCTTCTCACTGGCTCGGGTGGTCGATGGAGCAGCGAACTTCCCAAGGCTGGAAAATATACGATCAGCGCTAAACGGGACGGTAAGACGGTGGAAGTAAACGCTGAAGTCAAGGAAGGCGAAACGATCACCAAGGAAGTCGTTTTTGCAGAGACTGGCCTCAAAGCCGTCGCGTATGACCGCGAGGGTGGAACTGCTTTTGAAAAGGATGTTTCTTGGGAATTGCACAGCCCGACCGACGCAGCCGGCAACCGAACACAGGTCGCCTTCAGCTACGAGGCCAAACCCTTCTTGAAAGTGGAGCCGGGCGTCTATCGACTCACTGCGATCCGGGGTAATGCGACCGCGAATCTAAATGTCACCATCAAAGAGGGAACGCCTCAGGAAGTGAGGGTCATTCTAGGCAGCGGAAATCTGAAGCTCAGCGCCATTTCAGCAGAGGGTCAACCCCCGATCGCGAAAGACCTAGCGTGGGACCTTTTCAGCCCCGCCGACGCGGAGGGCCAACGCAAAAAACTGGCCTATAGTTACGTTCCGACACCTACCCTCACCTTACCCTCAGGCCCCTGTTTGGTCACCGTTGTTTTTGGCAATGCGAAGGGACAAATCGAAGTCGAAGTGAAGGCCGGTGAGACTCGGGATGTGGTGGTGATGCTCGGCAGTGGAAAACTGAAGCTGAGTGTTCTAATGGAAGAAGGCGGCCCACCGGTAGCCAAAGATGTGGCTTGGGATGTCTTCGGTGAAGCAGACGCTGAAGGAAACCGATCCAAAGCCGGCTACAGCTACGAGGCTCAACCCACACTCAGCATGCCAGCAGGCAAATTCCGAGTCGAAGTAGCGGCGGGGAACGCAAAAGGCACGGCCGAAGTCGAGGTGAAAGCCGGGGCGACGACGGAGAAAGTTATCGTTTTGGGCGCTGGGCGGATCAAGCTTTCTGCACTTGCCGTCGAGGGATCTCCTCCCATCACACGTGATCTCGCATGGGATCTCTTCGCCGCACCAGACGCAGAAGGAAACCGAGCCAAAGTCGCTTTCAGCTATCACGATCAACCCACGTTCAGTCTGCCTTCTGGCAAATACATCGCGGAATTACGCTGGGACAAAGCAGTGACCCGAAAAGAAGTCGAAGTCTTGGCAGGCAAGATGACTGAGAGCGCCCTTGTCCTGAATGCAGGCACTCTCGATCTCAGCGCCGTCATGGCACCGGGTGCAGATCCCGCACCTGATGGAGTGAAGTGGGATTTTCTCAGCGCCCCCGATGCAGAGGGTGAGAGAAAAAAGGTGGGCTTCAGCTATGATGCCAAGCCCAAAGTCCGACTAACGAAAGGCAAATACCAAATCATCGCAGTCCGCGGTGGCGTCACCGTTAAATCTGAAGTCGAAGTAGCCGCCGGAAAGCTCACGAGTCTAGCCGTCAATCTCAATGCCGGCACTCTCCGTCTGACTTCGAGTTCGAATGGAAGGTGGGAGCTCTTTGACCCGACCGAAACCGAGGGTAAACAGAAACCGCTCTTCGTATCCTATGATAATCAAGTCAAAGTCGCTGCACCCGCAGGTAAGGTGGTCATTGTGCGATCAAGTGGAAACAAAAAATCAGAGCAGGAAGTCGAAGTGAAAGCCAACACCCTTTTGGAAATCGCACTCGACCCAAAATAACTCAGTGTGTCAACACGTGGAAGAGGATGTTAATCCCGAGGGGATAGGCATACTTTTCTGAGAACTCGCGGAAGTACCAAGGATCAGTGCCTTCCTCTTCCCAGCCGTCTCCGAGATCCGTATTCCAACCGATCAACATCATCAGCCGACGTTTGTCATCGAAGACCCCACGATAGTGCACAGTCTCTGAGCCGGGCTTATCCCATTCGAAGGTCACACCTTGGGACCGACCATCCATCGCGTGACCCACGGATGGGATTTGTGGTTTCACCTTAATCGGGAAAACGATGCTAAAGATATCGTGCTCGAGTGGCACCTCTTCAAATTCACGGTCGGGCCAAATTTGCTTAAACGCCTGATAAAAACCCTCCCATTCTTCAGTGCCCCAAAAGTCATCCACAAGCACAAAGCCACCATTGAGCATGTAATTTCTCAGCACTGCCGCCTCCGGGTCTGTGATGCTGATATTTCCTGGCTCGATCATGTAAACAAAGGGGTAGTGCTTTATTTGATCAGAATCGATGTCCACGATCACTGGATTCGGATTAACCTGAAGGGAGGTCAATTGCTGAAGCCGATACGAAAAATTCAAATCGGCATCGGGATAGTCCGTCATCCACTTTTGCCCACGTCGATAGCTGCCGCCCGAGCTGTACCGCAGCCGCGCAAAAGTGAACACATCATTGGGCACCTCTGCGTTCACCTCCCAAGTCGGGAAGTCGGAAAACTGACCTCGCCCGAACTCACGCGGATCTCGCGGAAAGTTCTCGTCCTGGATACCAAAGTAAGCCGGGACCTGATTTTTTTCCTCAGCCAACAGCATACCAGAGAAGGCGCACCAAACTAGGAACATGACTTTGATAACTCGATGCATCATGGCTTGATCTCCTTGCTCGCCGGGGCCTCCATTTCTTGGAGCAACAGATGAGCCTCCCGAAATCGAGGAGCGAGCACCAAGGCATCAATCAGATGCTTCTTTGCTGCGGCGGGGTCTTGTTTCTGGAGGAGTCGAGCGAGACGATACTTCACATCCGCCGGATTATCGGGTTCCAGCACGAGAAGCTTAACATACTCACTTGCAGCCTTTGCCGTCTCGCCCAACTCCATGAGAGCCGTTGCGGCGGCTTGCTGCGGCGTTTTGAGAAAAGGATTCAGAGCCGAAGCCCGTGCGCTGTTGATCAGCACCTCGTTCCAGCGAGCCGCAGCCGTATCGAGCTCGATAAGGCGTAGAAAAACAGGCATCGCATCCGACGCATGGGCAGCCAAATGGCGGAGCAATTCCGCCTCTTTATAGTCCTCCTTCAATTCGCGGAGAGCTTTTGCCTTGATCAAATATCCACTTCCATCGGAAGTGTCTGACGGATTCAACTCAATGAGCTTATCCGCGATTTGGGCCGCCTTGTTCCATTCTTTTGATTCGAGCAAGTCCTGACACATTTTTCCCAGCGCCCAGAGATTAGTCGGATTCTTTTCGAGAAAAGACGTCAGCGAATCAGCATCCGACGGATTCAGATCTTCGGGCATCGGCTTTTCCCAATCTGCCTTCGCTCCCCATGCCTTTGCCTCTTGTGTGATGACTCGGGTGAATTCGCTCTCGATCTGATCAATCGGAAGCGTATTGCTCGAGATCGAGTCGTTGATTCGCTTGCCTGCTGCCAGATCACGGAGAATGCCCTGAAACTTCTCGTTTCCAAATTTTTCGATCAGGAACTTAACCACCCGGCTCGATTCAAAATAGGCAAACATCAATCCATCCTCACCCTTCGGACTGAGGAATGCAGAGCTCAACTGGCTGATGGGAGTGAGCGCCTCCTCTTCAAGGATCATGCTGCGATAACGCGCAGTCATCTCCATCCCCCAAGCCGGATTTCGCTGCGACTCCTCGTAAACGGAAATGCCCTCGCTAAGCCAACGAGGCATCCGGTTTTTGGTCACCGTGAGGGTCACCACATGACAAAACTCATGCCAAAGAGTGGCCTCCCAATTGTTTCTGCCATGCGCGAGCCCCCCAGGACTATTCATGGTCACCACCGAGCCAAAACAGGCACCAAGAATCCCCTGCCCCCCAAGATTTCCAAAGGAACGGATGGCAAAGTCCTGCTGAGTGGGGAAGAACTCCACCAGAACAGGACGTTTCAATTCCAAGCCGTAACGCCCACACAAAACCTTTTTCGCAACTCTCAAAAGAGCGAGCGCCCGCTCGCCATAAATGAGCCAATCTCGTTCCGGCAGCCGGATCACAAAGTCATCGAATCTCTGAGTGACATACTTTGAAATTTCCTTTTCCAAAAGGCCAAGGTTATGGGCTTGGAGATTGTAACCATCGACCTCTCGAATCTCAGCCGCCAACTTCCAGGCCTCCTCCTCGAAGCCCAGTCTCATGAGAT
>CAMBPV010000126.1 GCA_945869695.1 Prosthecobacter debontii
CGTGCCCAGGAGCGGAAAGGCCAGCTTTGCCTGCTTCTCACCCACGATGCCCACCACCCGGTTGTAGAGAAACTCGACCACAAGTTCCATGAAGTTCTGCGCCTTGTGAGGCACGAGGGTCATGTTCTTGGTCGCCTTTTTGGAGAACCAAAGGACAATTCCGAGAACCAGCAAACCCACCAAAACCGAATTGGTGATGAAGGCGAGAGCACTCTCCTCCTTAAAAAGGGATGCCGCGTACGGGCTCACATTGGCGAGCACGGCAGGGAGTGGAGGGAGAGTCTGAAAGAGGCTGGACATACCAACAAATGGGAGGCCGTGGAAACGGCGAGCTACTGTTTAGCCAAGCCCATTGGGTGAGGCAACTTCTATTTGTGAAATTTTTCACAAAGTCCCTTAATTCACCCAAAACAAGATGTCAGCAGCTCACCACAACTCGATCGGGACGTGCATCTCCGGGCGGATCACCTCACACTCAGGCAGGGTCTCACGGAAACGATTCTCAAACCATAACTGGGCAGGTTCATCACCATGCACCAGCAGCACCTTTTTGGGTCTCACCTTTTCTGCATAGTCGCAAATCGACTCCCGAGTCGAATGCGCACTGAAGTCAAAGCTCTCCACCCTGCAGTTTAAAGGAAGCGCAGGCAGCTTGGGATCCAGCTTGATCAGATCACCCGGCTTGCCCCAGCGGATTTTTCCACCCGGTGAATCCGGGTCACAGTAGCCCACGAAGCAGATCGTGTTCTTGGGGTTCTCCAGGATCTTCCACGCGAATTGATTGGAAGTTGTCTTCTCGGTCATCATGCCGCTCGAGAGCGCATAGATGGCTCGGGTCTGGTAATTGATCTCACGCCGACGCTTGGTCGGAGCCACCAGCATCTTGATGTCCTCCAACAAACGGAACCCCGGATAGTGCCTCCGCGTGCGTGAAGCATAGTGATCATACAAAACCGTGATCTTCGTGCTGAGACCTCCAATGAAAATGGGCATCTCGGGTAGCAAATCCTGCTCATAGAGCTCGTGCAGCATCAGGAGCGCTTCCTGAGTTTTTCCGAGTGCGAAAACCGGAATCAACACCGAACCACCCGCCTCCCACGTCTCGCGGATCACCGCCGCCATGCGCTCCTTTTCAGATCTCCGCGTGTAGTCAGGACGTCGCACGTGATCGCCACGCGTCGTCTCCATCACCAACACATCAATGTTCTCCTCGGGAAAGCTCGCTGCCTGCGCGATGGTCTGGGACTCAAAGTTCACATCTCCCGTATAGAAAAGGCTGTGCCCATTTTCCCTCAGCAACACACCCGCCGAGCCAATGATGTGACCTGCATCGTGAAACGAGCACTTCACATCCGTGCCCGGGATGTCGAAAGGCTTTTCAAAGTCCCGGTAGATCCAATGCGCCCGGATGTCATCGAGCTCACGGTGCGTGAACATCGGATACTCATTGATCCCGTGCTCCTCCCGCTGCTTCATCATCACATTCACCGAATTGTGAAGCATCGCACTGCCCACCTCGCCCGTCGGCTCCGTCATGTACACATTCGTATTTCGCTGCCGATTCTGCAGCACTGGCAGCGAGCCAATGTGGTCATGATGCGCATGAGTCACGATGATAGCATCCGCCGAGTTGATCGGCAGGGGCCCGAAATCAGGTAGCGCACCAAATCCCGTATGCTTTGGATCCATGCCCGAATCCATGACGATGCGATGGCTGCCGGTTTCGAGAAGATAGCTATTGGCACCGATCTCTCTGCGGCGCGTTAAATTGCGGAACGTCATTAATGTAAAAGGGGAAACGAACGGGCGCGCAGGTTAGGACCAAAGAACCCGCACACAAGCTCAAAGATCAGTCTTGGCCGTTCGATCCGCACTCATCGGCACAGGGCTCCCCACGAGCAGTCTTCCACTGTAGAGATCGATCACTCGTTTCGCGATGATATCCACCACCGCAGGTTGCAGCGTGCGAGCGGCCACATTGGAGACAGCCACGCTGGCCCACATCAGCGGCGACTTGAAACGCAGCACCTGCCACACGGGGAGCATCCATTTGTAGACCCGATTGACCGACTGCACCGTATCGTGTTGGGCGATCTTGTGCGTCATTTCCCAGGTGCGGATCGCCGTGCTCGCACTCACATCCACCAGTCTGCCGACCGACCGAGTTTGGAGGAAATCAGCCAGATCCATCGCCGCCAAATGGATGGCCCTCGTGAACTGGCTCAACCCCGGTGCCAACAAAGCATCCGGATGCCCCGGATGGTAAATCGCCGCGATCTCCCGCACCAAAACAGGAACCTGATCCACCAGGGGTGCCAGCCACTCCGGGTTCGGATTCTTGCTCCAGCGCATTCGATTCTTGCAGTCCTCGATGGCCTTCCTCGCCCTCTCGTCCGCCAGTCCGCACTCGGGATACACAAAACTCTCCACCGCATGACGCGCCGCCTTGATGTCCGCCGCAAAACGCAGCGCCTTCCACAGCAACCAGGTGGAAAGGCCCACCACAAAGCCAGCTGAGAAAGTAAACAAATGCCCCCAAGTCATTATCGGATGCAACTAGCACCCATCCCGAGTGTCAAGCTCCGCCCACACCATTCGGTCCAATTGACGCCAATCCACCATTCGACAATCGCCAGACCTTTGGCATATGTCACGGCCAATTCTCAATCCTCCCTATGTCCTCAATCTTCGAACTCTTCTCCCTTCAGGAAAAAACAGCCATCGTCATCGGCGGCACTGGCGAGCTCTGCGGCGCCGTGGCTGAAGGTTTTGCATCCGCAGGCGCGGAAGTCGTCCTCGTCGGGCGCGATGCCTCAAAGGCTGAGAAGCGGCTCGACGCCATTCATTCCGCCGGAGGTCGGGGTTACTTCATCCCCGCCGACGCCGGCAGCAAAGCCGACCTCCAGCTCCTCTTGGACCAGGTGCTCGAGCGCTCCGGGAAATGCTCCGTGCTCGTCAACGGCGCGGGCGTGAACTCCCCTACCCCCTTCCTCGACATCCCCGAGGACGAGTACGACCGCATCATGAACATCAACACCAAGGCCGTCTTCCTCGCCTGTCAGGTCTTTGGTCGTTACTTCGTCGATCAAAAAGTGCCCGCCTCCGTCATCAATCTCGGCTCCATGTCCGGCCTCACCCCGCTCTCACGCGTCTTCACCTACTCCATGAGCAAGGCCGCCGTGCACAATCTCTCCAAGAACCTCGCCCGCGAGTGGGCACCCCTCGGCATCCGGGTGAACACCCTCGTCCCCGGCTTCTTCCCCGCTGAGCAAAACAAAAAGGTCCTCGTGCCCGAGCGCATCGCCAAGATCATGGCCCACACCCCCATGAACCGCTTTGGCGAGGCCCGCGAGCTCGTTGCCGCTGCCCTCCTCCTCGCAGCCGACGGCGGCTCCTTCATCACCGGCCATGAAATGGTCGTCGATGGCGGCTACTCCGCCATGACCATTTAGCGGCACCGCCCCTTCAGTCCCATGCTCACCTCTGACTTCGACTACTCGTTGCCCGATGACCTCATCGCCAGCGAGCCCCTGCCAGACCGGGCCGCCTCGCGGATGATGGTCGTCCACCGCGACACCGGCACCATCGAGCATCGGCAGTTCAGCGATCTACCCAGCTACTCGCGGGAGGGAGATCTCTTCATCCTCAATGACACCCGCGTCGTGCCCGCACGATTCTTCTCCGAGGACGGCAGCCGCGAGATCCTCCGCCTCGAGGCCCTCAGCCCCACCCGCTGGCGTTGCATGGTCAAACCCGGCAAGCGATTCCGCGAAGGCCACACCCTCACCATCGGCAACGCCACCGGAACCGTCGTCGCCATCGCTGAAAATGGGGATCGCACCCTCCAGTTTGATCAACCCGTCGACGTCGCCACCCACGGCCACCTCCCCCTCCCTCCCTACATGAACCGGGAAGATCGGGAGTCCGACAAAGAGCGCTACCAGACCGTCTTCGCCCGCGAGGAAGGCTCCATCGCCGCCCCCACCGCCGGCCTTCATTTCACACCCGAGATCCTCGCGCAGATCCCCCATGCCTTTGTCACCCTCCATGTCGGAGTCGGCACCTTCCAGCCCGTGAAAGCGGACCGCGTCGAGGACCACCTCATGCATTCCGAGCACTACACCCTCACCCCCCAGACAGCGGCTCAAATCAACGCCGCCCAGCGCGTTATCGCCGTCGGCACCACCGCCTGTCGGGTCCTCGAGAGTGTCCACCGGAAGCACGGCAGCATCCAGCCCGACGCAGGCGAGACCGACATCTTCATCTACCCGCCCTACACCCCCGGCGCCGTCGGAGCCCTGCTTACCAATTTCCACCTCCCCAAGTCCAGCCTCATCATGCTCGTCAGCGCCCTCGCCGGCCGAGACCTCATCATGCGCGCCTACGCCGAAGCCATCGCCCAGCGCTACCGCTTCTACAGCTACGGCGACTGCATGTTGATCCTCTGACGCCCCCGCCTACCGCTCCGCATTTCCCACCCCAGCCCTTCGATACCCATCGAGAACAGCCCTATTCTCAGCCGCCACCGAGCGCCCCCTGAGATTAGCCTGATGCAGCCCATCTTTGCCAAAGGAAAGCCGCTGGTTATCATCCGTCACCGGCTCGATGCCTGCCACATACTCGGCCAACTCAGCGGCCGAAAGCAAAACCCCCGCCTCCGTCACCTCCACCGCATAAGGCCGTTGGCTCGCTGAATCCCGATCATACCCCGGCCAGTCACCCGGAGGCTGCGTCCCTTTCCGCCCGATGAGGATCCCCTGCTGCTTCACCCCCGCAGCGTCATGGCTCCGCGGATCAAACCACAGGATCGACTGCGGGAACACCCGCACAAACGCAGCCGCCACCGCCCGGGCATCCGATGGCGTCAGCAGATGGATCGGAAACCACTGGGCCACGCACCCATCCGCGCCCAGCCGGTCCCGGATCAGCTCGTAAAACTCCACCGAGTACAGCGAGTTACTCCCCGCAAAAAAGGGCGGCATCGGCTCCAGCGTGATCACATCATACCGTCGCGATTCCCGCCGCAGCCACGCACGCCCATCCATCGTCCTCACCTCCGTGCGCGGATCACTCAGCACCTGCCGGTTCGAGGCGAAATGACCCGCCAGATCGAACACCGAGGGATTCACGTCCACGATGTCGAGATGCGCAGGATTCTCATCCAGCACAGCCCGCGCCGTTTGCCCCGTGCCAAAGCAAATCACCAGAGCCTCCGCCGGGCCTCGGTGCATCAGCATCGGCAGTCGTCCCATCGCATCCATGTAGCCAGTATTTCCCCCCACCTCCCCCGAGGCCGCATACCCATCCATGAACAAAAGCGTGTAGCCCTCCCGCGTGCGCACCACCGACGTCGTCTGATCCGGACCATTCCGATGGGCGATGATCTGGTGCTCCTTCCGCACAAATGCCGTCGGCCCCTGCACCCGCGTCGTCCCGATACCCGAGTCCGCCGCCCAGGCGATCAGCAAACAAAAGCCGCAGAAACCGAGCGCCGCGCCCCGCCCTTTCCAGGTGCTCACCCACGGCAGCGCAAAGCCCAGCAGCAGCACCCCCAGCAGCCACGCCGACCTCACCGGCCCCAGCCACTCCATCCACCCCCAGGCCACCACCGTGCTGCCCATCACCGCACCCAGCGTGTTTGCCGCGAAAAGCCAGGCCCACTGCCGCGGCTGCTGCCGGTCATCCAGCAGCGCAGGCAGCGACATCCCGATCAAGAGCACCGCAGGCCCCATCCCCAGCAACGCCGCCAAAACACGCATCACCAGGCGCGGACCATAGTCCCCGCCCACATCTCCCCACGCATCCATGCGCTCGATCACCGCCGTGCCCAGCCAGATCCCCGCCGCCGCCAGGCACAGCAGCACCGGCAGCGTCTCCCGCAGACTCCTCAGCCGCTTGCTCACCGCCGCGCCCACTCCCAGACTGATCAGAAACGAAAACAGCATGATGGCAAACGAGTCCGAGGTGCTCAGCCACGCCGCCCGCAACAGCCGGAACCAAGACACCTCCAGGCCAAAAGTCACCACCCCCGTCACCCAACTCAGCAGCAGCGCCACCCGCAGCGGAACCCGCGCCACCGACGGCTCGGCCGCCACCGTTTCCTTCGCCTCCGACATCGCAGCCCTTCGGGATAAACCCAGCCCCAAGAGCGCCACGCTCAGATTCGTCGCAGAAACCAGCACCGCAGCCCCGAAACGGCCCAGAGACGGCAGCAGCAGCAGCGCCACCAGCAGGGATCCCACCGCCGCACCCAGTGTATTGGCCGCGTAGAGCCCAGAGATCCGGCACCCGCTCCTCCGCCCGATCAAGCCAAACACTGGGATCGACGCCCCCATCGCAAACGTCGCCGGCCCCAGCGTCAAAGCCAGACTCAAGACCGACACCCCCGCCGCCGCGCTCGGGTAGGTGGCATACACAAACGCATCCAGCTTCTCCAGTCCCGGCATCGCCAGTCTCGGCAGCCAGGCCAGCCCACCGATGCACAGCTCCAGCCCCGCATAAGTCCGCCACGGGTTCCCCATCGCCTCGCCATTCCACCTTTTGCCCGCCCACAGCGCCCCCGCCATCATCCCCACCATCACCGTGCCCACCGTCAGCGCCGCCCCCTGCGCAGACACCCCCAGCGCCAGCGATAAGTCCAGATGCCACAGCACCTGCCACGACAGCGCCGCCAGTCCGGCCAGGAAAAGGGATAGGTAGGAAGCCAGTCTCGACATCTTCAGTTAGGGGGGTGCTCGGGAGCCAGCCCCCCAGCCATAACCGACCGATCCGAAAGAGTCACGCAAAAGCACACCCCCACCCGCAAATCAGGCGACAAAGGCCCAATGGATCCGGACTCCGCGAAACCAACGCCCCCCCCTTGGACTGCGGCAGCCCTGCTGCCGCTTTCCCCCAGGCAGCCCTGCTGCCGCCGAAGTCCCTCGGGCGATGGACACACCCTCCCCCTCCGCCACGGCGCGAGCCCTCTTTAGAGTCACCGTCACTCGGTCAACACCCGACGTCCATCAGGCAATCAGTATCGCCATCAGGAAGGGGGCCAAGCCCCAGGCCGCCCCGCCGCCCTCGACACTCACATCCACCCCTTCGAGCCCCTCGGATCAGGCGACGGCGAGCGCGAGCCGTTGCTGACACGACAGATAGCCTTCGAGCCGTTACCTGAATCCGTTTTGTTCGTTTCCGGTCGTTGCGGCATAATCGTTGAGCAAGGGAATAACTGCATCTCCGACTCCGAAAATGCGGTCGTGGTGACTCTCACCGATGAGCCAAGAGCGGTCGAGTGAAATGAGGTAATACTCGAAGCCAAAGCACTCGCCGATAATGGAAGCAGTAATGCGGGGAGTGGACAGGTAAACGGGATAGAACGGTGCGTCGTCGTCCTCTGCGATGAAATGGCAGGGTGCGTCTGGATCGGGAACGAGCCGTGGTAAAAGGCTGAAACCCAGAATACCGTTCTTGGGGTAGAACTGCGTTCGTGGCTCGCGGAGATGCTCCCACCACCAGCGAGGCTCAAAAGCGGCGGTGACAATCCAATTCGGCTCCCGACGTCAAGCCTTGGGTGCGCAGAGTTGTCGGGGCGGCTGCGAGAGGGGGTCGGTGCCAATCGGAATAAAACCCTGGCTTTTCAAAGGCTTCTCTTGGGTTCAAACCTGGGGACGCTCGCTGACTTCCGCCCTCTTGCAATCAGGGAACCGCATGAACGGGTGGGCGGGCGATTCTGGAGGGCAGTTTCGGGCGGGGCACGAAGAAAAGCCCCTTTCGTCATTGAGAGACGCTAGGAACACGTGACGAAATGACGTTTCGTCGTCGGACACGCCCGCCGCGACTTCGCAACGGACATGGTTATCATTGCGCGAAGCCGCAATGATAACGGTTGTTGGACGAGTTGCGGTCGAGGTGGCTTGAGCCTACTTCGTGGGGAAAGCTTTGGGCCGATTCTTCGACGGCGCTGGGGCAGATCGTGCCGGGTTTCGAGGAACGCGCCTAGCATTTTGGTTTGGGCTTGAATCGGGCTTTCACCCCGGTTTTCACGGTCGCAAGACAGGATCTTCTGTTCCGGATCAGAACCATTCTGTTTCGGATCAGAACCGCTCCGTTCCGCATCAGGATCATTCTGTTCCAGATCAGAACCGTTCCGTTGCGCATCAGGATCATTCCGCTCCGCATCAGAACCGTTCCGTTCCGCATCTGAACCATTCTGTTCCGGATCAGAACCGCTCTGTTCCGCATCTGAACCATTCTGTTCCGGATCAGAACCGCTCTGTTCCGCATCAGGATCATTCCGCTCCGCATCAGAACCGTTCCGTTCCGCATCAGGATCATTCTGTTCCGGATCAGAACCGCTCCGCTCCGCATCTGAACCATTCTGTTCCGCATCTGAACCATTCTGTTCCGCATCTGAACCATCGTGTTTCCCGTGAAAGACCCTTTGGAATCAAGCCACCTGGAACTTTTCCGCTCTTTGCTGGGCAACACGCCGGCTATTCCTGTTGAGATTCCAACGGGTGAGGAGGCGCTACGGATGGGGTAGAAAGTGGGACGGGGTTTTAACCTGTGGGCCTGGGAATGAACAGGATGCAATCCCATTCCACGATCTCTCTCCCTATTTTTCTTCGCTCATGCTCCGTATCCCTCTTCGTGCCTCGGTGCATCGCTCAGGGGCGGAAAGGCTCCTCCATAGACGTGCCGAGGGCAACCCTCACAACCCGTTGACGGCGAAAGCTCTTTTTGTTGGTCAAAGCTTGGAAAAATCAAAAAAAGAGCCGTGGCAGATGATCCAAGTATTCGGCAGGGATTGCCCTGGCGAAGAATCCAGAGGCAACGGCACTTGACCCGCGAAAACTGACGAGGCAGGAGGCTATCGATTTTCGCCGCTACAGGATGCAGGGGCGGATGCCCGGTGTCGGGCCGTTTTTGGGATAGATCACGCGTCTGTTGCCGTTTCTTAGGAGCCATTAAACAAATTGGCCCTCCCAACCCCTCCCCACACGTTTTGACACCTCCGCCGAAATGATCCGCCAGTCCTGGTTCCTCTCATCTTTCCTGATGTTAGTGCTCCTCGCCTGTGGGACAAGCGGGTGCACCTCTCGGTTTTACTCCAAGGCCGCCGACCGGGAGACGCTGGGCATCCTCTTCCGCAAGAGCAGCAAGGTGCCCAACTCGGGCCGTGGACTGTTCAACATCAAGCCCGCTGCGCCCACGAACCTCGATGAACTGCGCCTGAACTTCGCCACGGAGGATTTCCTCGGGGATCGGGCCCACATCGAAAAAGGGGCCAAGGTGGTGAAACTGGCGGATGCCCTGGGCTATGCGGTGAACCGGAATCGGGATTACCTCACCCAAAAAGAGGGTCTCTACCGGCTGGCGCTGGATCTGACCCTGGCCCGCTACCAATACACGCCCATTTTTGCCGCCGCCGGGGAAGGCACCGTGGACCGCACCCGGATTGCCACGGGGGTGAATCGTTTTGTGACGGATAACACGCAGACCTTCCAAGGCGGCACGGGCTTCACCATGCTCTCCCGCACGGGCACGCGGCTGGCGGCGGACCTGAGCACGGACTTCCTGCGTTTCCTGACGGGAGGACTGCGTGAGGTGAGTGACTCGAAGCTGGCGGTGACGCTCTCGCAGCCGCTGCTCCAGGGGGCGGGTTATCTGGGGGCCTCCGAGGTGCTGACTCAGGCGGAGCGTGACACGCTCTACGCCATCCGTGATTTCACCCAGTATCGGAAAATATTCACCGTGGACACCACGGCCCAGTATTTCCGCACGCTCCAGGCGCGCGACCGCGCCCGGAATGCCCACATGGCCTTCATCAACTACGGGAAGACGCTGGATCGGGAGACCCTGATGAAGGATGCGAACAAGCGCTCCCTCCCTTCCCTCCTCCAGATCAATCAGGCCTACCTGACCTCGAAGCGGAACTGGATGAACGCCATCCGCCTCTACGAGCAAGAGCTTGACGATCTCAAAATCCGCCTCGGCATCCCCGTAAAGACGCCCCTCATGCTCGATGGCGCGGAGCTCGGGAAATTGTCCGCCATCGATCCCCCCGGAAGTCTGGATGAGGCTCTGGAAACAGCCCTGGCCTCTCGTTTGGACCTCTGGAATGAGCGCGATAGCCTGGAAGATGCGGATCGAAAAGTGAGGGTGGCGAAACAGTCCCTGCTTCCAGCGGTCAACGCCATCGTCCGCTACAATGCCACGGGCGAGCCCGGAGCCAATCAGATCAACCTCGACCCCCGGAGGAACAAGGTCTCAGCCGGCGTCGAATTTGACCTCAATCTCGATCGCCGGGAAGAGCGCAACTCCCTCCGTGGGGCGGAGGTGACGGTGCAGACTCAGAAACGGAACCTCGATCTGGCGGAAGAAACCGTGCGCCGAGACATCCGCGCCGACTGGCTGGATCTTCAGTTGGCCAAGAAGCAGTATGAGCTGGCCATTGAAGGTTTGTCCCTGGCGGAGGAGAGACTGAAGGTGGAAGTCGAGTTCTATGAAGAGGGAAAGACGACCAATCCTCGTGATCTGATCGATGCGCAGACCGGCCTCATCACGGCCCGAGACCAGGTGACCACGACGGTGATCGCCCACACCATCGCTCGTCTGGAGCTTTGGAAAGATATGGGAATTCTGTTTATCACGAAAGACGGAGCATGGACGGACGTACTGAAGAACGAGCAACCCAAAGGGGCCGAATGATGAGGATTGGGAACACCAAAAAATGGATCTGGGGATCGACCGCTGCTGCCTTGCTGGCCGCAGGGTATTTCTTCATCGGCGGCGGAGATGCCTCCGAACTCGACGTCCCCATCTTCAACACCCAGAAGGGTCAGCTCCAGATCAATGTGCTCCAGGGCGGTGAAATCCGCGCGCTGCGGAATGTGGAGCTCAAATCCGAGATCGAGACGCCGACCAAGATCCTCAGCCTCATCCCGGAAGGTTACCTGGTCACCGAGGATGACATTAAGGAAGGCAAGGTGCTGGTGGAGCTGGATGACTCCGACATCAAGACGCGGATCGTGGACAATGAAATCCTCTTTCAAACCACGGTGGCTACTTACATCGAGGCCGATGAACAGCGGGACATCCAGAAGAGCGAGAATCAGAACCTCTTCATGGAGCATAAGCAGGCCGCGCTCTTCGCGCTCATGGACCTCGAAAAGTATCTGGGAAAACAAGCCTCCATGGGTGTTCTGAAGACCTCCGGACTGCCGGAGACGATCGAGGCCTTTGACGCCTTCATCGCTGCCACCGAGGCCGCTGCGAACAAGCCGCTCCTCAAGAGTGCGGAAACGGAATCCACCACCGCGGGAACAGCCAAGCCAAAAGCGATGGCCAAAAAGGCAACAACCGGTCGCATCAACTTTCTCCCCTTTCTCGAAGGCAACACGCTCGAAGACGGTGAGGCCCAGCAAAAGCTGCGTCAGCTCGAAGATGAAGTCCTCCTCCACAAATCAGAGGAGTCGCTGGCCAAGCAAAACTTTGAGGCCTCGGGCCGACTGGCGAGCAAGAAGTTCATCACGCAGTCCGCTTTGGAGAATGATGAGCTGACCCTCGAAAAATCGACACTCACCGTGAAGACCGCCGAGACCGCGCTCGATCTCTTCAAGAAGTATGAATTCACAAAGCAGTGTGAGACCTTCCTCGGCGCTTATCGGGAAGCCCTGAACAAGGCCGAGCGCTCCGTGCGTGAGAACCGGTCACGCATGGCGCAGGTCGAGTCGAAGTTTAACACCGCCAAGCGCCGCTATGAAGTGGAACTGGCCAAGAAGGAAGACCTCGAGCGCCAATTGAAGGCCTGCGTCATCCGGGCCACTCAAGTGGGACTCGTGGCCTACGGTGACCTCAATGCCAGCTACAGCTCGCGCTACACGGAATCCATCGAAGAAGGAGCCAGCGTGAGACTGCGCCAGACGATCCTGACCATCCCCGACATGAGCAACATGAGCGCTCACATGAACATCCACGAGTCTCAGGTCAAGAAAGTGAAGATCGGGATGCGCGCCCTCGTCCGCGTGGACGCCGAGCCCGGCAAGGTGCTGGAGGCCAAAGTGGCGGAGCTCGCCGTGCTCCCCGACTCCGCCAGCACGCGCTACACGCCCAATGTGAAAGTTTACCCCTGCACTATTCACATCGATGGCACCTACGACTGGCTGAAGCCCGGCATGAATGCCAAGATCGACATCGTGGTGAATGAACTGGCGGATGTGCTTTATGTCCCCGTGCAGGCCATCGAGGTCGAGGACGACACGCACTTCTGCTACGTCAGCAACGGCAGCAAACTCGAACGGAGAGAGATCGAAACCGGCCTGTTCAACGACGAGTTCATCGAGATCCGGAATGGGCTGACGGCAGGCGACGCGGTGGCCTTGGCTCTGCCGCAAAAAGGCACGGCCGATGGACAGAAGAACGCACCCGAGAAAGAACTCGATCTGCCAGCCAAGCCGCCCGCGCCGGTGAAGGAAAAAAGCATCGCCAAGAGCTGATCTGAAGTTCAAAGCCAGCCCCCTGAATGCGTCATGCCTGAGAGCCAGACCTCTCCCATCATCAAGCTGGTGGACATCCGAAAGACTTACCAGATGGGTGAGTTTGCCAGCCACGTGCTTCAAGGCATCTCGCTTGAGATTCACAAGGGCGAGTATGTTTGCATCATGGGTCCGTCAGGCTGCGGCAAGTCCACTTTGCTGAACGTCCTGGGCTGTTTGGATCAGCCCACTTCAGGCGATTACTTCCTCGGCGGTAAAAACGTGGCCACCCTGAATGATGACGATCTCTCGGAGACCCGCTGCACCAACCTCGGGTTCATTTTCCAGAGCTACAATCTCATCCAACAGCTCACCGTCATCGAGAACATCGCGGTGCCCCTTTATTACCGGGGCGCTTCGGAGAAAGAGATGCGCGAAAAGGCTGAGCGACTGGCTGCGCAGGTCGGGCTCTCCCACCGGCTCCATCACAAGCCCACCGAGCTCTCCGGCGGCCAGCAGCAGCGTGTGGCCATCGCGCGCGCCCTCGTCAATGACCCGCTGGTCATCCTGGCTGATGAGGCCACGGGAAATCTGGACTCGAAGTCGGGTGAGGAGATCCTCGGCATCTTTGATGACCTGAACAAGCAAGGCGTCACCCTAGTCTTTGTGACTCACGACGAGCGCATGGTGGAGCGCTGCAAACGCATCGTCCGCCTCCGAGATGGCTACCTCGACAAAGATCTCCCCGGCGGAGCCGCGCGTCGGCTAGCGACGCTGCCCACTTAGCCACATCCCTTTTTTTCGTTCCCCCGTGTCCATCCTCACCAGTCATCCCATCCTCCGCCTCGTCCTTTCGCCGCAGCATCTGTGGCGCACGGTGACGCTCGGGCTGAAGACCATCTGGCTGCACAAGCTGCGCTCCTTCCTCACCGCGCTCGGCGTGGTCTTCGGCGTCGCCTCCGTCATCGCCATGCTCGCCATCGGTGAGGGTGCCAGCCATGAGGCTCAGGAGCAGATCAAGAAGCTCGGCAGTCAGAACATCATCCTTCAGAGCGTGAAGCCACCAGACAGCGAAGGCGGCGCGGGAGAGACCCGGAGCATGGTCATCGAGTATGGACTCACCGCGCGGGACATGACTCAAATCCGCCGCACGGTGCCGGGTGTCTCCATCGTCGTCCCGAGCCGCATCCTGACTGAAATCATCTGGAACCTCGACCGCAAGGCCGACTCCCA
>CAMBPV010000127.1 GCA_945869695.1 Prosthecobacter debontii
GCATGATCCGGGAGAGTCGGGGTGCGCGGTTTGAGACCCGCTTGCGCGAAGTTCAGGCCTTGGAACTCCCCAAGCTTGATTACAAAATGCTTTTTCTCGTTCCTTTGAATGACGAGTGGTTCGCCGGTCAAGTGAAGGCCGGTTTTTGCTTCGAGAGCATCAGACGATGAACACGGCTGCACCCGATCGAATCCGAATTCTGGGCTCTCCGGTGAGTGCCGTGAGCATGGATCAGTCTGTCGAAGCTGTGATGCGAGCTCTCGAACTGCGTCAAAAAGGATACGTCTGTTTGGCTGGTATTCAGACTTTGACGGAAGCGTATGAGCACGCTGACTTTCGAGATGTTTTAGAGAAGGCCTTTCTCGTCACTCCCGACGGAATGCCACTTGTGTGGCTGGGAAAGCTACTGGGCCAGCGGCACATGACCCGGGTATATGGCCCGGACTTGATGTTGAAGGTGTGCGAGCGCTCGGTGGGATCGGGGCACACTCATTTTCTGTACGGTGGCCACCCGGGAGTCGCTGAAGAGCTGAAGAAGGCACTGGAGAGAAGGTTTCCGGGCATTCGCATTGTCGGCACCTACTGCCCGCCTTTTCGTCCGCTCAATGGTGATGAGGAGCGGGCTCTTTTAACTCAAGTGGCAGAGGCAAAACCCGACATGATTTGGGTGGGCGTCGGCACGCCTAAGCAAGACCGATTCATGCGCGACTATTTGTCTCGAATGGACACGACGCTGATGTTTGGTGTTGGCGCAGCCTTTGATTTTCACACGGGTCGGGTGAGGCAGGCTCCGGGCTGGATGCAGCGCTCGGGTCTCGAGTGGTTCTTCCGCGTGTGTTGTGAGCCGAAGAGATTGGCAGGTCGATATTTTCGAAACAATCCGCTCTTCGTGTGGAGGCTCATCAAAGACTGGTTTCAGGGTAAAGAGAGCCTCCAGGCACCGGGAAAATAGGCTGTGCATTTTCTGATTTTCATTCTGCTTCTGCTCGCCCTTCTGGTGACGGGAATTCTCGGCACGGAGACTCGGCTGTTGTTTTTCTGGCCGGGCTGTGCGCTGCTGGCGCTGGCGGGTTTATTGACGGGTCTGCGCTGGAAGATTCGGGTGCGTTTTCCTCCGAGTGATTACTGCCTGGCATCGGTGGCGGCACTGACACTCTATCTGACAGGGCGCGCGTGGTTCTCACCCGTGGTGAGTTTGGCACGGGAGGATCTTTATCTGATCCTCGGGTGTTTCACGGCTTATGTGCTGATGGTCACGGTGGTGAATCATCCGCACTGGAGGATCGCGGTGTTGGGAGTTTTGTTAACGCTGGCAGCGGGTAATCTGGCGGTGGGGCTGGTTCACTTTTCGGGCAACTGGAGCTTTCATGTGGTGCCTCATTTCGTGCGCACTTTTGGAGAAGGACGGATCGGCGGCTTTTTCAACAATCCCAATCACCTCGCTGCCTTTTTTTCTTATGTGATCTTCCTTTGCGCTGGGATCGTTTGCTTCGGCAGGGGTTCAGCCACGTGGAAGTTGCTCCTGAGTTTTTTCATCGTGACGCTGGCGATCGGGATATCTCTGACTGTGAGTCGAGGGGCGCTGTTGGGGTTGATCGTGGGTGGTTTTGTGTTTGCGATTCTGGGTCTCTGGATGGTGTGGCAGACGCAGCGGCATTTGTTCACTCGGATTTTGGTTGGTGGGATCACTTTGACGATCCTCGGAGGGGGACTGCTCTACAAAATCAATGAGGAGCACCTGCGGCGGAGGATGAATGCTTTGGATGCCACCGCGGATGTGCGGACCCACGTCTGGCGCGCGGCTTTGAATCAACACGATGCCTCGACCCATCCTTGGATCGGCGATGGCGCTCGCTCATTTTACGATCTTTGTTTTCAGTATCGGCCTAAAGAGATGCCGGTCTGGTCGGCGGACCCCCTTTTCACGCACAATGACTACCTTCAGATGCTGGTGGATTATGGTTGGATCGGACTGGTGCTTTTGGCCTTGGTCGTTTTGACGCATGTGATCAATGGGTTGAGTTTCCTGCACTGGTTCGGGCACTGGAAGTATCCGATGGTGGGCCTGATGCCGAGCAATGGAGTAGGGCTGACAATCGGCAGTCTGGCGGGACTCACCGCGACCATGGTTCACGGTATCTTTGAGTTTCACTGGCACGTGGCGGCCACGGCTTTGACGGGGAGTTTGTTGCTCGGCATTCTGGCGAATCCGGGATTTCAAGGGCCGGAGCATCAGCCTCGACGGCTACCGGGCGTTCGGCTTTTCCTGAAGTTGGGTCTGATCGGTGCATCGGTGGTGATGCTCTTCGGCGTGGCAACGGTGGGCCGGGCGGATTACCAGTCTGCAAAGGCGGCCATTGCGGCGAAGGACAAGGACAGTTTTGGACAGATTCGGGCGCTCTCGGAGGTGATCGACCTCGATCCGCAGGCTGCGGATGCCTTTTACCAGCGAGGTCTTCTGTGGCTGGATCAGGTGAATGAGGAGAAGTCGGTCGGCGTGAACCGTCGGGCATTAGAAAAAGCCAGGGCGGACTTCGAGCGCGCGATCGGTTTGAATCCTGACCGCTTTTTATATCCGCTAGCGCTGGCAGACACGCTGGACAGCCTTGGAAAAAAAAGCGATGCGCGAAAAAATATTGAGCGAGCGATCAAGCTCGCGCCTCAGCACGAAGAGCCACGCCTCTCTCTGGCCATTCATTTGAATCGGCATCGGGAGTGGGCAACAGCGGAAAAGGCTTACCTTTGGGCTTCAGAAGCCTCGGCCTCAAACCTTAACGGCTCCATGCGGTGGGGCGATGCCTACTTCGAGATGCTGAGACAAGCCGCAGCCGAAGCGGTTCCAGAGGCCGCCAAACCGCTTGGACAGAAGTAAAACACTGGAACAAGAAACACTCGGATGAACACAAAGGCGGGCAAAAACCCGCCTTTTCTCGTTTATGTGCGGTTGATTTCAGTTTCAATCTCGCCATCACTCGACCCCAATGAAGAATGGCCTGAAGATTCTGAGCGGAACCGCACACCCGACAATTGCCCACTCCATTTGCGAGAATTTGGGCGTCGCACCTTGTGCGGTCACCTTGGATACTTTTCCGGACGGCGAGACCTTTGTTCAGATCAATGAGAACATTCGCGGGAGCGATGTTTTCATTGTTCAACCGACCTGTCCGCCGACCAACCAGAACCTGATGGAGTTACTCATCATGGTCGATGCCGTGCGCCGCGCCAGTGCGCACCGGATCACGGCGGTGTTGCCGTTTTTTGGCTATGCGCGGCAAGACCGAAAAGACCGCCCCCGCGTCCCGATCACGGCGAAGCTGGTGGCGAATCTTCTCGTCGCTGCGGGAGTGCAGCGCGTGCTCACTGTCGATCTTCACGCGGGCCAGATTCAGGGTTTCTTTGACATTCCGGTGGATCACCTCTACGCCGCTCCGGTGCTGATCAAGGCCATCCGGGAGAGAGAGATCGGTGATCTCGTCGTGGTCTCTCCGGACGTCGGCGGGATCAAAATGACGCATTCGTATGCCAAGACGCTGGGTGCACCCATGGCGATCGTAGCCAAAAACCGGGTCAGCGCGGATGAAGTGGAGGCCATGAGCATGATCGGGGACGTGAAGGGGAAAAATGTTCTTCTCGTTGATGACCTAACTGAGACGGCTGGAACGCTAACGGCTGCCGCCAAGCTGCTTTTGGAATACGGGGCCAAAGCGATCTATGCAGGCGTCACCCATGGTGTGTTGGGCGAAAAAGGTCGGGATCGGATCGCCAATTCCCCGATTTTGGAGCTCTTTGCCACCAATAGCGCTCCTCAGGCCCATGGCCCGAAGGTGACCACTTTGGACATCGCCCCCCTCCTGAGCGAGGCGATCAAACGAATTCATGAGGATGAGTCTGTGACTTCTCTCTTTGACATACGGAACTAGTCGGGTATCCTGCTCGCCCCTTTTCCCAAAAAACCAGGGAACACACGGCCATGGCAACCATACTCGATCTATCCGCAGAAAAACGTCAACGCACCGGCACCGGAGCGATGGGCCGCCTCCGTAAGGAAGGCCTCATCCCCGCCGTCCTTTACGGACGCACACACGCCAGTGCCTTTCTTAAAGTCAACACCAAGATCTTCACCAAGATCGTCGAGCACAGCGCTTCCGAGAATATTCTGGTGAATCTGAAGATCGACGGTGAAGCCGCCGAGCAACTCGCCCTCGTTCAGGAAGTTCAGCATGATCACCTCAAGGGTGGCATTTTGCACGTCGACTTCCACGCGATCGCAGCCGACGAAGAAATTCACGCTGAAGTGCCAGTGAACCTCACCGGAACCCCCGTCGGCATCAAAGCAGGTGGCTTGCTCGAATACATCCACCACAATCTCGAAGTCCGCTGCCTTCCGAAGTTCCTTCCGGACGCGTTGATCCTGGACGTGACCCATCTGAATGTCGGAGAATCCGTTCACGTTCGTGACATCCCCCTTCCTGAAGGCGTGCGCACCAACATGGGTGGCGACGTCGTGATCGCCCTGATCGCTGAGCCGAAGGTCGAAGCCGAGCCTGCACCTGGTGCGGCCGCTGCTGCTGCTGCGCCTGCGAAGGCCGCCGCCGGAGCGAAGGCCCCAGCTGCTCCCGCCGCTGCCGCTGCTCCAGCGAAGAAGAAATAACCCTGAGACCGAGCCCTGCACGGTGCGGTGACTGAACAAGATGGAATCCAAGGCAGACAGGCATCTCCGTTGCCTCGACTAATCATCGGCCTTGGCAATCCTGGAGATAATTACCGCGACACCCGTCACAACATCGGTTTTATGGTCATCGACGAACTAGCAAGGCGCTTCGGCCTCTCCTTCACCAAGGAGAGACGCTGGAGCTGCTTGCTGGCCAAGTTCGGTGAAGGTTGGCTCATGAAGCCAACCACCTTCATGAATGCCAGCGGAGACGCCGCTGCGGCGGTGAGCCGGTTTTACAAGATCTCGCCGGCTGAGTGTCTCGTCATCGCTGATGATGTGGACCTGCCTCTTGGACGCCTCAAAATGAAGCTCGATGGCAGCCCCGCTGGTCACAATGGACTGAAGTCTCTGATTTCCAAATTGGGCACTGCTGCTTTTCCACGGCTCAAGGTCGGAATCGCCGGTGCTCAAGGGGGACGCCCTGCAGGCGAGCAGATGGTCAGCCACGTGCTCGGTGACTTCCATCCGGATGAGAGGCCCCTCGTGTCTCAGATGGTGAACCGCTCCGCAGATGCTGTGGAGACCAGTCTTCGGCTCGGATTAGCGGCCGCCATGAATCTGTTTAATCGCAAAGAAGAATCTCAAACACCCAACTGAAATCAACACCATGAAACGCAAATACGAAGCCATGATCGTGCTCGACACGAAAGGCAAAGAAGAAGGCATCGACACCCTCGTCAGCACTGTGAGCAAGGAAATCGAAAAGGCAGGCGGCAAGCTTGAGCAGATCGACAACCTCGGCAAACGCCAGTTCCCATTCAGCCCCCGGCACGTCACCGGCGGCCATTTCGTGAACTTCCATTTCCTCGCTGAGAGCAGCGTCCTCGACGCGCTGAAGCCCAAGCTGAAGATCAACGAGAACGTCTACCAGCAATACTACCAGCGCGCCTAGTTCCGCGTCGCAGGAAACACCTTTCACCCCGTTCTGAGCTGAAGGCTTGGCACGGGGTGTTTTTTGGGGTGGGGAAGATCGGAATTCTGACTTGCAAGATCCAAGGTATTCGGTTATTTCTGTTTATACCGAAATTCAAGACATGCCAGATCTCTCGCCAGTCGCTAGCAAGTTCATCCTCCACTGGGGAGAACTCGGCACGCGCTGGGGCATTAGCCGCACCGTGGCCCAGATCCACGCCTTGCTCTACCTATCAGGTCGCCCCCTCCACGCTGAGGAAATTTGTGAAACGCTCGATCTCGCCCGCTCAAACGTAAGCACGGCACTCAAAGAACTCCAAAACTGGGGCATCGTGCGCGTTGTTCACATCATGGGTGATCGACGGGACCATTTTGAATCCATGAAGGACGTGTTTGAGATGTTCCGCGTCATCATGAATGAGCGGAAGAGGCGGGAAATTGATCCGACGCTCGTTCTTTTGCGTGAGTCGGTCTCGGACGTGCAAAGGGTGAAGGGAACCGATCCGCTGACCAAGGAGCGGCTTGAGGGGATGCTGGAGTTCTTTGAGCTCTCCAATTCTTGGGCTGAGCAGATCCAGAAGACGCCCACACCGATCTTGCTGAAAGCCGTGAAGCTCGGGGAGCGCGCTTTCAAAATGTTGGGCTTCACCAGTTGAGTTTTTTTATCCAAACATTTCTTTTTTTACCGAAATGCCAGACAATAAAATCATTCTCGCCGGGGGATCCGGCTTTTTAGGTCAGGCTCTTGCCCGACACTTCCAAACCTTAGGTTGGGAGGTGATCACCCTCACCCGAAAGCCTTCGGCGGCTGCCCGGGGCCGCGAGATCATCTGGGATGGTCAAACGGTTGGTCCGTGGGCGACCGAATTGGAAGGTGCCAAGGTGGTGGTCAACCTCTGCGGGAAAAGCGTGGACTGCCGATACACCGCCGCCAATCGGCGTGAACTGATCGACTCCCGCGTCCACCCCACGCGCGCGCTTGGCCGGGCGATCTCTGCCTGCAAGATCCCTCCGGCCACTTGGATCAATTGCAGCTCAGCCACAATTTATCGACACACCCACGATGAACCTTGGGATGAATCGGGAACTGATTTCTCGCCCACGGCCGAAGTGAAAGACGCCTTCTCCCTCGAGATCATCCATGCATGGGAAAAGGAACTGGCAATGGCTGAGACACCGAGCACTCGAAAGCTTGCACTGCGCACCACCATGGTTTTAGGCGAGGGGAAAAACAGCGTCTTTCCCGTGCTTTGCCGACTCGCTCGCATGGGCTTAGGCGGGAAAATGGGATCTGGAAAACAATATGTGTCCTGGCTCCATGAGATTGATTTTTGTCGCGCAGTCGGGTGGCTGATTGATCATGAAGAAGTGACTGGCCCCGTCAATCTCGCCGCACCGCATCCCCTGACCAATGCGGAAATGATGCGCCTTTTCCGCCAAGCCGTAGGAATGCCACTGGGCCTACCCGCTGCGACTTGGATGCTTGAGGTCGGCGCCTTCTTTCTCCGCACCGAGACGGAGCTGATTCTCAAAAGTCGCCGAGTGATACCCGGGAAACTCCTCTCCAGTGGTTTTGATTTTCGGTTTCCTACCTTCCCTGAGGCTGTCACGGACCTTATGGCAGCCCGCCCGAATTGAACCTTCATGACAACCCGCGAAATGCCGCTTCTCCGCTCCTGGCTGCCCAGCGCAGCCGGAAGGGAGCGTCTCCTCGCATCCCCTTGGGAACCGCTTCTTCACGCGGATTGGTTGGATGTCGTCTTCATTCATTACTCCGTCGATCCTGAGCTTCTTCAGCCTTGGGTTCCCTTCCCCCTCGATCTCCATGAAGGGCGCGCTTACGTCAGTCTGGTAGCGTTTACGATGCAGGGCATGAGGCCACGGCGCGGAGGAAAACTGGGGGCACTCCTTATGAAGCCGATCGGCACGCATGAATTCCTCAATGTGAGAACTTACGTGAAGCATGGTCAGGAAAAAGGGATCTACTTTTTGGCGGAGTGGTTGCCGAATGCCTTGAGTGCTGCCCTTGGACCTTGGGTTTTTGGTCTTCCCTACAGGCATGGTGAGTTGAGCTACCGAAACGACCCGCTGGAAGGAAGCGTCCGGGGCATCATTCGCGACACACGCAGCGGAGCCTCATTGTCCTACCAAGCCGAGGCCCCGAGTGAGGACGTCCATCACCCGTGTTTAGCCGGATCCTTGGATGAGTTTCTTCTTGAGCGATACACCGCCTTCACCCAGATCGGCCCCTTCCGACGCTCCTTCCACGTCTGGCATCCACCGTGGGCCGTCATCACTCTTGAGGTGCAGGTCCGAGACGCGGGCCTGCTCGCCGAAACGGGCGACTGGGCTGCGCACGCCGTCCTCCACTCGGCCCATCATTCGAATGGGTATCCCGGCGTTTGGATGGGTCGGCCGCACTGGGAGGGAAAGCGACCTCGAAGCCTCGTTCAATGACCGTAAGAAGTCCGAAGCCTCGCGGGCCGCGTATCGCATCCCATTCATGAAATCACTTCTCCTTGCCCTCGGTTTCGTCACCAGTCTTTCCGCCGCCGATTGGAACCAATGGAGAGGACCCACACGTGACGGGCAAATAACCTCCGATGTGTGGCCCGCCTCCCTGAAAGAGGACAAGCTCAAACAACGCTGGAAAGTGAATTTGAGCCCCAGCTACTCGGGTCCCATCGTTTCTGGCGATCTGGTCTTTACCACCGAAACCGAAGAAAAGGAGACTGAGATCGTGCGTGCGTTCGACCGCGCCACCGGCAAGGAAGTCTGGAAGCAGTCGTGGCCAGGTGCCATGGCGGTGCCCTTCTTTGCCAAAGCCAATGGAGACTGGATCCGCGCCACGCCGGCCTGTGATGGCAGCAGTCTCTACGTAGCAGGCATTCGAGATGTGCTGGTCTGCCTGAATGCGGCGAACGGAGAAGTGCGTTGGAGGGTCGATTTCGTCGAGCAGTTCAAGAGCGCAGTGCCGGCGTTTGGATTTGTTTCCTCCCCGCTCGTGGATGGAGACGCCGTTTATGTTCAGGCGGGATCCGCCGTGGTGAAACTCAACAAAAACACGGGCAAAGTGCTGTGGCGCTCGCTCGAAGATGGAGGCAGCATGAGCGGGAGCGCCTTTTCTTCTCCTGTCATCTCTGAGATTCGAGGGGTCCGCCAGGTCATCGTCCAGACCCGAGAAAAACTGGCAGGTCTCCGATTGAATGATGGAAAAGTGCTCTGGGAACAACCCGTCGAAGCCTTCCGTGGAATGAACATCCTGACGCCGGTGGTTTACGGCGATTCCGTTTTCACCAGCACTTACGGAGGAACCACCACGCTCTTCAACATCAGCAGCGATGAGGGTGCCCTCCGGCCATCTCCAGCTTGGTCCATCAAAGTGCAAGGCTACATGTGCACACCCGTCGTGGTGAATGGAGTGGCCTATGAGCACACTAAAAATCAGCGCATCCTGGCCGTGGATCTGAAGACCGGAAAAGAACTTTGGACCAGCAAGGAAAGCTTCGGAAAGTACTGGAGCCTCGTGGCCAATGGGAATCGCATTCTAGCGCTGGATCAGCGTGGCAGTCTCTACCTGCTCAAAGCCAATCCCGCCCAATTTGAGTTGATCGACCAACGTAAAATTTCCGAGCAAGAAACGTGGGCGCACCTCGCAGTCATCGGCAATGAAATCTACATCCGTCAACTCGATGCGCTGGTTGCTTGGAGTTGGGAAGATTAGACGAAACCGGATACAATTCCCTCTTTGCATTTTCCTGCATCGCGCAGAACAGTGACCGATACATCATGCATAGTGATCACTCCCACGCTCCAGTTTTAGACGCGGCCACGCTGATCTCGCAAGCGATGGAGCGGGCACGGGTATCGGGCTTAAGGCGCACCAAGGCCTTGGAAGATGTCATTCGCATCCTCATTGAGGCCAGTGGACCTCTGACCCTGGGTGATTTGGCCGAGTCGAAGGAGTTGAAGAGCGGTGCCGACAAGGCCACCGTCTATCGTTTGCTCATGAAGCTGGAGGAAAGGGGACTCATCCGGCGGCTCGGCCTTCATGATCGCTCCGCCTATTACGTGATGATTTACCCGGGGGCGCATAACGACTTCCTCATCTGCACCAAATGCGGTGTCATCGAGGCCCTCGACATCGCTTGTCCCGTCGAAGCACTGGAAAAGAAAATCGCCAAGCAATCCGGATTTTCCAAACTCTATCACGAGCTAGAGTTTTTTGGCCTCTGTCCCAAGTGCGGCTGAACTCCGCCAGAGTTCGATCAACTGGGGCTGCACCGCGTAATGATGCAGGAGCGTTTGCTCCTTCATGTAATTCAGCGCCCAGGACGTAACCTGTTGATCGGGACCTTTTGATTCGTTCCACTTTCTAACCCAAAAATTACCAAAGGGAAGGCGCGCACTCTGAAACTGCGCGAGGTAAAGATTGATCTCCAACTTCTGCCATTTGTAGTCGGGATAATCGGCCGAAATGAGAGGGGGCTTATCGTACGAGACCGTCCGCCCATTCCGGAGAAGATCCACCTTCGAGCCGTCCGCGAGCGTCGCCTCCAGCACCAGCCAACCGTCGTCTGTGAGGGGCTTCGGTGCAAAAAGCGCCCAGTATTGGTCCAACCGGAGGACGTAGCCGAAAGGATTCAACCACGTGGGGAAGAGTCCGACCATGCGCTCATAATCCGTGGTGCGGAGATTCCAAAAGGTCACGTAAACAAGAGAAAACAACGCAAAGGTCTGCGTGATGAAATGCGTCATCCACCGCCCTGATTTTCCGGTCCAAACCGAATCGGATGGGAAAAGTCGAAGGCGATCCCAAAACAAGCTTGGAAGAAATGGCACCCAGGCCACCATCATCACGAAAGGAAAGGGCCCCAGCCTCAGGCAAATGCCAAAACCAGCATGCAGGGTCCAAAATGCGGCCACGACGAGGATGCGGATTTGCGCCGTTTTCCAAGGTACAAAGGCCAAGAAAGGCCCCAAGATCTCCAGCCACCATGCGTAAAAGGTCAAGCCTCGACAAAGCTCCGGAAACTGAAGCAAAATCAAACCGGGCTGCCTCACAAACTGATCCACGGAAAGCGCAAAATAGACGGCTGTTCCGTCTCGGGTCCACTCATTGCCCGACTTCAACACCGCCGTGCTCCAGTAAATCAGGGCCGTTTGAAAAAGAAGCCCCACTCCTGCTAAATTAAAGACCGAGTGCCCCGAAACCCAGTGCTGCACACGCCTTTTGGCCACATCCACTGACCAGCAGGCACCGAGGGGTAAAAACATCCCCCAAAATAGCAGCAATCTCAGAGCGGTATCACCGCCATGAAGCACAATGGGATTCCGCGCCTGAAGAGAGCACAACAAAGCCCACGACACGATGGCGAAAAGTTGGGTCCTGTAGCCGATCAAAAGGCAGAAGGCCGCCGCTAGCTGAAGAACGATCAAAGCCACTGGCAGCCCCCAAGAGCCGCCGAAGTCATGAAGGGAAAACATCCACGGGCTCTCCCGGTAAGGCCCGAGAACGCTCAGGGGCAAGACCCCCGATTCCCCATAAAAGGCCTCCGCATTCGAAAGCGAGGTAGCCAGATCCCAGATCAAGACCAGCCCCAGCCCGATCCGAAAAGCGGCCAGGGAACGCACGTCGATACTGGCCAGACGCTGGATCAATGAGGGGGCAGACGGCGATTGGGAGGCGGGCATTCCCTCCCACCATGCCGGAAGTCGGCCCCTTTTTCACCCAAAAGCTCGATTTGGATGGGTGGGGCAGCCTCCTCGGATGAAAAACAAGTTGCGGAAAGCCCATCTTTGAACACATTGCTCGCCCCTCATTTGCCGCTTGAACCGGGCAGAGAGACTTTTTTAAGGAGCCCACCATGAGCAACGTCATCGCCAAAATCGAAAAAGAGCAGATCAAAACCGACATCCCAGAGTTTCGGGTGGGTGATTCGATCACGGTCCACACGCGGGTGGTTGAAGGTGACAAAGAGCGTATTCAGCTTTTCGCTGGTATCGTCATCTCCCGCAAAGGCAGCGGCCTGAACCAAGCTTACACCGTCCGCAAGATCTCCTACAATGAAGGAGTCGAGCGTGTGTTCCCCCTCAATTCACCCAAGGTCGCCAAGATCGAGGTGAACAAGCTCGGCAGCGTCCGCCGTGCCCGTCTCCACTACCTCCGCAGCCGTAAGGGCAAGAAGGCGATGACCGTGAAGGATCTCGCCACCAACCGCGCCGAATAGTCTCGGCACTTTTCATTTGTTTTGTTTTCGATGCGGAGCCTAAAACGGCTCCGCATTTTTTTGGCCGGATGACCCACGCTTCAGGCATCTTTGGTCATCGTGACCTCACCTTCGAAGTTTTCTCCCACGGGGATGCGGCGGTAAAAGCAGTTCGGTCTTTTCGTGTGGCAGCAGCCGCCGCCCATCTGGGTCACCTTCAGGACGATGGCATCCTGATCACAATCCGTGAGCATTTCCTCCACGCGTTGGATTTCCCCGCTGGTCTTTCCTTTGTGCCACAGTTCTTTCCGACTCCGGCTGTAGTAAACGGCCTCTCCGATCTCGATGGTCAGGCGCAGAGACTCCGCATTCATGTAGGCCAGCATCAGCGGTGCGCCCGTCTCGGCGTCCAGCGCCATGCAGGGAATGAGGCCATGCTCATCGAATTTGGGAGCAAAGATGAGTCCCTCTTCGATGGTGGCTTTGGAATCTCTCTTGCCGAACTGAATGGGGGTAGGTGTGGACATGCGGGGATGATTTTTCCACAAGAGGCCACAAATGGGCGAAACTTCATCCTCAGATGCGCAAAATTTTCAGTGTTCATCTCCTCGTTTTGTGGGTAAACAAGGAGCGCCATGCCGACCGGTTTCCTCCTTACATTCGAAGGCTCAGAAGGCTGCGGAAAATCCACGCAGATCCAGCGGCTGTGCGCCCGGTTGGAATCAGCGGGTCGGGAGGTTCTTTTGCTTCGTGAGCCAGGGGGAACCATCGTCGGTGAGCTCATCCGGCATCTCCTTCAACACGAAAAGGAAGCTGCGGGCATGACGCCGGAGACCGAGTTGCTCCTCTTTGCCGCCAGCCGAGCTCAGCTGGTGCGGGAAAAAATCCAACCTGCCTTGGCTCGGGGTGCCGTTGTCATCCTGGATCGGTTTTTGGACTCCACCACGGTGTATCAAGGGATCGCCCGCGGATTGCCCATGGAGAGCGTGCGTGCCATCAATGACTTCGCCGTTGGGGCCATGCGCCCGCACTTGACCCTCGTATTGGATTTGCCGTGCGAGATCGGTCAAGAGCGCATCCGCACGACGGGCCGTGAGCTGGACCGCATGGAGAGCCAGCCCTTGGCGTTTTTTGAAAAGGTGCGCCAAGGTTACCTCGGTTTGGCCGCGCAGGAGCCAGAGCGCATTTCGGTGATCGATGCCTCTCTCACCATCGACCAAGTTGAAGCCCAGATCGCAGCACTCGTGGAGGGACGACTCCATGCCCTTTAAAGCCGCCCATGCTCTGGAGTTGCTGACGAAAGCCAAGGTCGGGAATCGACTTGGGCACGCCTACCTGATCAGCGGCCCCAAGGAAGCCAACCGGGAAGGCTTCGCCTGCTCACTTCTCAGTCTCGCCGCTGGCCTCCGGCGTGACACGCTCGATGATTGGCAAAAGCACGGGGTCCACATCGTCCGGCCCGAGAGCAAGTCCCGGAGAGTCACGACAGATGCCATCCGCGAGCTGGAACACACGCTTCACATGACCTCAGGTCCAGATGGGCATAAATTTGGGGTTATCATCGATGCCGAGCGCATGATGCCGCAGGCGCAAAACGCCTTTCTCAAAACCCTGGAAGAGCCGCCGGCTCGAACGCTCCTGCTTTTGCTCACCAGCCAGCCGGGGCAGTTGCTCGATACCATCCGCTCGCGGGTGATTGAGATTCCTCTTTTGGCTCCTGATGAAGCTCGGGTATTCTCGGAGCACGAGCAAAAGCTGCTCGCCGTCTTGGAAAAACTGACGCGTCAGGGTAGCGGCTCACTGGCGGGTGCTTTTGCTTTGAAAAAGGAGTT
>CAMBPV010000128.1 GCA_945869695.1 Prosthecobacter debontii
GATGCGACTGAGGGTGAGCCGCCCCAGGCCGTCGATGAAGAGGCCGTGGAGGACCCGGAGATGGATGCCGTTCCGGCCGAACCTGCCAAGGAGCCAGCCGAGGCAGAGACGATGGCGACACCGTCTGAACCCGAGCCTGTGATTGAGCCCGAGACCGAACCGGCCGTGCCGCCTGCTTCTGTGCAAGAACCCGAGAGCACGCCGCCAGCGAGCCGTGCGGGACCCGCAAAAGGTGCGAATAAGCGCCGGCCCACTGCACAGCTCGAACTCCTGCTCCCGAGCGATCTGCCGTCCGAAACCAAAGAGCCCAGCGAAACCGGAGAAGTGGAATCGGCGGAAACGGGCGCCCCCTTTTGATCCAGGAAACCGCGCGCCCTCATGGGGTGATGCCCGGTCATCCCGAGCCTCTCGGAGCCATCATGGAATCAGGACCCGGTAGAAACGCTGGGACTTGGTTTGGGCTGCAGTGTCCGTCCAAGTCGTCGAGGCACCCGTGGCCTCAATGATCACGGGAGTCCACTCGGTCAGATTGTCGCTGTATTCGATCCTGTAGGACTCGCCTATTTTCGAGGGGAACTCGAACGTTGCCCCCGTCGTCCCGACCGTCAAAGAAGTGCGCGGAAACTGGCTCGGATCCCCGTCCGAAGTCCCAAAATGAGTCTCGAGATCCGAGTGGAAGCCGTCACCATCAAGGTCGAGATGCGTCTGCAACTGATCGACGAATCCCGAATCCAGTCCCGACTGGGTGAATTGATCCTTTTGGTATTCCCATTTGAGCGTGTGCACCCCTGCCCCCAGCCAGTAGTTTTTCCGCGTCCAGCCGACCTCTCCACTGATGGCCTCTTGCTCGACCTCATCGATGTAAAAACGCAGGAAGTCATAGTCCCTCTCCGACGAGACGCCCCAGTAGAAAGTCACCTTGCAGGGACCCTCGACCTGCGTCGTCATGACAGAGCTCTGCTGATTATCGATCTTCCCGCTACGCGCGGCATCCCTTCCATCCTGAGCATAAAGAAACTGCGGGATCCAAGGCACATCGCCTGACGAAGTGAAAGTGAAGGTCGGCGCATCCAGCACGGTCGCCAACCCTTGCTCGACGGTCCCCACCTCCACATTGATCACGGCCGGCGCACTGATCCCGAGTGAATTTGTCGCCGTCACCGTCACCGGGAAAGTCCCAAGCAAGTTTGTACTGCCATAAATCAAACCCGTCTCAGCATGCAGCGTGAGCCCGCTCGGGAGCCCCACTGCCGTGTAGCTCGAAGGTGCATTGGTGGCTTCAAGGGAGTGCCTGAGATACACGTTTTGGTAAGCCTTGATGGTCTCCACCTTCACCACGGGAGGTGTGGTGGTCGGCGTGATCACGAGTTCATCCACCCATCCCGTGTCCTGCCCTTCCGACTCGGCTTGGTCCTTCAGATAATAGATGTCCACATTGTGGTCACCCGGCCCCACGTAGGTCGTGATTTCCGTCCAATCGACTTCTCCCGAGATGTAGCCTCGTACATCCCCGTCCACAACGAGCACGAGGTAGTCATAGTTTCTCTCGGATGAGACCTTCCATTGAAACGACAAGGCTGCGGGGCCGGTCACCGTGAATTCCATGCCCGAGTGCTCCTCGTCATTCACATCACCACTTTGTGCCGCATCGATGCCGTCGTGAGTGATGGCCGTTTGGGAAAAGAAATCGCCAAATCCGAAAGGAACAATCTTGGTATCGGCTGTTTGCTCGACCGCCAGGGAGAGCGATGGCGATGCGGCGAGAATATAAAAGTAGGTGTACTCGCCGCTGGTCCCGGTTGCATTTGTCACATCCTGATAGCCTTCCCACAAGCCCGTCTCCAGGGGCATCCCCGTGATGACACCGGTTGCGGCATTCAGCGATAAACCCGCGGGCATGCTGTAGCGAATGGCACCCCCGAAATAGGAACGGCCTGCACCAAACAGGGTGGGTGAATTTGAAGCCGTCATCTGATGATTCACCGGCCAGCCCTCACGCCCGACAACGATCCAATTTGAAGTCAAAACAGGCAGTGGCAGCGCCGGAGAGGTGGGGGTGCCATAAAAGGTGATCGTCGCCTCATTCAACACACCCACGTGATCCACGGTCCGGTCAATGACCTCTAGCTTCCAGTCGCCCACCGAGTGCTCACCCCAGAAGTGCGTGGCCATAAAGGTCCAGTCGAGGTTCTCCGACGTATCGTTGAAGCGCGCCCGCGCCAACGTCACACTCACTCCACTCGGCGACTTCAGCCTCCACTCCAATTGTCCGACGTACGGGTGAGTGGCCTTCACCTTGACCGTCACATGCTCCAGCCTGAGGTTATCGCCCATAGGCACCGAAAAGGTGCGTGATACGCCCGACTCATTGGCATCAGGAATAGGCTCGGCCAGTGCCAACTGCGCGATCTGCCGTTGCTGACGCGGCAGGACGGTCGTCCACCTCGTAGCCATGGTTACTGCGGCCTGTGCATTGACGAGGCCCGCACCGTAGTGATGATTGAAGTGAAAGCCGGCCCCGTTCTGAACCCAACCTCCATCAAACTCATCATTTTTCACGGCGGTGCGGACCAAGATCTCCTGCACATCGCGGTAAGTGAGGTTCGGATTTGCCTCCAGCATGAGGGCCACCACTCCGGCCACAGCTGGCGTCGAAGAAGAAGTCCCGCCAAAGGTATTCGTGTAAGAGGTATCCGCGAAATCCGGGAACTCAGGCCTGCTCTCACCATCGTTGTAACCCACATTTCCGCTGCGGTCCGTCGTGGTGATGCCCTGTTTTCCACCGCTCGAAGGCGCACAGACTAGAATGTTCGCACCTGGCTCGCTGTACCATGACTGCTCTCCTTTGTCGTTCATCGCCGAAACCGCGATCGCGTAAGGCGAATTGGCCCAACCATCAAAGTTTGAATCATCACCCGATCCATTTCCATTCCCAGCCGCCCACAGAAAAACCGTCCCTTTACCTCCGCGGCCCGTCGTCGCCGCGCTTTCCATGGCGGCTAGACTCAGAGGCCCTGGCCCACCCGCACCGAACGCTCCATCGTAAGGCCCCCAACTGTTACTCTTAATCGCGATGGCCGCCTGCTCATGCGTGAATGCATTCGCCTCCACATCATCCGTCGTCGGTGCCGAGATCAGCCTCAGTCCCACCAGGGTCGATTCGGGAGCCACGCCGCTCACCCCAATTCCATTATTCCCTCGGGCTGCAGCCACGCCCGCGCACGCCGTGCCGTGAAAATCATCCGCTCCCGGTGAAGGGTCTGCATCGGCGCCGTTAAAATCATAATCCAAAGTGGTGTCCACATTAGCAATCAGATCCGCGTGCCCCACCTCCAATCCGTCGTCCACGATCGCGATCTTCACACCCGCTCCTCGATAGGTATCCCAGACATTCGTCACATTGAGATCCATCCCGAGTTTAGCCCCATTTTCGCCCGTGTTTCGAAGATGCCATTGGTAACCCGGCCTCCCGGCTCCGTGAGCAAACAAAGGGTCATTCGGAACCGATCGCCGATACAACTGCCGCGCCAACATCGGCTCAGCAGATTGCACGCCCTTCACTCTCTTGAGCTGATCCACCCCGATCAGACCTGCATCCGCATTTCCTGAAAACTCCACCACCGCATACTTGCCACGTTCGGTCGCCGTCGATACCCCGACCACCTTTCGCAGATCCGAAGCACGCGCACCCGGCGTCAGTTCCACCAACACTTTTTTCGTCAGCCACCGGCGCGTCACTTCATTTTGTGGCACTCCTTTTTCATAGACCACCCACTCACCCTTCGCCCCTGACTCACTCGGAGAACGCGCAAACTCACGTCCACCCACCTTCACCACCTGAGCGCTCAGCCCAGCCGTGAAAATGAAAAAACCCAATCGTAGAAACCAACGCATCTGATTAGAGACCATTCGACCCAAAGAATGCTCACAATCGAACTCATTTACCAGAACAAAACCTGAAGTTCATCGCGAACCTTCAGACATCGAACCGCACCGGCTTTACGCCTCCGATTGAACGGGAGGAGAAGGCGCATCTTGGGTTCTCACCAAACGGGCAGCATAGAATCCATCCCCCGTTTGGGCGCTTGGGTGGAGAGTGATTTCTTCCTCCAATGTCCAAAGACCCGGAGGCTGTGCCGCGAGGAAAGCGGCGACTTGGTTTTGATTCTCGCCCGGCAGAATGCTGCAGGTCGCGTAGACGAGTTTGCCACCCGGCTTCACCATGCGCGAGTGGCTGAGGAGGATCTCGGCCTGGAGTTTTTGCAAACGATCAATCTCAGCAGGACTGAGTTTCCATTTGGCGTCGGGATTTCGACGGAGAACTCCGAGTCCGGAGCATGGCACGTCGAGCAAAACACGATCGGCATCACCGGCCAGTCTTTTGATGGCTTTGGTGTCCTCAATCAAACGCGCCTCGATGATGTCGGCACCACTGCGACCGGCACGTTTCCGCAATTCCTTGAGCTTCCACTCATGGATGTCCATGGCGATGATGCGGCCTTTGTTTTTCATCAGGCACGCGAGGTGCAAGGCCTTCCCGCCAGCACCCGCACAGGAGTCCACGACTCTCATGCTAGGCTCCACTTGGAGAAACGGAGCGATCTGTTGCGAAGCGGCGTCCTGCACCTCGAACCAACCTTCTCGAAAGGCAGGTGACTGAAAAACATTCTTCCGCTCGGTTAAACGGAGGGCACCCGGAACACCGGAGACCTGATTACCGACGGTGCCTTCATCGGCGAGGCGTTTTTTGAGTTCGGTTGTGGTGCACTTCAGAGCATTGGCACGGAGGAAGACATCAGCAGGCTGATTCAGCACCTCGAGCACGCCCGGCCAGGCCTCGCCTAGCTCGCGGCTACCCATTTCGTAAATCCAATCCGGAATGGAAGCCTTCAGTGCAGGGCTCACTTTCGCTTCGCGCAGGTGGGCGACCATGGAAGGATTAAACTCGGAGACTTCGGGAAAAGGCGGGAGGAATTCACCCTTGTTCACCCAATAAGCAGCCCAGACATGCCAAAGGCGTTTCACGGTGATCTCAGCAGGGACCAGCGCTGCTTTTTCAGGCAAGCCTGCGAGGTGCCAGAGCCAGCGCCACCAGCGCACCATGTCATAGACGGTTTCAGCAAAAAGTCGGCGATCTCGGGCTCCCCATTTCGGATGCTGCTTGAACTGATGCTCGATCACCTTGTCGGCATGACGTCCGTCAATGAAGACGTCTTGAAGAGCGGAGACTACGGCGGCGATGAGGTGGAAATGGAGTTTCAAAAGGGTAGAAGCGCTCGGGAGTGGTAAGTTAAATGAACCGAGTTAGGCCACTTTCCCCATCGCGCGGAAGTTTTGATAACGTTGTTCGAGCAATTGATCTGTGGAGAGCGCTTTGAGCTCTTGAATGGCGTTGGAGACGGCGATTTTCAAAGAGGCCGCCGCTGTATCGTGATCATGATGAGCGCCCCCCAAAGGTTCATCGACAATTCCATGGATGATGCCGAGCTTTTGAAGATCCTGCGCACTGAGCTTGAGCGCCTGCGCAGCCTCGGGAGCGTGCTCCCTGCTTTTCCAAAGAATCGCCGCGCAGCCCTCGGGACTGATCACCGAGTAGTACGCATTCTCCATCATCAGGACTCGATCGGCGATGCCAATGCCGAGCGCACCCCCTGAGCCGCCCTCGCCGATGACGACGGACACAATGGGAGTGCGAAGCAGCATCATCTCCCGAAGGTTGAAGGCGATGGCTTCAGCGATGTTCCTCTCTTCAGCACCGATGCCAGGAAAAGCGCCGGGCGTATCGATCAAGGTCACGATGGGAAGACCAAACTTCTCCGCCATGCGCATGAGTCGAAGGGCCTTGCGGTAGCCTTCGGGGTTGGCGCTACCGAAGTTACGGAGCAGGTTCTCCTTGGTGTCCCTGCCCTTTTGATGGCCGAGGAGAACGACCTTTTGACCCCCCCAAGTGGCAAAGCCTCCGGGCATGGCATGATCATCACCAATGTGGCGATCACCATGCAGCTCCAAAAAGTCATCGCAGCAGAGTCTTGCATAATCCAGCATGAAGGGCCGATTCACATGCCTGGAAATCTGGACCCGCTGCCAGGGGGTGAGCTTTGAGTGGATGTCCGCCTTCAGCGCCAGTTCGCGCTTTTCGAGATCGACGATCTGAGCGGCTAACTTATCACTTGGCTTCGATGCGTATTTTTTTTGCAAATCCTGAATGTCTTCTCGGACGCGCAGGATGGGTTTTTCGAATTCCAAAACTTGTTTCATATCAGGGAAAATGGGGTGTTGCAGAAAAGCTGCCTTAACGAACAACGGTGAGCTTGGAACCTTTCCGCATCAGCGCAAAGAGTTCTTCGAGGTCTTCGGGCAGCAGAAAAATTCCACTTTCGGGAGCCACTGTCTCAGGCGCAACGACTGCACCCGCTTTAGGCACCCCCTTGGAATCGTCCACGACCACGGCCGCCTTGGCCACTGGGACGGTGCGAAAAACAACACCCGGCTTGGAGCTGGGCACCCACTTTTCAGCCTCGACAAAACGAGGATCACCGGACTGGACTCCCTTCCCTTCAATCACAGCCTGCTTTTCAGCGATGGTGAGCTCGACAGGTATCCGGACGTTAGGCGGCATCTTCACGCCAACGGCAGTGTACCAGCGGAACTGGTAAGGCCGCCCGTTCACATTCCGCAAAAGGGTGACGGTGCCAGCCGAAACGTCCACGACGACATCAAAATTCAGCGGGACGACCAGCAGATGATCACCAGGCTGGAGGGTCGTGCCGACGAGACCATTCATGCGGACGATCATGTCCACGGTTGTTTCATTTTTCGCAGCGATTCTTCCCAGGGAATCACCCGGCTGAACGATGTAGTCTTTCTTTCCCGCTACCTGGCTGGGAGAGAAAATCGAGTCCATGTTCATCTCCCCAATGATCCTTCTGGCCTCGATGCAAGTTGGGGACTCTGGAAACTGCACCAAGAGTTTGTAGAGGGCATCACGCGCAGAGTCGAGTTGGTTCAGTTTGATCAGCTCGACGGCAGCATCAAATCTCTTTGCCCCTGGGTCGGGAGCCGAAAGGATGTTTTTCTGCATCTTTTTGATGTCCTCTCCGAGCACTGCCTCCCGACGCAATTCTTTATCGAAGATCCAATAAGCCACCGCCATGCACCCCCCCGCGAGGCCGAGAGCGAACAAAAAAATCAAGAGTTTGAGCTGAGTGCTGGCCATCGTCAGTTCCGGGGTGGCAAGCCTAAATCAGGCCCCTCCGCTTAAAATCAAACTCATTGATGCCACGGGATTTCGCAATCATTTCAACCGTGAACTTGAGGAGACAAACCTCCCACGCGTCATCAACCCCCTGAATCACAGCTCGCATGGGATTCCCGGTGGAGCGCGTATCCGCGACGAGTTTTCCGCAAACGTTTTCCATGGACTCGTGAACGATCTCCTCACTCACGTCGCTCTTCTTAAAGTGGAACCCATACTGAAAAAAGGCGATCCGGTGAAGGTTCTCCTTGAGCCAGGAACCGAACTTTTCAGCCTCGGGACCAAACCCTTCAAAATCAAACCCAGCCAGACCATCCGGCCGTAAAATCACAGGCTTTTGAGCTTCAATGCGCCCCTGACGAACCCGCACCTGATCCACCTCATCCATGAGTTCACTCACCAGTTGGAATTCAAACTGGGTGTTGCCGAATGTATCGATCCGACGGTCCGGCTCGTGCAAAACCTTCGTCATGTCGAGCGCGTATTGAATGTCGGACTCTGAATGCATTGAGGGGGCGACAGTAACGTGAAAGCAAGGGGCATCCAGTGGTTTTTTGACCGATGATGAATGCCTTTCGCGCACAACGATTCTCGGGCAAAGTCAGGGCTGACTCACTTCCAGTCGAATGAACTGAGGCGCCGGATTCAAAGGCAGATCAACACCAAACTGATTACCGCCAAGAGAAAGCTCACCAAGCCCGGAAGGCCCCCGAGAGCTGAGGCTCTGGCTCCGACGCACGTTGAATGACAACTCGGGAGCCACTTTTCGATAAGTGAATCGAATGCCAACAGGTGTCCGAGAGATTGCGAGTAACAGCTCTGCATCCGAGCGGGTCGGGTTCATCCCCTGAGAGTATTCAAGCAAATTCGACGTGCCTTCTTTTCCGAGGATCGTTACCCTCTCGGGGTAGGTGCCCGACCGGATGTTCACTTTGTCCCCAGCTATGACCGTGTTGACTGCTTTCTGAATGGTTCGCCAAGGCGAAGCGAGCGTTCCTGGATTCGCATCCACACCCGAAGTGCTGACAAAAAAATCAGCCCCTTCGGCGATGAGGGAACCAAAGGCTAACGCAACCAAGAGAAGACCTGTCGTAATCAGGCGCAACATGACAGTGACGTTATCACAAATGAACTAGGCCGACCAGTTCTGTTTGTTCCAAACCCAGCACTTGTTTTGTGGGCATCTTTGTGGCTTTCTGGGCGGCTCCCACCGTCCCATGCCCCCCGTCACATCCTCACGCCGAGAATTCATCAGCCTACTCGCTGTAGCAGGTGTGCCTCTGGCTAGCGTGGGTGGCTTGCGCGCCTGGGAAAAGTGGACCGATTCCGAAAAGCCCGAGTTCGATCAAGCTTGGCTCGACAAGCTCCAGTCTCGAAAAGCGGAGATCGCCTTGATCGGAAATTCGATGATCTTTCACCGGCTGAGCACGACTCATTTGGAAGAACAAATCGCCCCGCTGAAGACGATGACCATTGCCAAAGGCGGATGGCGTTCTCTCGCCTGGTTGCTCGGATTCAAAAATCTCGCCGCCATGTGCCGACCATCCCCGAAGTTAGCGATTGTTGTTTACCGCGACTACGATTTCGCAAACCCAAAACTCAACATCGAAAGACGATACCTTCAGGAGATCCGATCGATGATGGTGCCGGGAGATCAGGCGCTGCTGGATAGGGCGCGTGATCGTGACACGGGAGCGGGATGGAAAGCAGGGCTGGAGGATTTTTTTGTTCCTGATGCCACGGTCAATCTGGTGCGAACAAAACTGACCAACTTTGCCTACGATGGAGCCTCGGTGGGAGCAGATGAAGAAACGGTCCGAACACACCTGGATGATGTCTTTGACCTTGATCAGTTGCGACCCGAGATGATGGACGCAGGCGGCGCGGCATCTGACTCGGTGGACGAAAAGAATACACGCTTCACGGCAGATCCGACAGCCAACTACCTTTCGAGATTCGTTTCAGCGTCCAAATCCTCGGGCATCAAGCTCATTTTTTACCGGGTGAAACGCAGACCGGGAGCAGACCATCAGACCCTCCAAAGCGAGACGCTGAAGAATTACGTTTCGGACCTCAAGCAGTGGGTGGAGTCACAAGGCTGCATCCACTTGGATGAGACTGACGACCCTCAGATTACCTTGGAGATGTTTCGTGACGGCGACCACCTGCATGACGCAGTGCGCCCTGCTTATACCGACCTCTTTCTCAACCGCATTCGCCCTCATCTGCCTCACGCTTTCCAGAGAAAGGCAAAGGAGGAGGCTCGGCCATGATTTTCCACAGTCTGGAATATGCACTCTTCTTGCTGGTCGTCTTTTCGATCTACTGGCTGCTGCCGAAACGAGGACAGAACTACCTTTTGTTGTGCGCCAGTTACTTATTCTACGGATGGGTTCACATTTGGTATGTCGCCCTATTGGCACTCACCTCGATCGTTGATTTCACCGCGGCCCGCGGCATCGAATCACAAAAGCACCATCGAAAAAAATGGCTAGCCCTCTCGCTCGGAGTGAACTTCAGCATCCTGTTCTTCTGCAAGTATCTGGATTTCTTCAGTGGTGGCCACGTGCTGGATGTCTTGCACGCCATCGGCTTCACCTGGTTGGATGAAAAAGATGCGGCCATGCTTCTGCCGGTCGGGATCTCGTTTTACACTTTTCAGAGTGCCTCCTACGTGGTCGATGTTTTCCGGGGGCAAATCCAGGCACGTCGGCACCTGCCTGACTACTTGCTCTTTGTGAGCTTTTTCCCTCAGCTTGTAGCGGGTCCCATCGAGCGCGCGGGTCACCTCTTGAACCAAATCGAGCAACCTCGTCGGTTTCATTGGGAACGCTCCAGGATCGATCTGCTGCTCATCCTTTGGGGTTTGGTCAAAAAACTCGTCGTAGCCGATAATGCGGCGGTCGTTTGCAATAAGGTCTTCTCACTGGCCACTCCCCCTTGGCCCGTACTTTGGGCGGGTGTCTTCGCCTTTGGCATTCAGATTTACGCCGACTTTTCCGCCTACTCGGACATCGCTCGAGGATCAGCTCGATTGCTGGGTTTTGACCTCATGCGAAACTTCAGGCACCCCTACAATGCAGATTCGCCTGCTGATTTCTGGCGCCGTTGGCACATCTCCCTTTCGACTTGGTTCCGAGACTACGTTTACATTCCACTGGGCGGATCTCGCGGAGGAGAACTCCGCACGTTGCTGAATGTGATGATCACCTTCTTGCTCTCGGGCTTGTGGCATGGGGCGAGCTGGAATTTCGTGCTCTGGGGTGCTTGGCACGGTTTTCTCCTCGTTGCATGGCGACTCTGGGAATCGGGTCCATCTTCGCTTAGCCCCCAGAGAATCCCTCGAGCTGCTCGGGTCTGTTTAGTCTATGTGCTCGTTCTTTTCGGCTGGCTGTTGTTTCGAGAAACACAAACTGAGGCCCTGATTCGCTACCTGACACTCAATCCGCTCGCTGCGTCGTTCATGGATTGGCGAGTCGCCATTTATTTGATCCTGACCGTTTGCCTCTATGCATTGCCTCTGCTCGTCGTCAGTTCATTGGAGAACCAGCTCATCCGTGAAGGCTGGGTCGGCCGGGTCTGGTCCCGCAACAGCGTGAAGATTCAAGTCGCACTCGGCACTCTGCTTTTGCTGGTCCTCGTGCTACTCAGGAGCCCGCAGAGCTCCGACTTCATCTACTTTCAATTTTAACCGGAGGAAACCTAACGACCCCAATACTGGCTCAGCCAACCTGCCAAACCTGCGATGCCAATGCCAACGATTCCAAGCTCAGCGAGAAGTCGAATCCGGCGCTGGCGATTCGCAATCTGCTGCTGCATCGGCAGGCGGGCTCCGGGTCTACGACGATAGACCGGAGTATCGCTCTCCATAGGCGGCACAAAATTAACTCGGGACAGTTTTTGCTGCCGAGCCACACCGGGTGCCGCAGCGATGAAACACTCCAGGCGGTGAATCTGATCATTCAGATTTTGGGAACTGCTCGCCAATGACTTGCTGCGTGCTCTGGGTGACTCCTGAGCAAGCCCTGTCGCCGTCTTAGCCCGTCGAGGAGAGATCTTTTTGTTGGCTGCCATAAAAAAAGGAGGGAGTGAGAGTTTTTGATTTTAGAACATCAACTTAGCCAGAACGAGCGTGAGCAAAATGGTGCCCATGAGTGGAAGGGTGAAGGCGAAACCACGACGCATCCAAGTGGAGGCATCGTCATCAGCCATCACTGAATTTTGGGGAGCGCGGCCGTCTTCGATCTCGATCGACTGCATTTCAGCTGGACGCGCTGCAGCCACTCGGCGGGTGCCTTTGGCATACTCGCTACCGGCGTCTTCGACGGCGGACAAAGCACGATCCAGTTCTTCATCCACATTGCTGCGCTGCCATTTTTCAGGCTGAAGGGAACGCAACGTTTCGAGATGCCTGTTGAAACTGTCCTTGGTGATGGAGAGCTCTTCGACAAGCTTTTGCGCATCATACAATTCTCTCTCCAACATCGTGACAGAGCGACTCAGCTTATCGGTCAAATCCCTTTTGCCCGTCACAAAACGATCCTGCCGAATCCGGAGCTGCTCGAGGTGCAGCTTTTGACGTTCCAACTCCTCGGATTGATGTCGCAGTTGAAGAAGCTGTTCCTGTGCCTCTTTGACCTTCAATTCGACGTTGTCCATTGAGCCCGTGGAGCGTCCATCGAGGAACTCATCGGCTTGATCGAACATGAAAACGTCTTCGTCTTTGGGGGTAGCGGGTGCGGAAAGGGTAGTGGATCTTCTGGACATAATGACTGTTGATATTGTTCAATATTCACAGCGATTATGTTACACATATCTTAAATAATCCAGATCTTTTGTGGATTTTTTTGCAATTATGTAGGGAACGGCACCAAACAGCAGAGTCGCGACCGCAATTCCGCTGATTCCGAGGCACTCAAGGGCGGCAAGACTTTTGGGAGCTTCCGCGAAACCAAAAAACTGGGGTTTCAGACTCACCAGGGCAGGAATAAGCAAAACTACCATTGAGACCATAATATAGAGAAAACTTGTGATCAGACACAATGTGCCGCCAAAGCCTGAAACAATTTTGGCTGGATTTGGCTCTCTGAAGTTAGGCAAAAGTGTGCCGAGGGCCAAAGCCAGAGCTGTCAGCCCGTAGCTCAGCAGGATCATGGCACAAAAGAAGTAAAGAACTCGCGACCCAGGCAATGAAATCGTGACGCTGGAGATCAGGATGAGTCCCGTCGTCATCAGCGCCATGACACTCCCATTCAATCTCAGTTTTAGGGTCAGCAACCGCCGCAGTGGCACGGGTGAAATCCCGAGAATCCACAGGCGTTGCCCCTCCATGCTGAATTGCGGGAAGATGAATCTCGTCGTGAGAGTGGAGACGGATAAACTGCAGACGAGGACATTCAGGTGACTGATGACCACACTCCACACGGGATCATCCAGATCGTATCCGAGTCGGCGTAAGTTCGAGGTGTAAAAGAAGAGCAGGCCGAAGATGAGTGCACTTTGCCCCCATTGAGCAGGCTCACGGATGAAGGAGAGCGTGTCTTTTTTCACCAGAGCCGCCGAAGCTCGATCCAGCCCCAAGAGACGATTCGTCAGCTTCCCGATCGGCCCTCTTTGACCTTGGAAGAGCTCAAAGATGCCCATATTGGAACGCGCTCCCGCAGAGTTTGAGGCCATCATGCGATGCCAAGCCGGGTAGAACCACCGACTCGCCAGCCAATGGGTGACCATGAGGCAAAACAGCGCGTTGCTGAGCAGAAGGAGATTAAAAAACAAAGCCCGCTCACCGAAAGGCCGCCCCGAGGAGAGAATGGACTCAGATACCCAGGAACTGGGGAGCAAAGGATGGGTGCAGATTTGGGTGTGCCTGAGAATCTGATTCACATTGCCCGCGATATCGCCAGGCGTCAGACCGACATTGTCAGAAAACCACATGCGCTGCGCAGCGGCAGCCAACAGAACGCCCGCCAAAGCGCCAAGTGGATACCACCACCATCGCCGTGCCCACCGAACCACGGCAAGCAACAGCCAGGTGCTGATGTTGGCTGAGATGGTGACGAGACAAATCAGCGCAGGCAGGTTCAGAAGATAAAAACTAAACCCCGCATCAAACATCCGCCCCAGGGCCGCGAGGATCGGCGCGCTGAGAACAATCAAGCCCCAGCTGGCCAAGATCATCCCCTCGACCGTTTTCCAAAGCACCAGACTGCAAAAGGGAATCGGAAGAGCAATTTGCCAGCCTGTGTCTTTTCTCCGAAACAGCCCCATCCCCGTGATCGTCGCATTGGAGATCACCAGCATGACAAAGAAAAAGAAGA
>CAMBPV010000129.1 GCA_945869695.1 Prosthecobacter debontii
CTTCTGACGAATGCGCCCGTCGTAGTGCCAGGGGGAGCAAAGCTGCGGGTCACTTTGGAACAGAAAAGCGAACATAAGCAGCACACGCTCGGGAAATTCCGCCTCAGTTTCACGGGAGACGCACGCGTTCAGCAGGCGGCGAAAGTTCCCGCAAACGTGATCGCCGCACTGGCGCAAACGAAACGCACGCCAGAACAACAGAGGGCAGTCACGGATTACTTTGTGCGAAACATCGCGAAAGAATCCGCCGTCGAGCGCACGCGTCTCGCTGCGGCGACCAAAGATCTCGCCGCGATCAAGCCGGTGACGGTGCCGATCATGCGCGATCTGGATCCCAAGCAGCGCCGTGTCACGAAAGTGCAACTCCGAGGCAACTGGCAATCGCTCGGCAATGAAGTGAGCGAAGCCACGCCTGCTGTTTTCAATCCGCTGCCTGCGAATGAGCCAAAAAATCGCCTCACGATGGCGAAGTGGCTGGTGAGCCGCGATAACCCGCTCACCGCTCGCGTGGCGGTGAATCGTTTGTGGGAAAGCATCTTTGGCACTGGGATCGTGCGCAGCAGCGAGGAGTTCGGCAGCCAAGGTGACCTGCCTTTTCATCCCGAACTGCTCGACTGGCTCGCTGCCGAACTGATGGACAGCGGCTGGGACATGAAGCACATGCTCAAGCTGATGCTCATGAGTCAGGCGTATCAGCAAAGCTCTAAATCCACACCCGAACTCAACGAACGTGATCCTGATAACCGCCTGCTTGCCAGAGGCCCGCGTTTCCGCCCGACTGGCGAATTGCTGCGGGATCAGGCACTCGCGGTGAGTGGCCTGCTTTCGGAAAAAATGTATGGTGTGCCCGTCCGGCCGCAGACACCAAACCTCGGCCTCAGCACCGCCTTCGGCCGCAGCAATGACTGGACCGTCAGCACGGGCGAGGATGCCCACCGCCGCAGTCTTTACACTGAAGTACGGCGCAACTCCCCCTATGCGAGCTTCACCACCTTCGATGCCGGAAATCGTGAGGTTTGCATGATCCGCCGCAGTCGCACGAACACACCTCTCCAGGCCTTCGTGACGCTGAATGACCCTGTCTTCATCGAAACGCATCAGGCGATGGCGCGGCGTGTTGTCCGTGAGGCCAAATCCGCACCTGAGCGCCTCACCCACCTCTTCAAAGTCTGCCTCAGCCGCGAGCCGACGGCGCACGAAGTGACTGCATTGACCCAACTGCATGCCGAAAGCCTAGCCACGTATCAAAAAGACGCCGCTGCCGCCGCGAAGATGGCGACGGAGCCACTCGGGCCTGCGGAAGCTGGCGCTGATATCGCCGAGCTCGCCGCCTGGACTGCCGTGGCAAATGTGGTCATGAATTTGGATGAGTTTTTGATGCGGAGGTGATTCAATCCGAAGCCATGGCCACCAAGAAATCCATCGATATCCCTATCCACACCGTGCGCGGCCTACGTGTGGTTATGGATTCTGATTCAGCGGCGCTGTATGGCGTCAGCACGATGGCTTTCAACCAGGCCATCAAGCGTAACCTGAAACGATTCCCAGAGGATTTCTCCTTCGTCGTCAGTCGTGAGGAGTTTCTGCTTTTGATATCACAATCTGTGATATCAAAGCCGGAAGGGCGCGGCGGTCGTCGCAAACCACCTCGCGTTTTCACCGAACACGGAGCCCTCATGGCTGCTTCGGTGCTGAACAGTGACCGCGCCATCTCGATGAGCGTTTATGTGATCCGTGCCTTCATTGAAATCCGCGAGCAAATCACCGCCAATAATGCCATTCTCAAGCGCTTGGCCGAGATCGACAACACGCTCATGATTCATGACGCCTCCCTGCGAGACGTTTACAAGAAGCTGATGCCCCTGCTTGCGCCACCTCGTCCTGCGACCCTCAAACGGATTGGATTCCACCCCTAAACGCCCTTCAAACTTGAAGTCACAATTTGTGACCTCGAAACTCCACTTCCCCATGAACCCCATCACTCACGACCAACTTCAATACACCACGCGCCGCCAGTTCCTGGGGGCGACGGGGCAGTTCAGCCTGGGGGCCATCGCGATGCATGCGATGCAGCAGGACGCCGCAGCGATGCCGCAATCGAGTAATCCGATGCTGCCGAGAAAGACGCACCATGAGGCGAAGGCGAAGCGGGTGATCTATCTGCACATGAGCGGTGCGCCGCCGCATTTGGACCTGTTTGATTACAAACCGGAACTGGTGAAACGCAGCGGACAAGACTGTCCGGATTCGATTTTAAAGGGGCGGCGCTTTGCCTTCACCACGGGCGTGCCGAAGCTGATGGGCACACCGCGGACTTTCGCGCAGTATGGCAAAGGCGGTATCTGGATGAGTGATGCGTGCCCGAACTTTCACAGGATCGCGGATGAGATGTGCATGATCCGCTCGATGAACACAGACCAGTTCAACCATGCACCCGCAGAGTTGTTGCTTTTCACGGGCCATGCGCGACAGGGTCGGCCCTCGCTAGGTTCATGGGCCACGTATGGCTTGGGCACCGAGAATCAGGATCTGCCGGGCTTTGTCTCGCTCATCTCCAGCGGCACGCAACCGAGCGGTGGGCAGGGTTGCTGGGGCAGCGGCTTCATCCCAAGTGTGTATCAAGGCGTGCAGTGCCGCAGCAAGGGCGATCCTGTGTTGTTCGTGAGCGACCCGGCTGGCATGAACCGGGAGATGCGCCGCAAGACTCTGGATGCGCTTCAGGCGCTGAATCAGCAGCAAGTGGCGGAGTTTGGCCACCCGGAGACGGTCACACGCATCGCGCAGTATGAGCTGGCGTATCGCATGCAGACGAGCGTGCCTGAGGTGATGGACATCTCGAAAGAGCCACCGCAAGTGCTGGAGGCCTACGGAGCAAAGCCGGGCGAGGCAAGCTTTGCCAACAACTGCCTGCTGGCCCGGCGGCTCATCGAGCAGGGTGTGCGCTTTGTGAATCTCTTCGACTGGGGCTGGGACTTCCACGGCACGAGCGAGGGAACCGGTATCACCACCGGCCTGACGGGCAAAATGGCCGCAACGGACAAACCTGTGGTGGCTTTGATCAAAGACCTCAAGCAGCGCGGCCTGTTGGATGACACGCTGGTGATTTGGGGTGGCGAATTTGGCCGCACCCCCTTCCGCGAGGGCCGCACGGCCGCGAGCAAGGTGCTGGGGCGGGATCACTACCCGGACTGTTACTCCCTCTTCATGGTGGGTGGCGGCGTGAGGGCCGGATATGACCACGGCAGCACGGACGAGCTGGGTTTCAGTGTCGCAGAGAACAAAGTTCACGTGCATGACTTTCAGGCAACGGTGATGCACCTGCTCGGTTTTGATCACGAGCGGCTGACGTATCGCTTCCAAGGCCGCGATTACCGTCTCACTGATATTCATGGACACGTGGTGAAGGACTTGCTGGCTTAAAGGTGAAACTTGAAGTTGTCGGTTGGCCACGATGCGCTCCATAGTCGTGCATTCATGAAAAGAGGACGGGCGCTGGTAGGGATCGTATTGGCTTTTGCCCTCTCGGTCTGGCTATTGCCCTATGCCGTTGATCTCCCTGAATCTTTACTCGAGGCTCCTGAGGCATCCCTGAGTTTTACGGCGAGAGATGGACAACCTCTGCGTCAACTGCTGACCAAGGAGGGGCAACGCGCCGGACCTCCACTGAGTTTTGAGCAGATCCCGAAGGTCTTGATCGATGCCACATTAGCGGCTGAGGATAAACGGTTTTTCTCTCATCCAGGCGTCGATCCTTTCGCCATCGTCCGGGCGGCCCTGAGCAATGCCAAAGCGGGCCGCGTTGTGTCGGGTGCGTCCACGATCACTCAACAACTCATCAAGATTTCGTCCCCCCCGGAGAAACGAACGGGTTTCACCAAACTGAGCGAAGCACTCCGAGCGCTGCGCCTCGAGCGCGAGTGGACGAAATCGCAAATCCTCACGGCCTATTTGAACCGCGTGTCATACGGGAATCTGTTCGCTGGATGTGGCTCCGCAGCTTCAGGTTATTTGAATAAACCCATCTCTGATCTCACACCCGCTGAAGCTGCGTTTCTGGCTTCACTGCCTCAGGCACCGGGTCGAATGAATCCGTTTCGTGATCTAAAGCCTGCTTTGAGCCGACAGAAACGAATCCTCACGCTCATGCACGAAGCGGGTTGGCTGAATGCCGAAGCTCTTCAGGTGGCCCAGAGTCAGGAGATCACCCTTCAGCGATTCAATGGTGGATTTACCGCACCGCACGCCCTCGATGTGGCAGGACGCAGACTGGAGGCAAGCGATGGCCCAGTGATCCGCACGACTCTGGATGCCTCACTGCAACGGCGTGTGGAAACGATCATTCTGGAGCGCTTAAAGGGACTCAACTCACGCCATGTGACGCAGGCCGCCGCCGTCGTCCTCGAAAACCATACCGGTCACATCCTCGCTTTGGCGGGATCGCGGGATTTTTTTGCGGGTGATGGCGGACAAATCAACGGGGCCTGGCATCCCCACTCCCCTGGCTCAGCGGTGAAGCCTTTCACCTATCAGCTTGCTTTTGAAAAAGGATGGACTCCGGCAACGATCATCGCAGATCTCCCCATCGAGTTTTCGACGGTCAGTGGCACCTACAAACCTGAGAACTACGATCGCCGTGCGTACGGCCCCGTGACTTGCCGCACAGCCTTGGGGAACTCGCTTAACATCTCCGCTGTGAAGGTCCTTCAGGGTGTGGGGGGGCCGGCGGTTCTTTTGGAGAGAATGCGAGCGCTCGGCCTCACGACCTTGGATCAAGAAGCGGAGCACTACGGCCTCGGCCTGACGATTGGCAATGCTCCTGTGCGACTGCTCGAACTCACGCAAGCCTACGCGACCCTCGCGAGGCTGGGCGTTTCAAAACCGTGGACCCTTCGCTCCGACTCCCCTGTTCCCGAAGGAGTGCGGCTGCTCGGAGAAGCGGAGTGTTTTTTGATCGCGGATATTTTGAGTGATAATCAGGCGCGGTTACTCACTTTCGGGCCACACTCACCTCTTCGATTCTCTTTTCCGGTGGCGGTCAAAACCGGCACCAGTTCCACCTACCGCGACAACTGGACCCTCGGTTTCACGCCCGAGTTCACCGTCGGAGTCTGGGCGGGTAACTTTGACAACACGCCCATGCAAGACGTGTCGGGGGTCACCGGTGCTGCACCCATTTTCCGTGACATCTTTGAGGAGCTTCATTCTCGACCCGGCACCACCTGGTATCAGATCCCCGCAGGCGTGGTAAAAGGGCGCATTGACCCGCGCACCGGACGTAGACTCACGGCTCAGACTCCTTCCCCGCGATTGAGTCGTGACGAAGTTTTCGTGAGCGGCACCGAGCCACCCGTGGCCGAAATTTCCGACTATGAACCGCAAACAGGCCGCGCCTTTCTCCCACCGGAATTCAGTCAATGGGCACAGAGTCGGGACAACTGGTTGGGCGATCTGGTGACCACTCGGTCCACCGCGACCCAAGCTCATCTGCGAATCGTGCATCCCATTCCCGGCACGGTGATCAGACTCGACCCTGATGTCCCCGGTAATGGCAGCCGACTGGTGCTGCAAGCCACTCCGAAAGGAGGGGTCAATTGGACCTGCTCCACCCTCGAGATCCGAATGGATGGCAGTCACTCTCTGGCCATTCTGAAACCGGGTCGGCACGAGATCACAGCCGAGAGGGAGAAGCAGAAGGCGCGGACTTGGGTGATCGTGGAACAGGATTAAACCCTTCGCCTGGCGAAACTTGAATCCAAAATCCGGACCGTGACGCAAAACTGCTTGTGACGCTGGCATTTCTGTTAACCCTTCCGCGCGCGTTCTCTCCGGAGCACGTGTGGCCCAGAGAGCGCGGCAAATGGCCACGCTCCGCTCGCGGGAACATTGAATCCATGGCTGAAACTGCCGAACCCACCACCGAAACAGACGAAGCCATCATCGGCAGGATTGCCCGTGGGGATCGTGCTGCATTCAGCCTGCTGTATGATCGGTTTTCACCTCCCCTTTTTGGACTGCTCAAGCAAATATTGAGTGATGAGAAGGATGCTGAAGACGTGCTCCAGGAAAGTTTCGTTTATGTCTGGCAACATGCGGCCCAGTATGACCGCACCAAGAGCAAGGCCTTCACATGGGCCGTGATGATTTTCCGACATAAAGCAATCGACCGCCTCCGCGCGCTCGGACGTCGAGAGCGACTCAATGAAACCGCCGCGACGGAGATACCGCTTTTGTCAAATTCCAGCCCGGGGGCCGACGAGGAAGCCCATGCGAATGATCGGAGCCGAATGGTAAAAGAAGCGCTGCTCGCCCTACCCGAAGAGCAGCGTAAGTTGATTGAGTTTGCCTTTCTCAAAGGCCTGACCCATCACTCCATCGCCGAGTCTCTGGGCATCCCACTCGGCACGGTGAAGACCTCCATCCGGCGTGGCCTTCTCAAGCTCCGCGATCTCCTGAAAGGAGGCGCCCAATGACCGAGCAAGTTCAAGAACAAGCCGCCCTCCACGCACTCGGGATTCTGGAGCCAGGAGAGGCAAGGCTCTTCGAGCAAAAGCTAGCAGCCGACGCTTCTTTGCGAGCGCTGAAGAACGAGTATGAGGCTACTGCTGCCGAACTAGGCGCCCTGGTCAAGCCTCTCATGCCTCCTGCGGACCTGAAGGATCGCTTGATGAGTGTGATCGAGGAGCGGTCACAGTTTCGGCGAGTCTCGGCCGTGCCGACCACGGCGCTGTTAAATGGGGTGAAGTGGATAATGCGAGGCGTCGCAGCCGCACTTGCGCTCTCCGCCGTGGGGTTGTGGACTGACCGTCAAAACATGGAGTCTCGTGCGACTGCACGGCAAGCCGAAGCCCAACGAACAACCGAAAAACTGGCGGCTGAATCCCAGCGTGCCTTTAGCCTGGAGTCTGCCCTCAAAAACGCGGAGGCCCAAATCTCCCAACTCAAGAATGAGGTCGTGATGCTCCAAGAAAAAGACGCCTTCGCCCGCATGCAGATTGCCACCTTGCAGAGCAATGTATCCCAGTACAAACAGGGTGTGGCTGTGGTCGTGTGGGATAGCGAAAAACACACGGGCATTTTAAAGCTGGAGAAGATGCCGCCATTGGATACCAAGAAGGATTACCAGCTCTGGGTGGTCGATCCGAAGAACCCGGTTCCGGTGGATGCAGGGGTGATCCAAATGGACAGTAAGGGTTTTGCAAAAATCGATTTCAAACCGGTGGATGCAGTGAGCGAAGCGGCCAAATTTGCGATCAGCGTCGAACGCAAAGGTGGTGTTCCGAAAGCTGAAGGTCCGATCGTTTTCATCGGGCCCTAACGGCAATGGCTCACAAATGATGGCCTCTCGAATGTTCATTCCCGCCATTTGTTGCCTGCTTTTATCGCTGCCGATTCTCCTGCCGATTCCGTCCCTCCTCGGCTGGAAAGTCACGCTGGTGGTCACTGAGTTTTGCCAATGGTTCGCGCTCTTTTCCCTGGGCGTTTTCATCCTCAGTTGGCGACTGGATTCGTTCGGACTCGGCATGATGTTGGCGGGTATCGCGACGCTCCTATTTTTCCTACCTCTCGGCTCGGTGATCAAAAAAGGGCAATCGATGCCCGGCGAGATCCATGCAGCCTTTGCACCTTCCTCCGGGAGCATTTGGAAGCCTTCGGCTTTTCTAGATCTCTGGATCGGCTCACAGCCTCGCCCCGTTAGAACTGAAAAGCTGACTTATATCCAGGACGAAGGCGGAGAACGGAGTCTGATTTTTTATCCTGCCAAAGGAAACGAATCCGCCCCGTGCTTGATGATCATTCACTCGGGCGGTTGGGAAAATGGAAGACCTGAGGAGTTTCCGGCTTGGAATCATTACTGGGCGGGCCAGGGTTATGCGGTGGCATCCATTCAATATCGGCTCGCACCTCAATGGAAGTGGCCTGCCCAAGCGGAGGACGTGAGAGCAGCCCTCGTTTACCTGAAGAAGGAAGCCGTGAAGCTCGGCATCGATTCCTCCCGTTTTGTGCTCATCGGCCGATCCGCAGGCGGCCAGATCGCCACGGCTTCCGCATCGATTTTGAAAGACCCCTCGATCCGTGGCTGCATCTCGCTCTACGCGCCGGCTGACATGCCCTTTGCGCGGAAGTATGCAGACCCCGATGATGTCCTCGACTCGTTGCGACTGCTCAGGCAATACCTCGGCGGAGATCCGGACGAGGCTGCGGAGAACTATCTCTCCGCTTCGGCAACCTTAACAGCCGGGAGGGACTTCCCGCCCACGCTCATCGTCCACGGTCAAAGAGATAACCTAGTCTGGCACCAGCAGAGTCGAAGGCTCGCTGCACGATTGGAGGAAAAAGGAGTGCCCCATTATTACCTTGAGCTCCCTTGGGCCACCCATGCCTTGGACTTCCCTTTCCACGGACCGAGCTCCCATCTAACTCGTCTCGCAGCTCATGTTTTCTTCGAGTCCGTATTTCGCTCCCGCTGAAGAATGACCCTTCCTTGTATTGTTTCGCTAGCAGGCCGGAGTCGATTCTGCTAGCCTATCAAACTAATTGAGCTGGAATGGCCGAGCAGCGTTACAAAATCTACGAAAAAATGGGCGCGGGCGGCGTGGGTGCGGTCTTCCGCGCTTACGACTCCCAGCTCAAACGGTGGGTAGCCATCAAGCGCCTGCTGACCGCCACCGAGGCTAACAGCAATGATCTCGACACAACGGAACTGAGGAGAGAAGCCGATACTTTGGCCTCCTTGCGGAATCCGAACATCGTCACGATTTTCGACGTGGGGAGTGATGAAGAGGGACTCTTCATCGTGATGGAACTTTTGGAAGGTGAGGACTTGGCGGATGTCGTCGAGCGCGGCCCTCTGGGCTATGATGACTTCAAGGAATTGGCCACTCAATGCCTGGAAGGGCTGATGGCGGCGCATCAGAATCACATTCTCCACCGCGATATCAAACCGGAGAACATCAAAGTCGAGCGACTGCCCGGCGGGCGGATGCAGGCCAAGATCATCGACTTCGGACTCGCGCGTGCCGGCATGCGCGCTCGGAAGCAAACGGAGGATCAATCCGGCACGGTGATGGGCTCCATCTTTTACATGGCACCTGAGCAGCTTACCCGTGAGCCAGTCGATGCGCGCACGGATCTTTATTCATTGGGATGTGTTTTCTACGAAGCGCTTTCCGGTAAAAAGGCGTTCAACGGGGAGTCGATGAATGACGTCATTGACGCTCACATTGATCACCGCGTGACACCCCTGCATGAGGTGGCTCCCTATGTGCAGCCATGGCTGAGCGCCTGGGTTTTCCGCCTCATCAGCGCAAAACCTGAAGACCGCCCGGCGGATGCGCAGCAGGCGATCGAGGAATTCCGGGCTTGGGAAAAGATGCCCGTTTTACCGGTGGGACCTTGGATGCCGATGGCGTATTACCCTCCACCTTACGGGGTGCCAGCGCCTTATCCTGAAGCCTCTTACGCGCCCGTGTCGGATGCCTCAGCCCATTACGCTCAAGACCCGAACGGCAGTGCGCCTGTTTACGTGCAGCCTGACGACGGGCCGGTCTTGCAAGCCATCGCAGTGGAGACTCCTCCCCGAGTGACGAGGCCGACCTCATCACCCGTGACTGCCCGCCCTGCTGGACGGACACCCTCGTCTCCTGTCCGACCGACGGTGAGCGCCCCGACTCCGGTTGCAATTCCGACCGACGCTGCAGCGAAGAAGAAAAAGATGATCCTGATCGGCGCGGGGGTCGCTGGCTTGTTGCTCATTCTCGGCTTTATCTTCGGACGGGGTGGCGGTGCTGCCGACAGCGGTGGGGCAGCCACAACCAGTGCCCTCGGCCCCAGTGGTCCGCCCAAACTGCGATTTGAACTGCCTGTGGAACGTGCTTTTCCGCTCATGGCTCAGACCCTCGTGGCGCATTTTGTTGCCGGTAAAGGTCCGGTCTCGGCCCGGAAGGATGACAAGGGAAATCCCGCTGAACCGAATGCCAATGAGGCAGTCTTCGAGTGGCATGACCTTTCAACCTTGGGGAACGATAATCTCCTGCGCTCCTTCAACGGGAAGACCGAGCACAGTCCGAAACGATTAAACTGGCCTTCTCAGGCCAATGCCGTCGGCGCGAAGCCTAACCGGCTTTGTCTGGACTTCCGTCTGAGGGATGGTGTTCCCTCTGCGATGAACCTAACGGACCCCGCGTCAATGGCGGAGAGCTTCCCCTTTGGCTCGAATACTCAGGTGGACAAGTTCACCTTCTCCCGTGGACTCACCGTCGCCGTCGCACTCCAGGCACATGCTCCCGATCTGCCCACGCGGGTGCTCACTCTCATCAGCGAGGATGGATCCACCCTTTCTCTAAAGGTGGATGAAAATAAAAACTTTGTAGCCGAGGCACGCGCCGCAGGTTCCTCTGTCGACCTAGTTTCCAAGGATGTCAACGCCTCCACCGCGAGCATCGCCTTGATCAGTTGGGGCAGCAATCCGGCAGAGATTCAGCTACGCGCCCGCGACGCCACAGGAAAAACTTTTCGCAGCCCGGTCTCCGCAATCGGAACACCCGCCAAACCGATGACCAAAGTTCAGATCGGACGCGTCATCGGAAGTGATGGCAAGCCCGTCGCCAAGCAAGATAGCTTCAGCGGATTCATTGGGGAGGTGATGATTTTCTCCATGGCACTCCAGCCAAGTCAGATGGATGGCAACGAGGGTCAACTGCGCGAGCAATACCTCCAGACCGCCACGAAAAAGTAGAGGCTCGCTCCTGATCTCGCGCTCTTGATCACCTGTGAGGTTGCATCCGCAGCGCTCTGCTGCTAGGAGACGGGATGCTGCACGAGTTGCTTCAAACATGGTTTAACTGGGTCAACGACTGGGGTTATTGGGGAGTCATTCTTCTGATGGCGATGGAAAGCTCTATCTTTCCCGTGCCAAGCGAAGTCGTCATGCCACCCGCAGCCTTTCTCGCGGCTCAGGGGAAAATGAATCTCTGGGGCGTCATCGCCGCCGGCACCTTCGGTTCTTGGTTGGGCTCGGCGATCACCTATGCCTTCAGTCGTGCGTTTGGGCGTCCGTTTATGCTGAAGTTTGGGAAGTATTTTTTCTGCCCCCCCGAGAAGCTCGAGCGGGCTGAGCGGTTTCTGAGCCGCTACGAGGCAGGCGGCATCTTTTTCGCGCGCCTTCTTCCGGTGGTCCGTCACTTGATCAGCATTCCGGCGGGTATTGTGCGGATGCCGTTTGGAAAATTCAGCCTGATGACCACGATCGGCTCCTTCATCTGGTGTAGCATTCTGAGCTGGTATGGCAAAGGCGCTTTCGAGCGGAACCCCAAACTCATGGAGAATCCCGATGAAATGGTGCACGCGATTAAACACGAATCCGTTTGGCTCGTGGGGGGCATTGCCCTGCTTTGCGTGCTTTATTTTCTAGTGTTGAAGTTGACGGCATCCAAAGCAGATACCCCCGGAAAATCAGTCTCCGAATGAGCCGACGACCTGAGGGAGGGTGCCCCCCGGTCGGATCACAAAAATCTCGGAGCTCGCGGCAAAAGGGTCACCGTCGTAGCGATCCCTGAGGTCGGTGGTAAATTCCGCCAGAGCGTCAGGTCTCGCCGGGAAAAGGTAAAGCGTATTCCGGTCAGGCAGCACGGCCCAGATAGGCTCTCCGAGAATCTTCTGGAAAAGATTACCCAACGAAGGAGCCAACACCAACGAGGCATTGAGAGGACTCTCGCTCCGGTAAACGGCGTAGCGGATCCGACCCTCGGGGTCTTTGATATACTCAGGCTTCAAATTCGCTATTTTTCTTTCAGCCGCCGCTCGTGCACGCTGAAGGAAGGTCTCCAAGCTAATGCCCAGTTTCCCAAATTCTTCATCACTGTAAGTCCGCACGCCTGGCTTTTCAGAGATCTCCCGTGCTGCCGTGAACACCGTCTGCTTGGCATCTGGAAGCATCAGAGACTGGGAGGAGCGCATTTCCTTCGGCTCCGGTAGCAAGATGTAGGACTCCAACTTGGCGGGTGATGAGTCGGCAGCCAGGCCTGATGCACTCAAAAGGAAGGAAGTGAAAACCGAAATCCATTTCATGATCAGATGATGATGCCACAGGGCGGCCGCATCAACCCCGAAACCTTTTCCTTGCACCTGTGCGCCACGCCTGCCTTCATCTGGACATGATCGCTTTCGTCCGCGGCATTCTTGCCGACTCTCTCCCCAATCAAGTCACCGTCGATGTGAACGGCGTCGGCTATCAAGCCTACATCCCTCTTTCCACTTTCGACAAACTGCCCCATCCCGGCGCTGAGGTAAAGCTGCTCACCCACTACCATGTGACTGAGCGCGACCATGTGCTCTATGGCTTCCTCACCATGGATGAACGGGACCTCTTCCGTCTTCTCATTGATCGGGTATCCGGCATCGGGCCAAAGCTTGCTCTCGCCGTGCTCAGCGGCATGCCTGTGGCTGACTTTAAAGATGCGGTGATCCGCAGTGACCTGGCCGCGCTTTCCCGCATGAAAGGCGTCGGAAAAAAGACCGCTGAGCGCATCGTTCTCGAGCTCCAGGATAAAGTGGGTGTCGTGCAGACCTGGCAGGACTCTCGCTCGGCTCATGCCGAGCACGATTCCTCACGCCAGTCACAGACAGATGCGGTGCTCGGACTGATCGCCCTCGGCTTCAAGCAGTCCGAGGCTCAAAAGGCGGTCACTGAGCTGGTGAAATCCAAAGGGTCGGATGCTGCCATGACGGCTGACCGCCTCATTCGCGAATCCCTGAGAGTGCTGAATTTCTAGCAGGCCAACGCGATGGTCTGATTCATTCTGGCCCTGAGCACGAGTCAAAAAAGGCTAGCGCATCATGAATCACGGCTGGCCTGCGGTAGCCTGGCGAATCGATTGTCCCGCCGGATCCACGACCTTGACGGTCACGAAAAAGAGGACGCTCTTCCTCTCGACCTTATTGATTTTGCCTTGCCACAGACGTCCCAGAATGGGGATGTCTCCAAGAACCGGCACTTTGTCATTAATGGTCGACCTGTTCTCCGAAATCACTCCCCCGAGAACAACGGTAGCACCATCCCAAATGGTAACTCCTGTGCTCAATTTGTTACTTCGGAAGACGGGCTGAAGGATGTCATTTTGCACGACCTGAACAGCTCCAGAAGTTGAGTTGTTGATGTCTACTCCATAATCGATGAAGCCTTCGAATTCGGTGCTCTCAGGCAACAACGTCAAGTCAACTTTCCGACCGTCCTCTGAGATCACCGGCTCCACCTCCAGAGTGATCCCGACTTTCCGCATGTCGAACGCAGTAGGCGTGGAAGGCGTTACCGGAGCGACGCCGCCCCCCCCGATATTCTGGGGGATCTCTGGTGGCTCGAACTCGGTTGGGAAAATCAATTCACGAACCAAATTGATCTCGGCCTTCACTCCGCTCTTCGTGATGACTGAGGGCACCGACATCAGATCGACGCCCTTTTTCTGGCTGACTGCCCGAACGGTGGCCTGAAATTGAGGGTCAGTGAAAGCCCCTAACAAACGAAACGCAGCCGGAGAA
>CAMBPV010000130.1 GCA_945869695.1 Prosthecobacter debontii
TCATCCGCCTGCGCGATCTCGATGGCGATGGTCGCGCCGATGAAACGAAGGTCTTCTGCGAGGTGGACAGCCCGCGCGGCCTTGTCTGGGACCATGATCGGCTCTATCTCGTGCATCCGCCGCACCTCAGTGAGTTCATTGATGCCGATCACGACGGCGTCGCCGAAAAACAAAACATCCTCGTCAATGGCATCGCCTACGGATTCAAAGATCGCCCGGCGGATCACACCACGAACGGCCTCAGCCTCGGCATCGACGGCTGGCTTTACATCGCGGGTGGCGACTTCGGTTTCCTGAAGGCCACCGGCACCGATGGCAAAACGCTCCAGCATCGCGGCGGCGGCGTCATCCGCGTGCGTCCCGACGGCACCGGCCTCGAAATCTACTCCACCGGCACGCGCAACATCCTTGAGGTCGCCATCAGCCCGCTGATGGACATGTTTGCCCGCGACAACACGAACGACGGCGGCGGCTGGAACGTGCGCTTCCACCACTTCACCGGTCTCGACGACCACGGCTACCCGCGTCTCTACAAGAATTTCAATGATGAGGCCATCCAGCCCCTCGCCGACTACGGCGGCGGCAGCGGCACCGGCGCGGTTTACATCGACGAGCCCGGCTTCGGCACTTGGAACAACGCTCCCTTCACCTGCGACTGGGGCACCGGTGCCCTCTGGCATCATCAGGTGAAGCCCAAAGGCGCGACCTTTGAAGAAACCCGCAAGCCCGAGCCCTTCATCAAAATGACCCGCCCCACCGACGCGGATGTCGATGGCATGAGCCGCATCTATTGCGCCAGTTGGAAAGGCGCGACATTCGACTGGGCCGGACCGGATGTCGGTTACATCGTGCAAGTGAAGCCGAAGGGCTTCAAAGCCGAGCCGCTGCCGGATTTCGCGAAGGTCAGCGAGAAGGATTTGTCCATGATGCTCGACCTTGGCAATCCCCAAAGCTATCGCCGCCGCATCGAAGCTCAACGTGAGCTCACTCGCAGGAGCAGTAAACTCACAGCAGTCTATGAACGCCAATTTGGTGATAACCGGAATGTCGAACGAAATCTCGTAGCTGCGATCAAGGAGAAAGCCACGGACGATGAAGTCATCGCAGCGATTGCCCATGCCGATCCGGTGATCTCGCACACAGCGATTCGCGCCGCCGCTTTTCGTCGGCTTTTCAAGCAAGCTTTTTCCGCTCTCGATGGTTCCAGCAGCGATCGCGCAGGTGTCTTGCGCTCACTTGCCATGATGCACGAGGCTGACGTCGCCTCCGGCCTCATCGAGCGCCTCGGCAAAGCCACCGATCCCGCTTTGCGCCAGGGCATCCTCGCTGCGCTGTGCCGTCTGCATTTCAAGGAAGGCGAGTGGAAGGGCGATTCGTGGGGCACGCGACCGGACACGCGGGGGCCGTATTACCTGCCGGAGGCTTGGAGCGAGACGCCGAAGATCGCCGTGGCGCTGAAGGACGCTCTGGCGAAGGCCTCGCCGGAGGAAGCGGCCTTCCTGGTGAAGGAACTAAACCGCAACCGCATCCAGTTCAACGAAGCGCAGCAGCGCATCCTCGAACTCGCAAAGAAGGACCCGAAGGTGCTGCCGGAACTGGCGGCGCAGATGGCTGGTGCGGAGGAGATTCCAGCGGAGGCGGTGCCGCTGCTGGTCCAACTGGTCCGTAATGGGGGCATTCCTGCCCCCTCAGATGCGGGGGCCAAGAATGGCCCCACTACTCTCTCCCAAGCCATCATCGCTTTGTCGAAAACCGACAGCGCCGACGGCGTCTCCGCCACTCTGGCCGCCTTGGAGCCGCTCAAGAAGCTCCCGGACTCCGGCAAAGACTACGATGCAGCCTTGGCCGCCTTTTTGAACGCGCCGAAGCTCGAAAACCACCATCAGCTCGTCGAGCAGATCGCTGAGAAGGCTGAGTGGCCGGTGTCGATGTATGCGAATGCCGCGTTGCTGAACCTCGCGAACCGCAAGACGGGCAGCCCGGAGTCCATCCAGCTCACGCAAAAGGCGCTCGACAAGGGCTGGGCCGATCCGAAGCACCGCAAGCTCATCATCGACGCCATCAGCGCCTCCAAGCACATGCCCAGCGCCGCCAAGGTGCTCGCCGCGCTCGATGATCCCGATGCCGAGGTCAGAGGTGCTGCCGAACGCGCCGCGAAGGCCATGCGCATCCAGAAGATCGAGGACAAAACACCCAAGATCATGACCTTGAAGCCCGAGGAGGCTCTCGCGGCCGTTTTGAAGGAAAAAGGCAACGTGGCGCTGGGCGAGCAAATCTTCACCAAAGCCACCTGCGTGGCCTGCCACACCGTGAAGGAGACCGAAGCCCAAAAAGGCCCCTACCTCGGCAACATCGCCCAAACCTACAAGCGCCCCGATCTGGCCCAAAACATCCTCGATCCGAACAAGACCATTGCCCAAGGCTTCGCCAGCGAGATGATCACGCTGAAGGGCGGCACGCAGCAAATGGGCTTCATCACGCTCGAAGGCGCAAACGAGGTCAAACTGCGCAACATCGCCTCCCAGGAGTTCACCTTCAAAACGGCGGACATCCAGTCGCGCCAAAAGCTGCCCACCAGCATGATGCCACCGATGCTGATGGCCAATTTCACCGTGAAGGAATTTGCAAGCCTACTCGATTATCTTGAATCGCTGGTGAAGAAGTAGCAGGTCTTGCCCTCCTCTTCTTTTCGCGACTATCTCCATCTGCACCTTGTCATTCTGGCATGGGGCTTCACGGCCATTTTGGGGAAACTCATCGCGCTTCCGCCCGTGGAGGTGGTTCTCTGGCGGACCGGGCTGGCTGCGGTTGGTTTCGCGTGGGTGGCGCGTTGGCTGAAGCAATCCCTCAAACTCACGCGCCGGGATGCGATCACGATGATCGGACTGGGTGCGCTTCTCGGCCTGCACTGGTTGCTCTTCTTCGCGTCGTCTCGTTTATCGACGGCGTCGGTCACACTCGCTGCGATGCCGACGATGATGTTGTGGTGCTCTCTGATCGAGCCCTGGGTGGATGGCAGCAGGCGCTGGAGACCGCTGGAACTGATCGTGGGCATGATCATTCTCGGGGCCGTTTGGTTGATCTTTGAGGTCGAGTTCCGCTACTGGCTCGGCTTCAGTGTCGGCATCGCCGCAGCCGTTCTGGCAGCCGTTTTTTCGGTGCTCAATAAGCGCTGCGTGAGCCGCATGCACTACTCGGTGATGGGATGCTACCAAATGATCGGTGCCTTTGTGGCCTGCGCATGTGTCTGGCCTTTTCTCGGTGAGGATCTCACGCTGCCCACTCTGAAGGATGTCATCGCCATCCTGGTCCTCGCCTCTCTTTGCACGGTCTGGGCCTACGCCGGATACATGGATGTACTCCGACGCCTCTCCGTCTTCACGGTGAATGTGTTTTACAATCTGGAGCCCATCTACGGCATCTTAATGGCCGCCCTTGTTTTTGGATCGGAGGAGCACATGAGCGGCGGTTTTTACGCCGGTGCATCCATCATCATCGGTTCTGTGCTTTTGGTGCCTTGGCTGCGCCGGAACGAGGAGCGCTGATTCTCCTCAGGGTGAGCACTCACAGGCCAAGCAATGTCCTGAAGCAGTGCATGACAGCGGGGTGATTTGCAGCGAGAGAAGAGGTGTCCATGCAAAGATTCATCTGTGGCTGCGGTAATGTGCTTTTCTTCGGCAGCTACCGCTGTTTGAAGTGCGAGAGCGATGTGGGATATGATCCCTCATCCAGAGGGATGCTGCGCTTCACCGTGGAAAGTGCCCTGAAGCGCTGTGACAACGGAGTGCGACAGGGTGTGTGCAATTGGCTTCTGCCACGCACGTCCAAAGACAAGCTCTGCATCGCCTGTCAGATGAACCGCACCATCCCGGATCTCCGGGCGGAGAGGAATCGAACCTTATGGGGACGCATGGAGATGGCGAAGCGGCGTCTCCTTTACACGCTCACGGGCCTGGGAATCAGCCTCCCATCCAAGGTTGAGAACCCGAAGGCCGGCCTCGCCTTCGACATCGTGAGCACGGTCTCCAATCCCACGGTGACGACCGGTCACCTGAATGGAGTGATCACCGTGAATCTCGAAGAAGCGGACGACACCTATCGTCAGATCAATCGCCAGCAACTGGGCGAGAACAGCCGCACCCTCCTGGGGCACTTTCGTCATGAGAGTGCTCACTACCTTTGGCAGCGCTACCTCTCAGCGCTGAATTGGGAAAACCCGCTGCGTCTGGCTTTCCGCGAGCGTTTCGGTGATGAGTGGATCGACTACACCGCTGCGCTCAACGCACACTACCAGCGTGGTGCCGCGCAAGGCTGGGAGAAGCAGTTCATCACCGCCTACGCGGCGTCGCACCCGTGGGAAGACTGGGCGGAAACCTGGGCGCACTATCTGCAAATCCTGGATGGTCTGGAAACCTGCGAATGCATGGGCATCCAGGTGAAACACCTGGCTCTCCCCCTCGTGATTCTTCCCGTCGAGGCTGGATTTCTGCCCACGGTGCTCGTTTCTTCCGTGGAAGAAGATGGAGCGTTTCTCGCCTGGCTTCAGCGTTGGATGTGCCTCTCTACCGTGCTCAACGAAATCTCTCACAGCTTGGGAGAACAGGCGCTTTATCCCTATGTGATTTCGGTGCCCGTGGCGCAGAAGCTCAGACTCGCACATCACTACGCCAGAGTCTGGCGCGAGGCCACCAGCTAGAGCCGCTGAGCCGGAGCTTGCGTGAGTTGCTTTGTGTCGTATCACTAGGGGCGCATCTCACCCGCGCTTCACACCATGGCCAAAGGAAACCACGCCCACAAAAAGGAAGTCAAAAAGCCGAAGAAGGAAAAACCCAAGCCCGCTCCCGCAGGTCGCAAGAGCTAGAGCTTACGGTTTAAATCAGACTAACTGGCAGACCCGACCTCTTGAGGAGCTTGGGTCACCGACACCTGCATGTTTTGCAGCGTGAAGTTACCGAACATCGTCGCCAAGGCGACATCCGCCGCATCACGGCCGTAGGCTAGCACGATGCGATTTCCACGCGTGACCTGCTCCGTGGCGTCGAAGGTAAACCAACGGCCGCCGATGTAAGCCTCAAACCAGGCGTGCAGGTCCATGGGATTCAACTCATGAAGAAACCCGACCACCATGCGAGCGGGAATGCTGATGGCCCGACAAAGCGCGATGCCCAGATGGGCAAAATCTCGGCACACACCGCGCCGAGTGTTCAGCGTTTCCAATGCCGTGGTGAAGCTATTGCTGGAGCCCGACTCATAAGTAAGATTTTGCCGCACCCAGGCCCGCAGCATGGCCACCTGCTGGTAGTCTGGCCAGGCATCACCGACGATCGATCTCGCCAGTGATGTCAGTTCATCAGACTGGCAGTATCGGCTGGGCAGGAGGTAGTGGAGTAGATCTGTCGGCAAATTTTGCACCAACATGATCGGGGCATGAGCGTCTTCATCGACAAAATCAGAGACCAGAGCCCGATAACGAACCGAAAGATGAAAATGCCCAATCGGCATCACGACTCTCTGGCACAGATTTCCATAAACGTCCGTGAACTCAATGACAGGCACCTGCGGACTGATGGAGAACTCCTCTCGCATGATCCACTGCGCCCAACCACTGCGAGGGCGCAACATGAAGATCGTTGGCACTTCCTCCGTGGTTTGATACTCAAGCTGACAGGTCGCGTCTAGGATCATGAAGCGGGCTTTAATCGCCGAAGCATCATGCCCGACAGCCTCCCCTTCGTTGGTCCAGTCGAATGAGCAAACGGAATCACCCTCGAAATGGGCGCACCTCACTGGAGCGGCGGAGCCCAGCCGAAAACCTCATCCCCGGGAAACAGCTTGTGGTGTGCAGGCGTCTTGTTCCCAAAATCAGCGATGACACGGCCACTGTCAAAATTGGCAATCTTCATGTCCGCGTAGATTTTGCCATTGTCATCATAGAGCACGTGGACCGAGTCATTTGTCCGGAGTCTCGTCGCTTGGTTTGGCCTGATGACACAAAACTTCCATGTTTCATTGATGGCCTGCACGGAGCCGATCGACTGGTAAACCAAGGCCTTTGGCACTCTGGAAAAGTCGATTCTTTCGAGGTTTTCCTGTGGCGCTGGCCGACTGGTCCAATAACTGGCATTTCCACTGGTCTCCGAGGGTGCTGCTGCCACCGCTGATGGTGCGCTGTAAAGAGGAGCCGCAAGTTGAGCCGGGGACACGGTGCGGGGAAAGGCGGGCGTCTCTTTTTTCTTGGCCTGAAGCCGCATCAAAACCTGAGGGACCAAACCGAACACCCGATCCATTGTTCCCCTCGTCAGCAGTTCATGCACCTCCAGGACTTCTCTGTCACTGTTTCGGATTTTCCTGAGTGTGAAACGATAGTGGTCTCCATGACCAACAAGATTGAAGGCGAAAGTTACATCCACACTCTGATTCGACATCGACATTGAATTGCTACCGGGAGAGGGATCACCCTTTTTTGTTTTGGCGTGAGGCTCCAACTGAATAACTCGATAATCACCCAACTTCAGCAAGGCCGCGGTAAAACTGTCCGAGAGCGACTGCCCGATATCTGGCCTTGCAACTCCATCCACGGTCACATCATTGAACACCACTCCGGCTTTTGCACGCTCGGCTATCGCGATCGTTTCCTCAGCCGCGCTGGCTCCCACGACTGGAATCAACGAGAGTCCCAAAAGAAAGAACCCAAAGATCTGAAAGTGTCTTGATGCGTTCATGTTGTGTGTTTTGCTGCGAAAGATTTGGTATCTGTCACTCTCAAAGAGAACAAGTTCAAAATCGTTTTTAAAATTCACATGTTCGGAATATTAAGAGAGCCAAGCATAGACCGTGAGCCAGTCCATCCTGAAGCTCAATCACCCCTCGTATTTTGATTCCGAATCATGAGCACCTTCCTTGAGTTTGCAGGAATCACGCGTCGATTTGGAAAAACACCCGCGCTAAACGAGGTGTCTCTCCAGGTGCACAAGGGCGAAGTTTTCGGACTTTTGGGGCCCAGTGGATGCGGCAAGACAACTCTTTTGCGGATCGCAGGCGGGTTTGATCATCCCGATACCGGCAGCGTGATTTTGAAGGGACAAGACATCACTCGCTTGCCGCCCAACAAGCGACCCGTGAATACCGTTTTTCAAAATTACGCTCTCTTCCCCCACTTGAGCGTGGCTGAAAACATCGCCTTCGGTCTGCGAATGTCAGGCCGACCCAAGACAGAGATTTCCCGGAAGGTCGAGCAGATGCTGACGCTCATTCAAATGGAGGCCCATGCGCGAAAACGACCTACCGAAATCAGCGGCGGCCAGCGACAACGCGTAGCCATCGCGCGAGCCTTGGTGAATCAACCCGAGGTCCTCTTATTGGATGAGCCCTTGGCAGCTCTCGACCTGAAGCTCCGCCAAATGATGCTCATGGAACTGAACCGAATCCATGACGAAGTCGGAACCACTTTTCTTTTCGTGACCCATGACCAGGGCGAAGCGATGGGTCTCTGTGATCGCATCGCCGTGATGAACAACGGCCGGATTGAGCAGATCGGAACGCCCCTCGACATCTACTCGAATCCCGCCACTTCGTTCGTGGCCTCGTTTATCGGAGATACCAATTTTCTCGTGGGTCACGTGACTGAGAGTGATCCCCCAAAAGGATCGATCTGCGTGAAGACCAACGGTTTTGGAATCATCACGATCACTTCGCCCGAGATGCGGACACCAGGAAGCCGGGCGCATTTGGGACTGCGTCCTGAGAGGGTAAGGCTCTCAATGGAAGAACCCGAACGCATGAACGATCGGGTCTCGAGCGAAGGCACTCTCGAGGAGGTGATCTTTCTCGGCTCCCATTCCAGGTATGCGGTCCGTGTGAAGGATCAGCGGATCTGGGCGGTGCAAATGCATGACCAAACCGGCGACCCGCTTCTTTTCAAGCGCGGCAGCAAAGCATGGGCCAGTTTCTTCACCATGGACCTTCAAATCGTGAAGGGAGAGGTCGAGCCACCTCTCCAGACTTCGAATCCCTGATGGCAAACGAGCATCCAACTCCACCTCACGTATCCCGGAACGAGTGGACTGTGACCCTTCCCTCTTTGGGTTGGTTGCTCATTTTTGTCATTAGCCCCACATTGATCATTTTGGCTCAGTCATTCCGCCCGCCCGATTTGACAGGCGCGATTGGCTCGGGGTGGACGCTTCAAAATTGGGAGACGTGGTTGAGACAGGATGTACAACATCTGGCCCTTCATACCCTCTGGCTCTCAGCGGTCACAACGGGATTCTGCATGATGCTGGCGATTCCATTCGGATGGTTCATGGCGCGGACCTCATCGAGGGGAAAGCAAGTGCTTCAGCTGCTCGTGATCATTCCTTTTTGGACCAACTTTCTCATCCGCATTTTCGCCTGGAAGACGCTGCTCAATCAAGACGGCCTCATGACCCGTGCGGCGGCGTTCATGGGGCTGATTCCGGCCCATGAGTCTCTTCTTTACAATGAGGGTGCCGTACTTTTGGTGCTGATTTATACGCAATTGCCTTTCGCCATCCTGCCCATCTATGCGGCTGCGGAAAAATTTGATTTCTCACTCCTTGATGCGGCCCGAGATCTCGGCGCATCGCATCTTCGCAGTTTCCTTGAAGTGTTCCTACCCGGAATCAAGATGGGAATCGCTGCGGGTGCTTTGATGGTCTTTGTGCCTGCCTTGGGCAGCTTTCTGATCCCCGAGATGATGGGTGGACACGATTCCGAAATGCTCGGCAGCCGCATTTCTCAAAGGGCATTTGCAGACCGAAATTTACCCGAGGCGAGCGCATTGGCCTCCGGCCTCGTCATCGGAGTTCTGAGTGCGACTTTATTCATCGGAGGCGGTATGGCTTGGTGGCGTCAATTCAAGAGGAGGCAGGCATGAAGAGATCCGGCTTTTTCACGCGATCCGTCATTTTGACCGTGTTGGTCTTTTTTCATCTGCCTCTGATGGTGCTGGTGATCAATTCATTCAATGCCTCACGTTTTGGCGGAACTTGGGAGGGCTTTACGACCCACTGGTATTCCGATCTCTTTCGAAATCGTGAGGTAATGGAAGCTTTTAAAAGAAGCCTCGTGATCGCACTGTGGTCGACTCCTGCGGCCACTTTGCTGGGCACCTTGGCGGCCGTGGCGCTCCACCGATTTCATTCCCGCCTGCAAAAGGTTCATTTTCTTCTCGTCCAATTGCCGCTGGTGCTGCCTGAAGTATTGATGGGGTTTTCGATGCTGTTGTTCTTCGTTGCCATGGGGATCAATCTGGGTCTCACCACAATCTGGATCGCTCACGTCACGTTTTGCCTCAGCTTTGTAACCATGGTGATGCTGGGCCGACTTCAGGACTTCGATTTCACCCTGCTGGACGCTGCACGGGATCTGGGAGCCACCCGTTGGCAGGCAACCACGCGGATCCTTCTTCCGCTCTTGTGGCCGGGAATCCTCGCCAGTGCACTCCTGGCCTTCACGGTCTCTCTCGATGACTTCGTGATCACCTTTTTTGTTTCTGGCCCCGGCACCACGACCCTGCCCGTCCAGATTTACAGCATGATGAAAACCAGCCGAAGCCTGCCCATCATAAATGCATTGTCCTCTCTGCTGCTTTTTGGTACGGTGATCACAGTCGCCAGCATTCACTGGCTCACCCGCCCTGCACGTAAGCTATGAATATCCGGACACACCTCGCGGTCACCTGCTCAGCCCTCATCCTGTGTTCATGCGAGGAGAAGCAGGAAAGTGTCCTGAATACCGAGCCGCCCACCCTGCATGTCTACATGTGGGCGGATTACGTGAAGCCGGAACTCGTGAAGCAGTTTGAGCACGAGAATCATTGCCGAGTCGTCATCGATACCTTCGACTCGAATGAGGCGATGTTTGCCAAGCTGAAGGCCGGCGCCACGGGATTCGATGTCGCTCTTCCGAGCAGTTACATGGTGAAGGTCATGAAAGAGCAGGAGATGATCTCTCAGATCAATCGCTCCATGATTCCGAACTTGGTGCAAATCACCAGCGATGTGGCTAACCGGGTTCATGATAAAATGATGACTCACAGTGTGCCCTATGCCGTGAGTCATACCGTCATCGCATACCGGAAGGACCGCCTTGAAAAGGTGGACCCGACTTGGTCCGCTCTGCTGAGAGAGGATGTGAAGGGGCGCACGACTTTACTCAACGACATGCGTGAGACATTGGGTTCAGCCTTGAAGTCACTCGGGCACTCCATCAATTCTCGGGATGAGCAACACCTGCAGCAGGCGAGAGACGTGGTCATCCAATGGAAGAAAAATTCAGCCAAATTCGACAACGAGGGCTACAAGACGGGAATTGACTCGGGTGAATTTTCCCTGGTGATGGGATACAGCGGAGATCTTTTTCAGGTGGTGGAGGAGAATGACAAAGTGGGAATCATGGTCCCCAAGGAGGGAGTGACCATGTCGTGTGATGAGTTTGTGATCCTGCGCGAGGGACAAAACCCATTTCTCGCTCATCAGTTCATCAACTTTTTACTCGATCCCAAAATCGCGGCCGAGAACATGCAGTGGATGGGTTACCTCTGCCCTAACAAAGGTGCCTTGGAATTAGTCGCCCGCACCTTTCTCGATCATCCCGCGATCCGGCTACCTGACGAGCTGAAAGAAAAGGTCGAAGTCATCGAAGACCTCGGCCCCGATCTTGCCAAATTCACCAAGGTGTGGGACGAAGTCAAAGCAGCACGCTGAAGCTCCACCTTCCATTTTCCCCATGAAGTCTCTCCTTGTTTCGATTCTCTTTGTTTCTTCGCTTTCCACCTTCGGTCAACAACCCGCAGCCGAAGTCGTTTCAGTCACCAAAATCTGGGATCAAGCCAAGCACAATGCTTTCACGGACCTCACGCGCTTCAAGAATCTGCTCGTGTGTAGTTTTCGTGAAGCCGAGAGCCACCTGGGGAGCGACGGGCAAATCCGGGTTTTGATTTCATCCAGCGGAAACAACTGGGTGGAGCAGGCACTGGTGGCGGAAAAAGGTGTGGATCTGCGGGATGCGAAGCTCTCATCCGCGTCCGAGGATTTACTCGTCATGACCCTGAGTGGAGCAAACGACAACGGCGCCAAAACCCTGCAAGGTCGCCAGCCACGCGTGGCGACCTCAACAGATATCAAATACTGGTCGCCTCCCGTCAAGGCCCTGGCTTCCGGTGATGCATTGGGTCGCCCGAGCTGGAACGACTCAGACAAAAAGTACTACGGGGTGGCTTCAAACAGGCATCCTTTGACAGGCGGCCCGAAGCCAGAGGCCGAATGGTCATCGAAGCTCTACTCCAGCCTCGATGGGAAGGTTTGGCAGCTTGCCGCCGAGCTCAAAGTGCCAGGACAACCCAGCGAGGCAACGATCCGCTTTAAGCCCGATGGCACGGGCGTCATTCTCATGCGACGCGAAGGGGGCGACCGGAGGGGCGTGATCGGCACGGCGAAGGCACCCTACCGTGAGTGGACCTGGACGCCCATTCCCTTCCCTCTCATCGGCCCCAACTTCATCATTCTACCTGACGGATCCATGGTCGCTGGCACTCTGGTCGTCGGCCCTCGATTCGGGCTCTTCAAGATGACAGACACCACCTTCGAGCCGTTGATTCCCCTTCCGAGCGGTGGCGACTGTGCCTTCCCCGGTTTTGTCTGGCACGATGGAAATCTGCACGTGACCTATCACTCCTCTCATGAAGGGCCGACGGCCATTTATTACGCCAAGGTCAAGCTACCCTGGCTGAAGACTCCCTGATCCCAGTCAACCCACGAGCTCGGCACGCGTAAATGCCGCGACGACGGGGTAACCTTTGCTCTCGATATTCTCACGTCCTCCCTCCTGGCGATCCACGAGGATGAGCGCAAACGCCACTTTGCCGCCCTCGGCCTCGATGGCCTCAATGGCTTTCAACGTGGAGTCGCCCGTGGTGATCACATCGTCCACCACGACCACCGTATCGCCCGTCGCAAAATTACCTTCGATTCGCTTTCCTCTCCCATGACCCTTGGGTTCCTTGCGCACGACAAAAGCCTGAATAGGCGTTGCATCGCCAGCGAGGCTGGAGGCGATGGCCACAGCGAGCGAAATCGGATCTGCCCCCAAAGTCAGACCTCCCAGAGCCGCAATCTCCAGGCCCCGTTTCATCACCTCACTCTTCAGAAGCTGATGAAGCACCTTTCCGACAAGAACGGCGCCACGCGCATCGAGTGTCGTGACCCGGCAATCCACGTAGAGATCGCTCTTCTTCCCCGAGGCCAGGGTAAAATCACCCGTGCGAACGGATTTCGATTTCAGGAGTGCTCGCAGTTCTTCTTTTTCTTCGGGTGTGGCCATGGAGTGCATTTAGCGTGGAATGAGCCGCCGACAAGGCCTGAAATAAAAGAGCCTCCGCTTTTGGGGCGGAGGCTCCGATCAAACAAACTGTTCAGGCTGGCGTTTTACTTCACCTTGCCGTTGAATCCCGCTTTGTTCAGAGCGGCGATCAAGTCCTCTTTGGTGAACTCACCCGCGACCTTGAAAGTCTTGGCCTCAGGTTCCACGGTGGCTTCGGTCACGCCCGGGACGGTTTTGACGGCATCGGAGATCAGGTTTCGGCATTTGAGGCAGCAATTGTGCACTCCCGTGACCGTGGCAGATTTTACCTTCTTGACCGCCGATGTTGAAGTCGGCTTTGACTCGGATTCAGATTTCGAACCTTCGCCCGCCATCGTGGCGTAGAAGCCACCGTCCATCAGTGCTTCAATGGCTTTTCGGGCATCTGATTTTCCCTTGGCGGTGATGGTGCCTTTCTTTTCATCCACCGACACATCACGCACATTCGCCAAAAGCTTGGTGATCGCGTTTTTACAGGAGCCGCAGCAGTTGTGCGGTCCTTCGATCACGACAGGAGCAGCCCAGGCAGGAAGTGCGAAGGAGAGAAGGAAGAGATGACTCAGGATCAGTTTTTTCATAGGTTCGATGCGTTGTTGTGGGATTCTGCGGCCAGTCTGCCCGTATTTTTCCAAAAAATCAATCACCGCCTCACGGCCGTCATGAATCCGCGCGCGGCGACTGTATCCTGGTAGCCGCCAGGTTCAAAGCCGGCGTCGGTGAGGAAGTCAGCATACTCCTTCGTTGAGTAGCACTTTCCCTGGGTGGAATGCATCAAGAGCGCTGAGTACTCAGCCACATGAAGGGGCCCGTTCTTTTCCGCATGGATGAAGGCATCGTGAATCACCAGCAAATCACCTGAACCCAAAGAATCATGCGATTTCGCCAGCAAAGTGGCCACCTCTTTCACACCCCAGTCATGCAGCACATTGGAAAAAAGATGCACATCAAAGCCACCAGGCATTCCGTCAAACATATTTCCTGCAACGACATCAACGCGATCCGAAAAACCTCGCTCAGCGATGAGTTTCTTGGCAATTCGATCGACCGGCACCTGATCCAACACAGCTGCTGAAATGGAAGGGTTTTGAGCAGCCAACGAGCACG
>CAMBPV010000131.1 GCA_945869695.1 Prosthecobacter debontii
AGCTTGGGGCGGGTGACGGAGACCTCCTGGCCATCGATGTTGAGCGTGGGCTTGGTGAGGATGTCCATCGGGCATTGTCCGGCGGGCCAGTCGATGGTGAGAGCGGTGATGTTTTGGGTTTTCAGGGTGGCGGTGCTGCGGCTGGTGAGAGTGGCATGAACGCGGGAGCGCACCCAATGCTCGGTCAATTCATCGACGGTGATCCAGTATTGTTTGTTGTAGCGAAGCAGCCAGGTGGTGAAGTGGATTTCAATGGGTGTTTTGCACCGACCCACGGAGGCGATATCGGCGAGGCGTCTTTCGATTTCGACAAGGGAGTCAGGGTGGATCTTGTGTGCGGTCTGAGGACCGATGATGTGCAGGAGATCGATGTTTTCCGCGCGGAGGGATCTCTCCATGACATCGGCCGCTTGTTTTTGTTTATCCAACTCACCGCTGTAAGCGACGGTGGGGCAGTGGAAGAGATTCAGTGCTTTATCAGTGGCATTGTACCAGTGCCAGAGAGTCTGCTCATACCATGGGACCGTGGAGACATCCTCGCTCTGGAAGACATTGAGAAACTCCGGGGTCTCGGCAAATCCCGCACCGGGATTGGCTCCACACCAGAGGCTAGGGTAGTGAACGGCGAACTGCCAGACGGCTGCTCCGCCCATGCTGAAGCCGCGGATCATCATGCGGTCTTCATCGATGGCGTAGAATTTTTTGGCGTGGTCGATGGCTTCGAGCAGATCGATCTCACCCGCGAATTTATTGGCGCAGCAGTAGCGGCCGTAGGGATGAAGAACAAGCGTGTCGGCAGGGGCGATCTGGCCCGTTTGTTTGGTCCGCTGTTCGATGAACGCGAGCTCGCTCAGGGTCTCTCCGCGGCCATGGCACCAACTGTCCAGGCGCATCTTGGCTCCGGCATAGCTCTCGGGAATGACCATGCCGTAAGGCTGAACGGAGCCGTCGATGCGGGAGCGATAACCGCGCACGACGAGGCCTTTTTGTTTTGTCCAGGGAGTCTGGCCGTTTTTAAACTGCTCGGCGCGCTTTTTGCCCTCGTTCAGAAGCTCAGTGGCGGCTTTGATCTCCTGCGGCTTATGCACCTCATTGAAGCGCAGTGCCCAGTCCACGCCTTTGTGGTAGATCTCGAGATCGGGAAGGAGGTCGGCAAGGCGAGGGTTTTTGGCCTGTGATTTGGCGGCTTCATCAATGGCTTTCCGGAGATCGGCCAGGCCTTGGGTGAGCACCGTTTTGTCTGCTTCCGGCACGGCGACTCCGGGAGGGGGAACGGGGCGCACGTTTTCAGGCAGGTTGTCTTTCGGGCCGTCAGCGAGGGCTGCGGTGGCGGTGAGTAAAAGGAGGCAGAGCGTGGTCTTCATGGGTTGGATTCGATCAGTCTATTGTTTCCGCTTGGCGGTTTTAGCACCGGCCAATGGCAGGGTGTGAATTTCAAAGGGGCCGCCGGTGGCGCTGTCAAACTCGGCTGCGGCCTCGAGTCCGATGCGGACGATTTCCTCGGCGGTCTTGCAGCGATCATAGGCCGACTGCATGGCCCCGAGGGCGAAGTCACGGCCCGAGCCCGCACCCCAAAATTTGTGAAACTGCTGGGCTGTGCGGAAGGAATAAATGGCAAAGATCCCGTGGGCATTGGCTGCCAGACCGTAGAACTGAGTGCTCTCGTATTCATCATCTTTGTCCGGGTGACTGGCCATGAAGTACTCGGCCTTTAAAAAATGATGGGCGTGACGGAAGGTCTCAAAAATGGCATCGGTGGAGGACATGTCCCGGGGGCGCTCGGGATTGGCAAAGTAGCTGTTCAGCACCACGAGGCTGGCTGAGGTGCCGGTCAGTCCGATCAGGGTGTCACCCACCTTGGTGATCTTGGTCTTATTCACGACGTGGTGCGCCCTCTGGCGGAGGGATCCGAGACTGCTGAGGGTGTCTGCACCGATGCAGACCTTTCCATTTTTCTGGGCGACGACGATGGTGGACATGGGACGCACAGCATGGAGTGCCCGAGGGGTGGCTGACAAGGGAAAATCGCTTGGACAGAGAGTGCCTCCCTTTTGTTTAAAGGTGACGAAATGTTCACTTCCAGATGATTGCTCTCTGGACGTTTCGTCGCTTACCTAAACTCGGGTTGTGAATGCGTAGCAGTTCGAGGGCCTTCCGAGTCTGGAGGTTCTAGGGGCGTCGTCGTTCAAACTCCTGCGGAGAGTTTTGAGTCATGTCGAATCGATTGTTAATCCTAGTTGCTGATGAAAATGAGGAGGGGAGGCACCAGCTGTGTTCTCATCTTCAGTCGGCTGGCTACGACACTTTGGAGGCGGAGAATGGGCTCAGGGCGCACGATCTCGCACGGGCTTGGCTCCCAGCGGCGCTGATTCTGAACGTGGAGATGCCGGGACGAAACGGGGTCGAAATCTGCCGGATGATCCGGGAGGAAGATGCGACGCGAATGATCCCGGTGATCATGCTGTCTCCGAGTGGGCAGTCTCGCGATGCCATCGCCAGCCTACAGGCAGGAGCTGATGACTGCATCACAATGCCCTTCAGCCTCGATGAGTTTTTGCTCCGCTTGCAGGCGCTTCTTCGTCGCTCGGCTCAGCGCGCGGGTCAGAATCGGCTCAGGGTGGGCCCCTTTGATTTCGATCTCCCGAGTTTCAGGCTTACCGTGGATGGCGCGGACCGCGCCCTTTCGAGAGTCGAATTCAAGCTGCTTTATTTTTTGGTCAGTCGATTCGGGACGGTGGTGGAGCGGGATGTTATTTTGAATGAGGTGTGGCCGAACTCGGTCGGGACGGCGTCACGCACGTTGGACACGCACATCAAGCGCCTTCGGGTCAAGCTGAACCCTCATTCGGAGTGGTTGCGGACATCGCGGGGACTGGGCTATGAGTTCAGTGATCCCGACTCCGAGTTCCGCATCAATGATAAAGTGGGAATGCAGTTGGAGCACTCTTGAGGGTGCAAGAAAAGAGCCCCTCACCCATCCCTTTTCGGACAGATGAGAGGCTCTGACTTCATTTACGACCAACCGAACAAATTAATTGGAACCAACCGCACCCGGAAGCACGACGTTCATCGGGAACGCGCCTCCTGAGTGCGGGCCCCAGAACACGCGGAACATGGTGCTGGCGGTCCATACTTCCTCGCCACCCAAAGTGGAATACTCAATGCCCGTCATCACCTTGATGCGGTGCTTGGCGATGTGGTAGTTCAGACCGACGTAACCGGCCTGGTAAAGATCTCCCGTGGAGAGTCCGGCCGAGCGCTCATAACGTCGTTGGGCTTGGATCCCGTTGTCACCATTGGAGGCGGCGAGCTGGTAGCGGCCCACGATTTGAAGTTTATCCGTGATGAAGTAGCCGGGCTGAAGATTGATCCCGTAGGCGTCTCCCTTTTCAGCTCCCAATCCAATGATCCCTTCGGCCATGAAGGAGGCGGGACCCTTGGTCATGATCAGCGCTGCTGAAAAACCATCTTCGTATCGATTGAGGTTGGTCGCATTGTCATTGGCATCGCTATGCACATAGCTGGCGTGAAGGAAGGCGGAGTCAGTGCCCAGGCTTTTGCCCAGATCATAATAGACGGCTGCCAGGAGGGAGTAGCCTGAATTGAGCTCGGTGAAGGATTCCCACATGTCGGTGCCCGCAGCATTGGAGAAAATACCTGCGTAGTAGTCGATGTGGCCTTTTCTGCCCGATAGGGTGACTGCCGGGGTGTAGTCCGCGCCGAACATGTTGATCAAGGCACTACGCTCAAGAGTCTGAATGTAGCGGCTGGATACGTTACGGTCGTGGGAGAAACGGTGCTTTTGCTGGCCGATGGTGAGTTGCACAGCATCGCTGAACATCCATCTCGCCCAGAGCTCGGTGAAGCCGTTATACACGGGTTCAAAATCACTTCCACTGATGGCCTGCGCATGGAGGACCAGGTGATTAAAAAGCTGGGCCTGTCCTCCGATTCGTATGCGGCGTGATTCATAGCCTTCGTCCTCTCCGTTGCTGCCATCTGACCAGTGGTATTGGCCGTGGTAACGACCGAGGATCCAAAGGTTTTGGAGAATTGGGTTGTCCTCGTTGTTGTAGAGGCGGCCCAGATTTTCGAGACGGTCACCGAGCGAAATGGACTCGGCGATGGAAGGTCCGACAGCTTTGGCCAGTTTGCCACTTGCCACATTGTCTGCGGTTCCAGCGTCGGCAGTTGCGCTGATGAAGAGAGTCCCGAGGAGACAACCTCGAAATTGGCGGGCTAGTTTTTGTGGGAGGGAGATGTTAGTTGGATTCATGGGTGCAGGATTTCAATGTGACAGTAAAGACACATTTAAATGTGTCAGCTTTGTCACGTTTTAGTTTGGAATGTGCCTGAACCCAAATTCATTAAGGTGACGGTTTTGTCACATTCGAATAAGTCTCTCATAATCATTGAGTTAAAGACCAAATAAATCGCGTATTGAGGTTGATTTGCGGGCGTTTACTCCTTCGGGCTGACCTCGGGAGGGAGGAATTTCTCCCGCAATCGATGACCCGTGAAACGAGCAGGCACTCAATCCAATCCACCCTTGATCGAAGTAGACCTCCGGCCGACAAACACAAGGTAGTCCCACAGGCCGCCAAAGGCTTTCGAGACCCGAAACCGCTCCGGCTCGTAGCCGAGTGAGGCAAGCGAATCGGAAATCTGATTTTCCATCCGCACGTGGTTGACGCTCATCCATCGTTTAAACCACCCAAACTTGGTGGTGTGGAAGTCCACAATGGCGATGTGTCCTCTAGGCGACAAATCCTGCGCACACATTTCGAGCACTTTTTCAAAGCCGGGATTGATCATGCTCAGGCAGTAGGAAATGACGATGAGATCAAACGGAGCGTCTGGCGACAACGGAGAATGATAGGCCTCATTGATCAATTGAATGCGACTGCCGTGGCCGGATAGCTTTCGCTTCGCCTTCTGAAGCATGTCCGTGGAAAGGTCGATTCCTGTGATCTCAGCATCTGGAAACTGACGAGCAAGCTGAGCCAAATTCCGCCCGGTGCCGCAGCCGATCTCCAGGATTTGTTTGGGATTGCCCAGTCGGGCGGTGCTCCGGACGAGTTGACTGCGCCCAAATAAAAAAGCCCATCGAGTCAGGTCATAAATGTGTGCGTGCCACCGGTAGTAACCACCCAGGGTTGATTGTGTGGAGGTGCCCATGCTTTGCTCTGACGTCAGCGGTCCTATTTAACGGTTGCCAGAAAAGTGCAGCCGTAAGTACCCACTCGGTCCAGCGGATGCAAACGGTCTGCGGTTTCTGGGTCCAGTTCTAAGCGCTCGAGCACATGGGCAGGAATAAAGTCAACTCGGACCCCCGCAGAGCGTAACAGGATGCGAGTTCCGGGGCGGCTGTTTTGAAGGATGAGATCCCACTCTTCTATTAAGGCGGCGGCGTTGTGAGCCGCTAGCCAATCCTGATGATCCAAGAGCACGTAGTGCGAATAGGAGGCTGGATTCTCCCGCAGGAAATTGGCGACCGTCGCGGTGTGAGGGGTCACTCTCGAAATGCGATCCCGGAGAGTCTCGCTGTGCTCGGCACGCAAGTAGTTCGGGCAGCAATCGTGGGTGTATGAGCCCATGGCATAGGCCCGCCAGAAGTAGTTGTCTTGAATGGGGAGATCCTTCAGGACGTGCTCGACTTTGTTTCGGACAAAACCTCTGAGTCCCCCGGGAAACTGGGTTTCGATCAGCCGGATCTGCGGACGTGGAACCCCGAGCATGGTCATCGTGACAGGTTGCTGTACCAGCCATGAATTGAAGGCGTTCCAGAGCGCCGGTTGGATGAGCTCATAAAGGGCGCGCTGATCCTCGAGCGTCCTGGCTGCGAAAAGATTTTCCACGAGATCCCTCATTCTCGGATGTCCCTGCAACAGGCTTTTCACCACCACCCAGGCCACCTGACCGGATGTGCCCCGGTAATAAAAGGAGGGATTCAAGGCAGATGACTCAAAGTACTTCTGTTTCTCTCCCCAAAAGCGCAAGGCGTAAGGTGGAAGATGCGCTTCCAGCTTTTTGAGCAACTCCGAAAAACCGGGGCGCACACCCCGACCGAAAACGGCAAACAGCTCTTCAGCGTCCCCGTGCTTCAAGAGGGCAGACTTGAGCTGAAGGAGCGCATTCTGCCTCGGGTTCATGTCGACCGCGTGGATGTGCGCGGGATTGTCCAAAAGGTAGTCGAGAGCATTGCAACCTGCGCTGGTAATCATGACCACCCGACTCTCGGAGTCGAGATGCAGCATCTCGCGATCAAGCCGAGGGTCCTCCCAGCAGGCATTGTAAACGAGACTGTTGCCGTGCACCCGGCTGAAGAACGCATCATGCGCTCTCTGGGTGATGCGTGTGCGTAGCTTCCGGGTTTGGTGAATGACGCCCTCCATCAGGCCATTTCACCCTTTGAGATCAAAGTGTAAAGCGGACCATCGTGACGTTTCCGCCACCTCCCGAGAGGGAAATCACTTCTTTTTCGCAGGCGCTGCTTTCTTCGCAGACTTCTTGGCCGGAGCTTTTTTGCTCGACGCCTTCGGTGCGGTTTTGGATTTTACCACTGCGGGCGCTTCGATGGCCGCCGAGACCTTTTCCAGCGATTTAGCGAGGCTGCCTTCCAACTCAGTCAGGGATTTGACAAAGCTGTCCGCCTTCTTTCGCACCAGCTTGAGAGCCTCTGCGGTCTTCTTGCGCAGGCGATCTTCGCCGTTCTTCCTCAGTTCTTCGAGGACCTCACGAGCCTTGCCGGTGTGCCCGACGGTCGCTTGGAGTTTTTCCTCGAGTCCGTCGATAAGCTTGTGCGCCTTTTCAAAGTTGATCTGCATAATCGGGATGTATGGCTGAGAGTTAAAGCACCTAGAGGCGTGCAATGAGTCCACTACATGGGCAAGGGTCGAGCCTGTCAAGAGTGGCAATGTGACAATTGACGAAATCGTCACACAGGCGAACTTTTCCCGTTGTGATTCACTGTCATACCTTCACCCAGGTCCGAAACGGATGAAATTCATGATCGTCACAGACACGTTCCCACCGGACATCAACGGTGTGGCGCGGACGCTCCACAACCTGGCGCACGGGCTCGCAAAACGCGGGCATTCCATTTTTGTCCTTACCACGGCGGAAGAGGAGGGTAAGACACATGTCGATGTGACGGTGAAGTGCATGAGGGCAGTGGCTTTACCCGGCTATGCCGATGTGAGAGTCGGACTCCCGACAAAATCTGAGATGCGGGCCGAGATTCAAAAATACCAACCGGATGCGATGTACGTCGCTGTCGAGACGCCGATGGGGCTATCGGCCATCGGTGCCGCCCGGGAGGGCTGTGTCGGAGTGGTCTCGGGTTTTCATACGAACTTCCACACCTACGCCAGCGACTACCGTGTGCCCATTCTCGGCAAGGCCATGGCCCTGTATCTGCGGTGGGTGCATAACCGCACCCACCGAACGCTCACTCCGTCCCAAGGGATGGCCCTTCAATTAAGGGATATGGGCATTCACAATGTCGGCGTCTTGGGCCGGGGTGTTGACGCCGAATTGTTTCGTCCTTCACGGCGCGATCCCGCTTTGCGTGCCGAGTGGGGGGCTGATGAAAAAATACCGGTGGCGCTTTTTGTAAGTCGCATCGCGGCCGAAAAGAATCTGCCCCTTGCTGTCCGCGCCTTCCAGCGGTTGCGCCAAATTCGCCCCGAGACCCGCTGCGTATTTGTGGGGGATGGACCTAAATTAGGCTGGCTGAAAGACCAACACCCCGAGTTCATCTATGCCGGTGCTCGCACGGGAGCAGATCTCGGGCGTCACTTCGCCAGCGCGGATGTCTTTGTTTTTCCCAGCCTGACGGAGACTTTCGGTAATGTCGTCACTGAGGCTCTGGCTTCGGGGTTGGTGACGGTCAGCTTTGATTACGCCGCCGCCCAGCAGTTCGTGAAGCATGGAGAAAACGGATTCTTGGCTGCCCTCGGGGATGAGGCTGCTTTTCTCCAGGCCGCCGAGTCCGCACTTGAACACTGGGACGACCAGACCATTCGAAACGCCGCCTTCACTGCGGGGAGCGCGCTCTCCTGGGATGCCATCATCGAGCAATTCGAGCGTGAGCTCATCGACTCTCAAATCGCCATTTCATCATGATCACACCACCCGACGCCCCCATAAAGAAGCTCCGCTTCAAGACCATCATCATCTCCGACGTTCACCTCGGAGTGCCCGAGTGTAAGGCGGTTCAGGCCAGCCATTTTCTCAAGCACTGCCTTTGTGAAAAGCTGCTCCTCAATGGCGACATCATCGACGGATGGGAACTCAAGCGCGGAGGCAAGTGGACCGCTGAGCACACTCAGTTTGTCAGGTCCGTGCTTCGGAAGATGACCAAGGAGAAGACCGAAACGATTTACCTCCGAGGCAATCATGACGACATTCTCGACAGGTTTGTTCCGATCATTCTGGATAACCTGTGCATCACTGACGAGCACATCCACGAGACTCCCCATGGTCGCTACCTCGTGATTCATGGCGATGGCTTCGATCACGTCGTCGCGAATCACAAGTGGTTGGCCGAGCTCGGCGCTGTGGGATACAACACCATGCTCCGGCTGAACCGGCTCTACAATGCCTACCGGATTTGGCGTGGGAAGCAGCCTTTCTCATTTGCCAAATGGGTAAAAGCCAAAGTGAAGGGGGCCGTTAGTCACGTGGGAAATTACGAGACACAGCTTCAGGAACTCGCTCGCCAGCGCGGGTGTCAGGGTATCATCTGCGGTCACATTCACAGCCCCGCTAATAAACAGGTCGGCACCGTTCACTATCTGAACTCCGGCGACTGGGTGGAGTCCATGACGGCCGTCGTCGAGAACATGGACCGCACCTGGGAGGTCATCACCTATGATCAATTCTGTGAGCGCACCCATCGCACCCCGAAGAGCCTCATCCCCGGCGTGCCTCACGATGAGCCGGGAGACGATGATGACATGGACTCCATGGAAAATGAAGCCATCGAAACGTCATCCTCGCCCATTTGAATCCCGATCGAGATCTGACGGGTAAAAAGGAGGGAGATGATCTCTTCCTCATTGATGCGATCGGGCCTTTCTTTCGAGGTTACAATCGTCGCACGATCAATTGGTCGAAGATCCCCTTCGCCCACTTGAAGTTGGAGGGGCCAGAGGCTGAGTTGCAATGGTCGGGCATCAGGGAAGACTTGGATGCCTTTTGCGCCCAAGTCGCCTCGCTTGGATTCAATGCCATCTCTTTAGATGACGTCTCACACCTGGCTGAGCATCCCGCTTACGAGCTCGATGTGCGGGCGCGCATCCTCCGCTGGCGCAGCGAGTTCAGACGCTGCTTTGCCATTGCCCAGAGTCATGGACTCAGCGTCTATCTGACCATGGATGTCTTCAGCGCCACGCCATCTGTGCGTGCGCATTTGGGCAGCACGCATCGGGGCATCGATGATTTTTTGGCAGACCTGCTCACTCCGTTTCTCTGCGATTTTCCCGAAGTCGCCGGTGTCATTATTCGCATCGGGGAATCCGATGGAAAAGATGTAAAGGATGACTTCCGGAGTGAGCTCTATCTCACCGAGCCCGAGCAGGTAAATCGATTTTTGAAACGGTTGTTGCCCGTCTTTGAGGAAGCCGGACGCACTCTTATCTTTCGCACCTGGACCGTCGGTGCGCATCGTGTCGGAGACTTGATGTGGCACGGCAAGACCTTCGAGCGCGTCCTGCGGGATGTGGAGGATAGCCCGGCCCTGATCGTCTCCATGAAATACGGAGAGAGCGATTTCTTCCGCTACTTGCCGCTGAGTCGGAATTTCTTTCGCACTCGCTGCGCCAAGATCGTGGAGCTTCAGACCAAGCGCGAATACGAGGGCTGTGGCGAGTATCCGAGTTTTACCGGTTGGGAATACGAGCGCTATGCTCGCGAATTGGCCCACGCATCCAATCTGCGCGGCATCATGGTCTGGTGTCAGACGGGAGGTTGGGTGCCCTTCCGCCGGCTTGCTTTTTTGGGTTCAGGCTCTGTTTGGACTGAGCTGAGCACCTTCGTGACGATCCGAGTCTTCAAAGAAAAAAAGCTCGTGGAAGATGCCGTGCGGGAGTTTGCTCAGACTCGCGGTTTGCCCGATGAACATGCCCTTCTGGAACTGCTTAGACTCTCGGACGATGTGATCCGGGAGTTGCTCTATGTCGAAGACTTTGCCCGGCATCCTCTCTTCTTCAGGCGCGTGCGCATCCCGCCCATGCTCTCAGTCTATTGGCATAACGTCTTTGTGAATCACAGTGTCAAAAAGGTCCTCAGCTACTTTGTGCATAACAAAGCAGCTAGCCTCAGTGCCGCCCGCGTGTCCCTGGATAAACTCACTCAGATGAAGACGCTCGCCAAGGCATGTGCCATGCCTGAGTGCGACATCGAGTACATGCACGACACCTTTCAACTCCTGGCTTTGGCTCGCGAGTACTATCTTTTGCCCTTCACGCCGGAGATCGAGCAAAGACTGCGAACAGCCAAAAAGGCCTACAAAGTCAAGTATCCCAAAGATGGAACGCGGTTTCGGTATCGCATCAAACTGAACTTCCAGCCCTTCTGGTTCAAGGCCCGGCACATCGGTCTCGCCTTTTCGGTTCTGATGAGAAACCGAAGTTCCTATCGGTGGGTGGACCGCTTTTTCACTCTTCACGTTCTCTCCCTGATCTACCGCATCATCGCCAAAAGGCGCCCTCACTGGATCCCTGAGTTCGCGCGTGAATCAGCCATGGGTGTGGATACCGTTTTTAGATAGAGGAGCGCGCAGCCTGCAGTGATTTTGCCGGAAACGTCACATGGTAGGGGTTGCCCTTGCCGCCGGAACTCTCTTGTATTGAGAAATGATTGGCAACGTCGGAAACGGATTGTGGAAAGTTTTGGTGGCACTGATTGCCGTGTCAGCAGTGATTGGAGCAGCCGACATGAGCCCCCAACTCGCTCCGGTGGATGAATCTCCTCCCACACCCGAACTCGCGCTGTTGATGGGCGATCTGCAACGTCTCACGCACAAGCTCGCTTTGTCAGCGGACGCGGGGAATGCAGAACTGGCCGCTTTTTACTTGCACGAGTCTCAGGAGCAACTTCGCAAGATCCAATCCGAGGCACCCGAGTATGAAAACATTCCCGTCGCCTTGCTGATCGATCGTCTGGCGCATCCCGCCTTTGCGCCGATGCAGGAAGCTGTGACGGCGAAGGATGTGAAACGCATGCGTGAAGGCATGAACGCCATCGTCCAGGCCTGCAATGCCTGCCACACCGCCACACAGCATGCCTTCATCCGCATCACACCCGGAACCGAGGTGAATCCCTTTAACCAATCCTTTGCTCCATGAAAACCCTTTTCACCCTTTTGATGCTCAGTGCGTCGTTGTTCGCGGAAACCGCAGATCGAGGTGTCGTTCGCATCTTCGGAAGCATGCAGGAGCCGCTGGAACCTCGCGGACTCGGTTTCATCGTCGAGGACGAAGGCTTCGTGCTCACGAACTACGACAACCTTGTCGATAAGACCACCGAACGGCTGTTTGGGCGATTGGAGGTCACTTCAGGTTCGAAGCGCTACGCCGCAGAAATCATCGGCGTAGAGCCCACGATCAATCTGGGCATCTTAAAGCTCCAAACCGACGAAACCTTCACACCGGTTGTTTCCGCTGTGAAACGCGAACCCGCGCCCGGAGCCGCCTTGCAGGCCGTTTCGCTCGCCAACGGCACGTTGAAGCTCATCGACGGCCAAGTGACCGCTTTGAATACGAAGCAATGCTACCAGCACAGCCTCGCCGCAACGATGTTTCGCGCCAAGCTCACGATCCAGGCTGAATCCACCGGCGGCCCCGTCTTCTATGCCGATAGTGGCGAGGTGGCCGCCATCCACACCGGCTTCAAGCCCGCCGCTGAGCCCGGCCATGCCGAGAATGCAGCAGAGACCCATCTGCTGCCCATCAACCTTTGCTTCAACATCTATGACAGCCTCAAAACGAAGCGTAGCCTCAAATCCCCGTGGACCGGCTTCGCCGTTCGTCCGCTGAATGACACTGAAAAACGATTCTTCCCCACCGCGAAGAAACATCACGGCGGCATCGCCATCGAAGACATCTGGGAAAACAGCCCCGCGCAGAAGATGGGCATCCGCGAAGGCGACATTCTCGTCCAGTTCTCCTACAACCGCATCCTCAGCGTCGCCGACTTTCAAAAGTGGCTCTACATGTACGGCGTGGGACATCCCGTGAAGCTCTACATCCTGCGCAACGGCCGGGAGTATCTCGTGGCTGACTATGTGATCGAGGAGAGGCCGGAGTGGGCGAAGCCCAGGTAGGTAGGAACGAGTGTTACACACATTTTCGCAATATTTTTGACGCATGGCAAAAACGTTGCAGAGCGCTCTTTGCCAAGCGCCATGAGCGGGTGTTTAGCGTGCGCCGCCGACAAAATAATCTTCAATCGGCCGTCCCATCCAAACTTCACACACTCCTGAGTTATGATTCGATCCTTCCTCGCTATCGGTGCTTGCGCGGCACTCACTTTGCCCGCCCAGGCTGCTCTACTCCTCGGTGTCACCACCGATAATAAACTCGTGTCCTTCGACACGGCCGCCCCCGCGACCTTCATCACCAATACTGCCATCACGGGATTGAAGATGAGCGACGGTGTCACCAATGATCCCAGCGCCGTCCTGGTGAATCTTACCTACAATCCTACCACAGGGTTGCACTACGGCCTCGACACGAATGCTAACTTTTACTCCGTCACTCAGGGCGGTGTGGCAACGCTGATCAACAATACGTTTAGCACAATCGGTTTCGCAGCAGGTCTTGCCTATGATCCGTTTACCGACAAGATGCTCTACGCGAGTGATGCAGGGGAAAACATACTCTTTGCCACTGACGGAACGCGCACCACGAACAGTGCTCTGATCTATGGAACGGGTGATGTGAACTTCGGCACTGCGCCGAAGATCTTCGGCGCTGGCATTGATCCTGATTTCGGCACTTCCTACTTTGTGGATTCGAATTTAAATACCTTGGTGACGAGCCTCGACCCTAATTTTAGCGAGCTCTTCACTGTTGGCGGGCTTGGCTTTGATGTGACTGGCTTTGGCGGTCTTGTGGTTGATGGAAGCGGCACCCTTTGGGGTTCGCTCTCCACGGACGGGCTCGAATCCTCCCTCTACTCCTTTGACACGCTCACTGGCGCAGCGACCTCGGTCGGAAGTTTTGGCCCTGGCGTGGGCGTCCATTCCTTTGCCTCGATCCCAGAGCCCTCCCGCGCTCTGCTCCTCGGTGTCGCCTTCGCTGGTCTCGCCTTCCGTCGCCGCCGCTCTGCCTAAATCCTTTCTGCCCCTTACGGGGTGGGACAACCCAATACCATAAACACACCCATGAACTTCCCTAAATTAATGGCGGGCCTTACGCTCGCTTCGGCATCCGCCTTCGGTCAGGGTTTCCTGACTTCCGAGTCCTCTTA
>CAMBPV010000132.1 GCA_945869695.1 Prosthecobacter debontii
CATCTTATCGAGATCACTGATGTCTTTGACCCCCAGTTTACCCAGCATCTCAGTCTCGTCCGACATCGTCGGCGCTGTTTTTACGACCTGAATGGTCTCCTTCTGCTTCCGCTCCAGAGAGGTCGGAAGGAGCATCGTGGCCGCCGTCATCCAGTCCTGCTTCACCACGGCACCCAGATATTCCTTCACCACGCCTGATGCCGGGTGATCGAGAGGAATGTTCTCGGCGTGAGCAGAAAATCCCACGACAGAAAAAAGAATCGCAGAAACAGCAGAGTTCAAATGGCGGGAAAGGAGGAATCGTGATGACATAGAAAACAAAGGTATAAAAAGGGCTTCGCCCGAAAGGCCGTAGTTCCTAGATGGGAGCCAACCAGCCGTCAAACGGGAAAGACCGACAATTCTACCACAGGTCATCAAGTAATCAGCGGTAGTTTTTTGCAAAATCACTCGATTTGATCTAGTCTTACCATCCCGCCCCATTTCGCTCCTTTTTAAAACGGGAGCGTCTGGCGGATCAACCCAATGGGACTTTACGATCGAGACTACATGCGGCCTCAGAACCGCACCTTTCTAGATGTGCTCCGCGGCCTTAACGCCTTGCATGTGATCATCTGGGCAAACATCATCGTGTTCGTCGCACAGTATCTCTTTGGGATCGGCGGCCAAAAAATGGCTTTCGAAGATGGATCTGAAACCTTCATGCCCTACGGTGGCGTCAGCGTTGAGTCCCTCGCCGCTGGTCACGTCTGGACCGCCCTGACCTACATGTTCGTCCACGGCAGTCTGCTTCACATCGGGGGGAACCTCCTCATGATCTATTTTGTCGGCAAACGCGTCCTCGCCCTCCTCGGCACCCGGAATTTTCTCAACATCTATTTCCTTTCCGGCCTCGTCGGAGCGGCCGCCGAGCTCTTCATCCGCGCTTATGCAAAGGGTGACATGCAGACGCCGATCATCGGAGCCTCCGCCTGCGGATTCGGCCTTTTCATGGCCTTGGCCGTCATGTTTCCTCAGGAGGAAATCACCGCTCTCATTTACTTCATCTTCCCGGTGAAACTTCGCCTCTGGACGATGGCCATGATCATGCTCGGTCTCTCGGTCGCCATGGGGCTTTTCTTCCTCTTCTTCATGAATGAAGCCGAAGCCGCCACCTGGGCTAACTTTGCCCACCTCGGTGGAGCGCTAACGGGCTGGTATTACCTCCGGCTCATCGGTTACGGCGGCAGCCCCATGACCTACGAGCGCCTCTGGCGTGAAAAACCCAGCGCCACCTTTGGCCGACGTCAGCAGATGGTCAAAGCGAGGCATCGCCGCCTCTCTGAGGATCTGGAACTCGACCTCGACACCCCCCGGAAACCCAGCAATCCCACTGCCGACATCATCCGCGAGGAGGTGGACCCCATCCTTGAAAAAATCAGCGAGCAAGGCATGTCCAGCCTCACCGACGACGAGCGCCGCACTCTTGAGCGCGCCAGCCGGGAGATCAACCGCATCCCCGGTCGAAACCTTTGAGCCCCGAGCAAGAGAACTTCTTGCAATCCAATCCACCGCACGTTAAATACCTCCCCCAAACCTGCCGGTGTGGTGAAATTGGTAGACGCGCCAGACTCAAAATCTGGTTTCGAAAGAAGTGTCGGTTCGAGTCCGACCACCGGTACCACTCTCCGTATCAACGAATTACGCGAGTGATGGTCTTTTGATTGACACCAACAACGGTGTCATGCATGACAAAGTTATGACAAAACCGGGGGACCAACCCCGGAAAAAAGGGCAACCCTTCCTCCGGGTGAAGCATGGCAGCGCAGTGGTCCCGATCTACAAGGGACGCACCCGCAAGTGGGACTACTTCACCGTGGCTTTCCATCTCAATGGCAAGCGGATCAGGCGTAATTTCGGAACCCTTGAGAAGGCCAAAAAGGAGGCACAGATTGCCGCGAAGCGGATTCAGAAAGGCTATTCAAGCACCAACGATCTCACGCCGGTTCAGAGGGAATGTTACCTAGCTGCGGAGAAAATGGTGGCACCCTTCAACATGCCGGCAGTCTCGGCTTTGGATGAATACGCCCGTTGCCGACAGATGCTCGGTGCGGTACCTTTGATGGCGGCTGTGCAGGACTTCCTGCGACGGACCCAAGGAGTTACTCTCGGGGCCAAGGTCCCCGACTTGATCAACGAGTTTCTCGCGGCGAAAGCGCAAGATCATCTGAGCAAGAGCTACCTCGACCAACTTTCGATTGCCGTGCGACGGTTTGCCAAAGCGTTCCCTGGAGAGATCATGGCCATCAAATCGGGTGAGTTGGATCGCTGGCTGCGCAGCCTGAGCGGATCACCGGTGACGCGCAACTCAGTCCATCGCTGCATCAAGGTGTTCCTCTCCTTCGCCAAGGCGCGAGGGTATCTGCCGCCCCAAGAAGCGACAGCAGCGGAACTGGTGCCACTGGCCAAAGAGGGCCAGACCAAGACCGAGATTTTTCAGCCAAGTGAAATGCGCACGCTCCTGGAGGCTGCTACTCCCGATGTGCTTGCCTTCCTTGCCATCGGGGGCTTCGCCGGCCTACGCGTTGCTGAAATCGGACGTTTAGACTGGTCAGCGGTGGATCTGGATCGCCGCATCATCATGCTGCGCGCGGATCAAGCAAAAACGGCTTCCCGTCGCATCGTACCCATCTCGGACAATCTGGCTGGGTGGCTCAAGCTGCTTCATCGCAAAGGCAAAGTGACGCCCAACCCGAAGATTGCCGGTTCGGCCACAGACTTGGCGAAAAAACTTGGCATCCCGTGGCGGCACAACGGTCTGAGACATTCCTACATCAGCTACCGGATCGCACAGATCAAGGACGCGGCGAAGGTGGCGCTTGAGGCGGGAAACTCGCCCGATATCATCTTAAGCACTACCGGGAACTGGTCACCGAGCAGGATGCGTCCGAATGGTTTTCCATCACTCCTGCTGCTGGTTGGAGCCCTCCCGAATCGGAAAAGCGCGGGTATGCTCCACGGGCGACTAGGCGGAAGAGCTTCGTGGACGCGATCATCGGTTGATTGCGAAACGGCTCAGGGCAGCGGTTGCGCACACGCGATCTTTGTTGCGCAACGAAGATCGCGAATCAACCAAGGCCATAATCAGACGGTGGCGATCAAGCCATGCGCTTCGAGAGCCGCCTTCATCGCGTTGAACTTCGTGCCCAGATCGTTGAGGGCGGTCATCAGCGCGTTGTAATCGACATTGTCACTTCCGCTCATGGAATGGCTTTCAGCGGCATTGGCCACGCCGGTCTGCTGAGCTCCGAGCACCTTGATGCCGTTCACATAAAGATCGCCACCGGCAATGCCCACGCCCGAATCCTGAATGACTTGTGTCCACGATTCCGTTATTTGGCCGGGTGTCGGAGGATAACAGGGATTTAGCGCGTTCCCTGTCCGATAATAAAAACCACCCTCGTAAGTCACTGCATTGCCGATGTTGTATGCCGCTCCGTTGTCGTAGGCTCCAACTAGCTCCCAAGGAGGCGGTCCCTGCGGTCCGTCTGGTCCAGTTGCACCAACCTTCGCGATTAATCCCCAAACGCTACTGCCCTCGTAAGGCGCGTTGTTGTAGTTGCCGTTCAACAGCGAGATCCACGAACTGCCATTGTAGAACGAGGCGTCATCTTCGGCATAGGTCGTGGATGGCTGCCATTCACCGAGCCAGTTGATGCCCGGACCTGGAGGACCAACTGGGCCAGTGGCGCCATCAGCACCGGCCGGGCCAGCAGGACCGATGTCACCGTCAAGACCAGGAGCACCAGTTGGACCATCAGCACCGGCAGGACCGCTGGGGCCAACAGGGCCAACGGGACCGACGGCACCATCAAGACCAGCGGGACCACGAGGGCCAACCCCACCGACGGCACCAGGCTGTCCCTCCGGGCCGATCAGGGACTCAAGCCAGGCGCTTTCATTTCCGACGAATCCGTTCTGCACGGCGACCTCGTAGGCCGACGCACCATCTTCGCCAGGAGTGCCCCCACCGCCGGCAACGCCGAGCGTTCTGTCGCTGTCGTTGTGCGTGAACCCGCCCGATTGTGGGGCACGGTCTTTGAGCCACTCCCAGCTTGCGCTCGCGATCGGATCAGGCGCTTCATCGCCGTCGCGTGAGTAGGCATTGAAGATCATAACATCGAAACACAGGCATCCCATGGAGATTTGAGTTAGAGAGTGCTGACTGAGGGCGGGAAGTGGCTTGATTTGGAGTGCGATGTCAAAATCAACACACACTTACGCCACCCAGCCAGCACGTCACCCTATCAATGTTCTTGGGCAGATGCTCAAGCTCATTCCTCGTGACATCATTCACAAGTCCGCCAGGGAGACTGGCGTCGATCTCAAAGCCCGCACCTACAGCGTGCTCAGCCACCTCGGCACGATGATCTTTGCGCAGCTCGCCCACGCTCTGAGTCTCAATGACGTGTGCGACTGGCTGCGACTCAAGACTCGGGCCCTCGCTGCCTTTGGCCTCACTCCGCCCTCGCGCAACAACCTCTCCAACTCCAACAAAGTCCGCGATGCCAAGTTCGCCGAACTGGTGTTCTGGCGCACGCTCGCCCACCTTCAGCATCGCGATCAAAGTTTTGGACGGCAGCGCCCCGGAGGCAGTGCCGGACGCTCGCTGCTGCATCGATTCAAAGTGCGCATCCATGCCGTTGATTCCACCGTGATGGAGTTGGTGGCCAACTGCATGGACTGGGCCAAGCACCGCCGGCGCAAGGCTGCAGCGAAGATACATCTGCGGCTCGGCCTCAATGGCTTTCTGCCCACCTTCGCCATCGTCGATACCGCTGGCGAGCATGACAACAAGCGCGCCCGCGAGGTCTGTGCCGGGCTGGAGGAAGGCGAGATCGTCGTCTTCGACAAAGCCTATGTGGACTTCGCTCACCTGTATGATCTCGACATGCGGGGCGTGCATTGGGTGACCCGCGCGAAGGACCACTTCCGCTACCGCACCGTGCGCAACCTGCCAGTAAATAAGGGCGGCAAGATCGTCAAAGACCAGATCGTGAAGCTCACCGGTAACAAATGGAAGAAGCTCGCAGGCTGGACTCTGCGTCGCGTGGAGGCCTGGGTGGAGTTCGATGGCGAGGAGCGCCTGATGGTCTTCATCACCAACAATACCGCCTGGAGCCCGATGAGCGTGTGCGACCTCTACCGCGCTCGCTGGGACATCGAAGTGTTCTTCAAGCAAGTGAAGCAGACCCTCAAGCTCGGCGACTTTCTCGGCCACAGCGCCAACGCCATCCGCTGGCAGGTATGGACAGCACTGCTGTTGTATGTGCTACTGCGCTTTGCCGCACACATCGGCCAATGGGGTCATAGCTTTACGCGTCTATTCGCCGTCGTCCGTGCGGCGATATGGGAGCGGCTCGATCTGGTCGGATTGCTGCGAAGTTATGGGACAGCAGGAGGCAGCTTTACGCTGCTGGGCAGTCCGCAAACCTCGTGGTTACCAGGGTTCGAGCCAGCGGGAACGCAATCTCATGGGACAGCACCCGCCTGATTTCGACAACAATGTCACGCCGCAAACCGCAAAACCTCAACTCGACCCCAGCAATTTTCATCCACACTACCTACGCAAACCACCAGCTTGCCCCTCATTTCGGCAGGCTATGGGATGGCTTTGAATGAAAGTGATGGTTCTGCTCTTTTTCAAATAGTCCCCCGAGGACTAAACAGCCTCGATTTCCGGTTTGGACAGGAGCTTGACCTGCTTCTCCAGATCCCGCATGCGATGCAGCAGGTCGGGCAGCTTTTGGAGCGCGATCCATTGCCGCTTCGTGTGTTTGTCCGGAGCGGCGGGGATGCCTAACACCGTCTGGCCGTCCGGGATGTCACGCATGACGCCGGATTTTGCCCCGACGGTGGATTGACGTCCCAGTTTCAAATGACCCGCGATCCCGGACTGCGAGGCGATCACGGTGTAGTCACCCAAATGGGTACTCCCCGCAAAACCCACCTGCCCCATGATCAGGCAGTGCCGCCCCATCTCCACATTGTGGGCCACGTGCACGAGGTTATCGATCTTGGTTCCGGCACCGATAACGGTCGAGCCGAGTGCCCCACGATCAATCGCCGCATTGGCACCGATCTCTACGTCATCGTGGATCACCACATTGCCCACCTGGAGCACCTTGCGATGCCTTCCTTGATCAAAAACATACCCGTATCCATCCGCGCCGATGGTGGTGCCCGCATGGATGCGCACTCGATTTCCGACGACTGTCCGGTGATAAAGCGTGACCTGAGGAAAGAGCTGAACATCCTCTCCCAGAAGGGTGCCGGTGCCGAGGTGATTCCCTCCCATGAGCACCGACCGTGCGCCGATCTTCACACCTTCACTCACGATGCAATGCGGCCCGACATGCGCCGTCGGATGGATTTCGGCCGTGGGCGCGACACTGGCGCTTGGGTGCACACCCGCCGGGAAGGTCTCCTCAGGGAAAAAGTGCGGAAGAAGCTTCGCCATCGCAACGCGGGCATCCGGAACGCGAATGGTCGTCTTCACCGTGGAGTTCAAGCTGGCAGGCACCAAGATGGCGGAGGCACCACTTTCCTCGGCGGCCAAAAGATAAGTCTCCTTTTCAGCGAAGGTAAGATCACCATCAACCGCATCAGCAGCAGAGGCAAATCCGGTCAGTAACATTTCGGGCTCGCCAACCACATCACCTCCGACAAGCGAGGCAATTTGGGCAGCAGAAAAAGACATCGTGATTGGGATCGAATCAGGGGATTGAAGAACGAGAAACAAACAAAGGAGGACTAACGAGAGACCGCACCAGCCGTCGGACTGCCGACAACGGATTGAGCGACTCTTTGCTTTTGCATCAGAAGCATTTCCCGGATGCTCATCATCCGCTGGGACTCCGTATCCCATACTTTGAGCCCCAGGCAGCGAACGATATTGAACGGACTCAGCGAAGTCGTCCCCGGTTTCCTCAACTCAGGGAGTTTCCGCATGACTTCAGGCAGACGATAGAACGGAATCTTGGCGTTCAGATGATGGACGTGATGAAAACCAATATTGGCCGAGAAGTATCGCATGATGGGGCCCGTGCTCAGGTAACTCGAAGACTCCAGCGCCGCCTTCTCATAGGTCCATCCATCTTTTTCATGAAACGAAACCCCTGGGAAATTATGCTGCACATAAAACAGGTAAGAACCGATGGCGTAGGTGATGAAATGAGGAAGCGTCTGAGCCAGGAGCACCGCGGGCCAGCCTCCATAAAAGAATAAAGCCACACCGATTCCGACGTGGAAAACCAGCGCCAACAAGCAATCAAAGTGTCGTTTCGGATCTTTGAGGAAGGGCTGGATGCACATCCCAAAGATAAACATGGTTCCATAGCCGAAAAGAATGGTCAGCGGATGACGGATCGCCAGATACTGCCGACGCGCTGCGGGAGTCGCTTTCAGAAACCCCTGGCTCGTCATAATGGGAAAGGAGCCGATGTTTGAGCCTCGCAGTTTCGAGTTGTGATTGTGGTGGTGATTGTGTGAGCTCCTCCAGATGCTGCTGGCACTCAGAGCATAGACGCCGAAGACCCTCATCAGGATCTCCGCCAATCGGGAACGCGCCAATATCGCGTGGTGCTGTTGGTCATGGTAAATCACAAACATTCGCAACAAGAACAGGCCAGCCAGACAACTGAACACCAAGCGCACCCCGATGGCCTCAAAGTAAAGGACGCCTCCGATGCATGAAATCAGCAGGAGTGCCGTCGACAGAACATGCCACCAGCTCGTCAACGTGGAATCTTTCGCGAAGGGCTTGGTGGCGAGGATGAGTTCTTGACCGCTTCGCATGGGGGTCACCTCGTCGTCATTGGACGAGATGTCGATAGAATTCGGGGTCAAAACGGAAAGGGGTGGGTGAAAAGGAGTGAAGAGGAAAAACGTCCCCTCACTTACGCATCGCGCGCGAAGGTGGCCTGTTGTTTCTCAGATTCATGAAGGGCACCCCGATTTGCGAACAAAATCAGTTGCCAGCGCGTCTGTCTCCGTTACTCAAAGGATCTAACCATGATCATTGCCCCCAAAATCCGAGGATTCATCTGCACCACCGCTCATCCCGTCGGATGCGCCAAGCACGTTGCCCAGCAAATCGCCGTTGTGAAAAAAGGTGGACCGAGCGCCAACGGACCCAAAAAGGTGCTCGTGATCGGCTCATCCACCGGTTATGGCCTCTCTTCTCGGATCGCCGCCGCCTTTGGCTCGGGAGCCGCCACCATCGGCGTGTTTTTTGAGCGTCCCGGTGAAGCCGACCGCACCGCCACCGCGGGCTGGTACAACACGGCAGCCTTTGAGACCGAAGCCAAAGCCGCCGGTCTCTATGCCCGCTCCTTCAATGGCGACGCCTACTCCGATGCGATCAAGGCCGAGGTCATTGCCGCCATCAAGGCCGATCTCGGCCAGGTTGATTGTGTCATTTACAGCCTCGCTTCGCCTCGTCGCACTCACCCGACGACGGGTGAGGTTTTTAAATCCGTGCTGAAGCCGGTCGGGAATAGCTTCACCAACAAGAGCCTCAATACGGGAACAGGTGCTGTGATTGAGGTCTCCATCGACCCTGTTCAGGGCGATGACATCGCTCAAACCGTCGCCGTCATGGGCGGTGAAGACTGGGAGATGTGGATCGATGCCCTCCAGTCGGCCGGCGTGCTCGCAGAGGGAGTCACCACCCTTGCCTACTCTTACATCGGGCCTGAGGTCACATGGCCGATCTACAAAAACGGCACCATCGGTCTGGCCAAGGAAGATCTGGAGCGCGTGCAAAAAGTGTTGGATGAGAAGCTCGCACCCCTCAAAGGCAAGGCATGGGTCTCCGTGAACAAAGCGCTCGTCACTCAGGCCAGTTCCGCCATCCCCGTGGTGCCTCTTTACATCTCCCTTCTTTACAAGGTCATGAAAGCCGAGGGCACTCATGAGGACACCATCGAGCAGATGGATCGCCTCTTTCGTGAGCGGCTGTGCAATGGCAATCCCCAGCCTGATGAGGCGGGTCGCATCCGCGTCGATGATTGGGAGATGAAACCCGCCGTCCAGGAACTCGTCGGAAAACGCTGGGCTGAAGTCACCACCGAGAACTTCCCAGAGCTCGGTGATTTCGAAGGCTACCAGAGCAGTTTCCTGCGCCTCTTCGGCTTTGGTCTTGAAGGAGTGGACTACTCCGCAGAAGCCGATCCTGATGTGAAAATCCCCTCCATTGGATAGACTCGCATGTTTCCCTTCATCGCACTCGCCGAAGAAGTGCCCTGGCAACCGGGCCCGTATGAAGGCGTGGAGCTGAAGATCCTCCATCGGAATGAAACCACCGGTGGTGTGGTCGTGCTGCGCAAGTTTCACGCGGGCAAAACCATTCCCGCCCACACGCATCCCGCCGCCAATGAGTGGGCATGGATTCTATCCGGCGAGTGGGAGGAGAACGGCATCGCCTACACGCCCGGCACTCTTTTTTTCGCACCCCGAGGAACCCTGCACGGCCCCCACGTTGCCAAGACCGAAGTCATCAGCCTCACCACTTTTGATGGACCTCTTACCGTGGCCTGAACCGCCACTCCCGAGATAGACCTTCTCTCTTCCACACATCGGGTGAATACTGCGGCATGAACGCAGACGCACCCTCGCCACACGCCGCCGCTCCCTCCCACTATCTCCGTTTCCATCTCCCGCATCAGCATCTCTCTGCGGCGTTTGGGAATGATTGGTTCGGACTGAAGGCAGAAAGATTCGCGCGTTTCTTCGGCACCCCGACTTTCATCATCGTTCAGACAATCGTCGTCGCCGTTTGGATCGCCCTGAATGCAGCAGGAGTGGTGAAGTTTGATTTGTATCCCTTCATCTTGCTGAATCTCGCCTTCAGTCTTCAGGCCGCGTATGCAGCCCCCCTGATCCTCCTAGCGCAGACCCGACAGGCAGATCGCGACAAAGCACACGCTGATGCCGATGCCCAACACCGCGAGGCTTTGGCCAAAGCCAGCCAGGAAAGGCTCGACGTCGCAGCAGGCCACACCACACTCCTCTTGGAACTTCTCCAGCAAAACACGGAGCTCACCCAACTCTCCGTCAAACTCAGCGAGCGCATCGAGACCCTCACGGCCCAGGTCCACAGTCACTTGCTAGCACACGAAAAGCCCAACGAGAACTGACGCACTCTCCACTGACCGAGATGGCAATCAATGGCCTCGCTTCCGGGAGAGCATGATCTCGTTCCCTTCCGTATCCAAACACATGGCCAGGTGAGGCGGCTCACCGTTCTCCGGCTCGGGCTCGCGGGTGAGCTGACCTCCAGCCGCAACAATCTCATGCGCACCTTCGATCACGTCAGGCACCTGAAAACTGAGTCCTGTCCAGGTGCGAGTACCCTCCCCTCCCCCATGGATGCCAATGATGCCTCCGCAGATCTCCACCTCGCTGATGATCTCGTTCTGCTTCAGGATAGTGCCTCCGAAAACCGTGGCATAAAAATTCACGGCCCGGTTCATGTCCGCAGCCCAGATGATGTATTTGAATCGTTCGACTTTCATTGCGCCCTCTTTCGCACAGATATGAACCGAGTGACACAGGTTCTTCGAACCCTCTGGATTTCGTGATTCTCATGCTTGCTCTTCAGATCGATTTCTGCTGAACTCCAGATCTTGGTAACGAAGATCCGCTCAGCCCATGCCCGCCTGCCAAATCAAACCCCAAGACAAAAAGGCCTTCATCGGCTCGGTGGGGAAGCAATTGGTCAAATCCCACGGAAAGAAGAAATACTACCGAACGGACGAAGTCAAAAAGGCGGCTGAATCATGCGGTTACGCGGTCGACATCCACTGCTGGGCCTACTGCTTCTACACCTCACCTTCCGACTTTGAGGCCCTTCATGCAGCGGCGGGTGAAGTGTGTGATTATGTCGCCATGAAGACCGAGCTACTCACGGATTTGGCCGACGGCTCGAGCTTCTCACTTTTGGACATCGATCTATCATGGCTCGAGTGGCCAGACATCGATCTGTCGTCGCTTTTTGACTGGTTCGACCTCTCCTGAATCGTCAGCCGGGAAAACGGGGATCGAAAACCGAAACGATGCATGCCGCTCATCCCTGAGCGAAACCTTACAACAAAGCCCACCGAAGAACATCTCCGGTGAGCTGTGTCGCAGGGCCCCAGACTCAAACGCCGCAGTTAGCGGGAACCAAAGCCGAACAGAAACCCAGGCAAGCCGAACGGACCGCGTCCGATGCTCGGGAACTGGGGGCCGCAATGATCATGTCTTTGATCGTAACTCGGACGGTAGTTCTGCGAGTAGTCGGGATGGTAGCCCCCTTCATAACGGGAACCATTGCCCTGTTGGCATCCCGATCCGCGCTGATCCCTGTAACTGTCTCGATCATCGTTGTGGCTGGAGCCGTGATCGCGGTGGTCATAAGAATCATGGCGCGAGCCGTGTTGACTCCCGTGGCTCGAATGGCTGGAGCGGTGGCGGTCTTTCGCTTCTGCGGAACCCGAGGTGAAGAAGGCTAAACTGGCAGTGACAGCGAGCAGGGTGACGAACTTTTTCATGATGCGTTTGGATTGGATTTTGTTTTCGTTGCCGCAGTGTTGCGGCTTATGGGTCAGACGAAGCGCCCGAGGGGCTATTCATTGAGAGTTTGAGTTTCCGCGCGTCGCGCAGTTTAGCCGATGTCAGAGAAAGAGGATTAAGTCGGCCAGCACGCTCGGGCGGGGCGTAAGTCGGCATATGAAGTCTATCGTTCGACTCAGTCTGCTACTCTCCGCCCTCCTTCTCACCTCCTGCAACTCAACCGTGAAACCTGCCCCGCTGAAAACTGTGCCCTTTGTGGATCTGACGCGTTACACGGGTGACTGGTATGTTTTTGCCCACATCCCCTACAGCTTGGAGAAGGGTAAGGTCGGGACGCTGGATCGTTATGCGATGCGGCCCGATGGTCGGATGGACAATATCTTCCTTTTCCGGAAGGGGAGTCTCGACGCGCCGCTTCAGCAATGGAAAGGCGTGGCCTGGGTGCACGACAAAAAATCGAATGCCGAATGGCGCGTGCAGTTTATCTGGCCCTTCCGGGTGCCTTATCTGATCATTGATTTGGATCCCGATTACGGCTGGGCAGTGATCGGACATCCGGGCCGGAAGCTGGCCTGGGTGCTCAGCCGAAAAACAACTTTGGATGAAGGAACCTACCAGGCAATCCTGAAGCGATTGAAGGACCAAGGTTATGACCCTGCCCTCCTCGCGAAGGTGCCTCAACTACCCTCCAAACAGTGAGCGCCGCAGTTTACTGGGGAGCCGCAGCGTTCCAGACCTTGATGTCGTCAAAGTAGCCATCCTTACCGGCAACTCCGAGTTCAATCTTGGATTTGGTTTCGTGGGCGATCCCTGAGGACTTCAGAAAGGCAACGGGCTTTCCGTCGATGGTCACCCGCATCTGATCTCCGACGGTCTCAACTCCGAGGGTGTACCATTTTCCGGTTTCAAGCTTCACGGGGTAAGTAACCTGCCGCCCTTTCAGGAGGGCTGCGACCTCTGCTTTTTTTGCGGGATCATTGCGCATCTCGCGGATGTCATTTCTCATGCCGCCATCCCGCTCATCGATGATGGTCACTCCATTGAGGCGGACCTGGGCACGACAGAGATGACCGTAGTGCGCACCCTTGTATTGGCGGTCATCAAACTCCACATCGATCATCGTGGCACCGTCGAATTTGATTTTTGCCTCAACGACGCTGTCTCTCGTCGGAATCTCCAATCCGTAAACAGCGGCATGGGCTTTGATGACGCTTTTGCCATCTGCGGAAGGTTGGTCTTTCTCGCGGGTCTGAGTGCCTTTCAGCGTTCCGTTGACAAAGGTGAACGTGTCCACCACTCGATGCCAGGGCTTGGCCGGAGTGGGGCTCTCCATGTCATCCGAGAAAAGGAGTTCTTTTTTCTCCGCAATGGGCTTTTCAGGGATAACCGGGAGATCGGCGGCGAAGCTCGAAACCGTCAGGAGGCAAAGGGTGAAGCGTTTCATGAAAAAGTGTTTGGGAAGAAGGGCGCACTCTGCGCATTGGGCTCACTTCTGATAGATCGGAAGGAAGTGGTGGTAAACCGAGAGACTGAGAAGCGCCAGCGAGGTGGCATAAACAGAACCTGCGCTCTTCTCGTTGCCATTTTTCGGATGCCAAGCGCCCTCTGGGCTCTGCGCAGCAACGAGGATTTGCTCAGTCCGTTGACGCGCTGTGGCTGCGTGTTCTCCGCCGCGCTGATACATGCCCTGCGCGTAATAGTAGTTCCCGTAAAAGAACCAGGGTTCATTGATTTCCGGCGGAAACTTCAGCAGGAAATTGGCCGAGCCGAGCACCTCGGGGACCTCATATTGGCCACACACCTGGAGTGACAA
>CAMBPV010000133.1 GCA_945869695.1 Prosthecobacter debontii
GAGCGCGATGGCAAGGGCGTTCACTTCAGCGGCGAGGGTTTGCGCGTTCATGGTGCGAAGTGGGCCGAGAAGGTGCTGCCGTGGCTCGCGAAGCAGTGGACCGAGCCTCGCGAAACGAACGATGGCACGGAGTGGAGTGATTTTGCGCAACTTCCCGAATGCCACAGCCTCGGCTGGGTGAGCGCAAACGTGCAGACGAAAGACACGAAGAGCTGGAACGGCGTGCTCGATGAGGCGAAGTGGGGCACGCCTGATCCGCAGCAGGTCGTGAGTCGCAACTGGGACTGGAAAGTGAGCGAGGCGCAGTGGCGCGAGGCCGTGAAGCAAAAAGGTGAAGGCCGGCGCGAGGAGGTGCGATTCGAGCTGTGGTTGCCAAAGAACCTCCAAACCGCTCGCGGCATCGTCGTGATGTCCGGCCACGGCAGCGGCGAAACCCTCTTCAAGCGTGCCGACCTGCGAAAGCTCGCGCAGGAGCTGGGCCTCGCTTTGTTCAAGTTCACCGGCAATCCGATGCAACGCGGCTTTTGGCCTCAAAGCCTGCTTTTCGAGCACTTGCGGCAGTTCGGCGAAAAGAGCGGCCATCCTGAGCTGCAACACGTGCCGCTCTTTCTTTACGGCCACTCGAACGGCACCGGCTTCTCCGCCATTTTCACGTCGTATGTGCCGGATCGCGTCTGGGGCTGGGTTTCGATGCGTCCGGGCACGACGTTTCAGGTGTATCAGCCCGGAGCCGCGCAAGTCCCCGGCCTCGTCATCTTCGGCGAGGACGATCCTTTCCTCGCGCGACCTTCCAAAGACGAAAACCTCGCCGTGGTGCCCGCCCTGCGAAAAAACCATCACGCTCTGTGGAACATCGCCGTCGAGCCCAAGACCGGCCACGGCCCCGGCGAGAAAACCTGGCCGCTCGTGTTCAGTTTCCTGCGCCACACCTTCACCGCCCGCGTCCCCGCCGATGCCGATGCCAAAAACGGCCCCGTGAAGCTCCTCGCGCCCGCCTTCGAAAGCGGTCACCTCGGCCAAAACTGGCAGACGAAGCCAGGCGGCTATGAAAAGCTCATCACCGCGCCCTTTGCCGAATTCACCGGCGACAAATCCACCGCCTCCTGGCTTTTGAATGCCGACTACGCGGCGGATTGGCAGCAGTTTCAAAGCACGGGCGAGGTTCAAGCGAAGAGGTAGCAAGCGCTTAAAGAGATGAAATGCGGAGCCTTGTCTCCGATCCATCGCTGTCGTATAAATGCATTCGTGATGAAGCCCGAACCTTTGCACCTCGGAGATGGATAAGATATTCGCCCTCCTCAACCAGATGGAAGCCGATGGTGTCATCGGCCAGTATGCCATTGGCGGAGCGGTGGGGGCGATTTTCTGGTTGGAGCCTTTCGCCACGAAGGATCTGGATGTGTTTGTGACGTTGCCCACCGGGGAAGGAAGCTCACTGCTGACGTTGGGGCCGATCTATTCCTATCTCATGAACCGTGGCTATCAGCCGAGCGGTCAGTTCATCGTCATCGAAGGCTGGGCCGAGGAGTTTGTGCCACCCGCCACGCCTCTCGTTGAGGAAGCATTGGAGAAGTCCGTGAAGCGAGATGTGAACGGCATCGATACTCGTGTCTTCACCGCCGAGCATCTCGCGGCCATCTGTCTGCAAGTGGGGCGCGCGAAGGACTATGACCGGGTTGTTCGTTTTCTGGAGGCTGAGGTCATCGATGCGGCTACGTTTGAAAGCGTTCTACAGCGATATGAGTTGATGCCACAGTGGCAGAAGTTCCAAAGCACCTATCTCGAACCATGAACCCGCTTCTCAACGACATAATCGACCGCAAACGTGAGCGAAGGAAGGAGCTGGCCGCTTTGCCAGTCGGGGAGAAGCTGCGGATGCTGGAACAAATCCTCGCTGACACGAAGAACATCGTGGCGACGCATCCACCCAAGCCCGCGAACCCCTTGAGGCTCAAAATCCGCAAGACGCCGCTGATTGTTTCACCCTGATTGTCTGGGTTAAGACAATGAATGGCATCGCGTTCGAAAGCTTCGATGACATACGCCTCGCCGATCTCCCCTGTGTCAATCCACCGCCTCATGCCTGCTGAGTTTTGCTTGTGGGGACGATTGGCAGCAGTTTCAGAGCATGGGGGAGATCAAGAAGTAGAAGACACTCATGAACCGCCGCCATTTCCTCACCCACACCGCAGGCACGCTTACGGCATCGTTGCTTCCGGCCTCCGCAGCCGGTGCGAACGCGAAGACCGTGTGGGGCATCGCGGAGCTTTGGCAGTGGTTGTATGAGAGGCAGAAGAGCAGCGGTCATGACTCGGCGGACTGCTTGCAGGCGCATTTGGATCATGGCATCCGGCATGTCATGTGGGCGCTCGGGCGCAGCACGCTGGATTACCAGAGTGCGCTGCCCACCTCGACGATGTATGCGGGCGATACACGGCCGGAGACGAAGGTGATTAGCGATTCGTTTCGCCAGGAGTGCTCGTTGCGTGCGGCGCTGGCCTTTGCGGAGAAGAACGACATGGTCATCTACGGTCGCCTCGGCATGAACCGTCACTACGGCGACTCGCTCGGCGGTGCCTTGCGCTCGAAATACATTGCAGCGCATCCTGAATGGATGGAGCGGCATCGCGGCGGGCAGATGGATGGCACCAAGGTCAGCTTTGCCATTCCCGAGTATCGCGCGGAGCGCATTGCGGTGCTCATGGAGGTGGCGCAAATCGGTGCGCATGGCCTTTGCCTCGACTTTTGCCGTCAGCCGCCGGTGGCGCGTTATCATCCGCACATCCTCGATCCATGGCTGAAGGCCGGGCGCGCTGATCCGAGGCAGATGCGCAGCAGTTCGCCCGAGTTTCTCGCATGGGCGCAGCATCGTGCGGACTTCGTGAATCTCTTCATGCGCGATCTCCGCGTCCAACTCCGCGAACTGGAGCAAAAAACCAAGCGCAAGGTGCCGGTGATGGTTCGCATCCCCGAGGCCACGCTCGACCTGAACCTCATGGAAGGCCTCGATCTCCGCACCTGGCTCAAAGAAGGCTGGGTGGATGAGATCGCGCTCGATCCGCTGTGGATCTGGGACTTCGACTATCCGGACACCGCCAAGTCCTACCTCGAACTGGCCCGCGCTCACGGCGTGAAGCTCTACGGCGGCACCAACACCACAGCAGGCAAAAGCATGAAGGCCAATGCACGCACCTTCCTCGAACGCATCAGCCGAAACTATGATGAAGGTGTGGACGGCATCGCCCTCTTCCAGACCGACACGGCGGTGCTCAATGCTCAGCTCAAAGGCTTGCTCGGTCCGCTGCTGCCAAGTCTCGGCGATGTGGAGACGGTTGGCGAGTTGCTCGCCGCAGCTCGAAAGAAGCAGCCGCAGATGAGTGAAAACGAGCGCTGGTTCGGTCTCGACAATCACAGCCTGCTCCCGCAGCTCAGCGGCTCGCCCAGGCTGAGTCTGGAGACCATTTGAACCCCCGCGATGAAGGAGTAGCCCAAGAAGTGGCGTCCAAACGAAAAGTCCAAGTGGATGAACCTTTGAGATTGTGACAGGCAGGCCCGAAAGCCCGTGGCATCGCGGTCCTCGTTCGTTGCTGGATCGGATACGGTTTCGGCTGAAATGCCCTGGCAGCGTTCACGTTTTCACACGTTCAGTTTGAATGCTGCCGTCTTCATGAAATTTGCCCTCACCCTCCCCCTCACCTTGCTGCTCGCGCCGCTGGCTGCTCTCCACGCCGCCGATGTCCAGAAACCCAACATCATCTTCATCTATGCCGACGACTGGGGATGGGGTGACCTGGGCTGCCATGGCAGCACTTGGTTGAAAACACCGAACCTCGACAGGCTCGCTAGCCAGGGGACCGACTTTCAGCAGTTCAACGTGCTCAATCCGGTGTGCTCACCGAGCCGCACGGCGGTGAATACGGGGATGTATCCGGCGAGATTTTCCGTGCATCAGCACTTCGCTGATCCGGCGCAGAATCATCAGCGAAGGATGCCGGATTGGCTGGATCCAAAGGCTCCGTCGCTGCCTCGTTTCCTGAAGCAAGCGGGCTACCGCACCGCCCATTTCGGCAAGTGGCATCTGACCAACGCCCAGACCGAAGGCGCACCGAAACCAGAGGCTTATGGCTATGACGAAGCCTTGGTCTTCAACGGCGGTGCAGGATGGGAGTCCGCCGACCTTCATGCCACGGCGGCGAATGCGGTGGCCTTCATCAAGGCGAATAAAAGCCAGCCCTTCTTCATCAACGCCTGGATTCACGAGAGTCACACGCCGCATGTCCCCACGGCGGAATCCATGGAGAAATGGAAGCATCTCGATGAGCAAAAGCAGGTCTATGCCGCCGTCGTCACCGATGGCGACAACGCGGTGGGCACCATCCTCGATGCGCTGAAAGCAGAGGGTTTGGAGGAAAACACCATCGTCATGTTCAGCAGCGACAACGGCCCTGAATCAACCGCAGCGAAGCGCACGGGAAGCAATTTCGATCCCGATGCCAACGTCACCGGCTACGATACCTTCTACAGCGTCGGCGAAACGGGCGGTTTGAGAGGTCGCAAGCGCAGTCTGTTTGAAGGCGGTGTGCGAGTGCCCTTCATCGTCCGCTGGCCCGGCCACACCCCGGCAGGTGCAAAAAATGACACCACGGTCTTCACCGCTGTCGATCTGCTGCCCACGCTGTGCGCAGCGGCCAACGTGAGCCTGCCAGCCGACTACCAAAGCGATGGTGAGAACCTGCTCGCCGCCTTCCAGGGCAAAACAACGGCACGCACACGGCCGCTTTTTTGGCACTGGATGGGCAAAGCCGCCGAACCCGACTACTGGCCGCGATTGGCCGTGCGTGAGGGCGATTGGAAACTCATGCTCACCGAGGATGGCAAGCGCGTTGAGTTGCATCACCTCAGCCGCGACCGCACCGAGACCGAAGATGTCTCGAAGGACCATCCCGACATCGTCGCACGTCTCAGCCAGATGGCCCTCGAGTGGAAGGCCACGCTGCCCGCCAAGCCGAACCCCGAATGCCTGAGCCAACAAACCCTCCCGGCCAAGCCAGCTCAGGCCAAGCTCGGTGCAAAGAGCTCCAAGGTCACGCCCGAAGTCCGTGCCAAGGCCTTTACCAGATGGGACACCAACCAGGACGACATCCTCACGCTCGAAGAATACCAAACGGGCCTCAAAGGCCAGTCCGACCTTGAAGCACGCTACAAGAACTTTGATCAAAACGGAGACGGCAAACTCACCCGCGCAGAGTTCATCGGCAAATGAACGATTTGATCAAGCCACCTTCACCACACCTCAGCGTGAAACGTCCTTTCTCTTTCCTCCTCGCTCTTCTCCTCGCGCCGCTGGCCACACTGCACGCCGCCGACGCTCCAGCAAAGAGCCGTAGCGAAGCGAAGACAGCCGGAGGCAACCCCAACATCATTCTCTTCCTCATCGACGATCTCGGCTGGCGGGACCTGGGATGCCAGGGCAGCACGTTTTATCAAACTCCACACATTGACCAACTCGCCGCCGAGGGCGTGCGCTTCACCGACGCCTACGCGGCCTGCGCGGTCTGCTCGCCGACCCGCGCGGCGATCTTGACCGGCAAGTATCCCGCACGCCTCCTGCTCACCGAGTGGCTGCCCTCGGGCCGCTGGAATCCCAAGGCGAAACTGCAAAGCGGTCGCTTTGTGCGCGGGTTGCCAGTGGAGGAGCACACCCTGGCCGAAGCCCTTCGGGATAGCGGTTACCGCACCGCGCACATCGGCAAGTGGCATCTCGGTAGCGAGCCGTTCTGCCTGCCCGAGCATCACGGGTTTGACCTCAACATCGCCGGCAACGCCCATGGCGCACCCGGCAGTTACTTCTTTCCCTATCCCGGCGACTGGCTCATTCCCGGCTCCGGCCAACGCGCTACATGGAACGTTCTGCCTGACGGCAAAGAAGGTGAATACCTCACCGACCGTCTCACCGACGAGGCGGTGAAGTTCATCCGCGAACCGCACCAGAAGCCGTTCTTCCTCTACTTCCCGCATTACGGCGTCCACACACCCTTGCAGGCGAAGAAGGAACTCATCGCCAAATACGAGCGTGTGCCGGAGGCGCAGCGTCAGGGCAAGCCGGAGTATGCGGCCATGATCGAGAGCGTGGATGACAGCGTGGGTCGCGTGCTCGCGACGCTGAAGGACCTGAAACTCGACGGGAACACGGTCATCCTCTTCACCAGCGACAATGGCGGCTTTTACAATGCCACGAGCAACGCACCGTTGCGGGCGAACAAAGGCGCGTATTACGAAGGCGGCATCCGCGTGCCTTTGATCATCAAATGGCCCGGGGTCGCCAAGCCCGGCCTCGTGGTGAGCGATCCCGTCACCAGCACCGATTTGTATCCGACCTGCCTCGCGGCTGCGGGATTGCCTGCGTTGCCAAATCAGCATCAGGACGGCGTCAATCTGCGGCCCTTGCTCGCTGGTGAAGGCCTTCTGGCCGCGCGGTCGCTCTTCTGGCACTACCCGCACTACAACGAGCATCCTTCGAGTGTCCCGAGCAGCGTCATCCGCAAAGGTCCATGGAAACTCATCGAGACCTTCGACCCCGAGGGCATCGAACTCTACAACCTCGCCGACAACCTCAGCGAAACCCAAAACCTCGTCGCCGAACAAACCGCGAAGGTGGACGAACTGTGCCGCGAACTCGAAGCCTGGCGTAAGGAGGTCGGAGCGGAGATGATGAAGCCGAACTCCGACTACGATCCCAGCGTGAAGCCCTCGAAGAAGAAAAAGAAGAAGGTCGAATGAAACGTCATCTCACCGACAGAAAAATGTCAGACAAAAAGAGGCTGAATCAGAGACCCTTTTTCTTTCTCCCCTCTTTTTGTCTCATTCTCCTGTCCCCATTCTTCTGTCGATCTGCCTCGTCCGCTGAGCAGCGCCCGAACGTCCTCTTCATCGCTGTGGACGATCTGCGCACGTCTCTAGGCTGCTATGGCGACACGCTGGTGAAGTCGCCGAACATCGACCGCTTTGCCGCCTCGGCGCGCTGTTTTGATCATGCCTACACCCAGCAAGCTGTGTGCGGGCCATCGCGCACCTCGCTGCTCACGGGCCGGCTGCCGGACAACACTCGCGTGTGGCACAACCGAAACCTCTTTCGCGACACGCAGCACGATCTCGTCACCCTGCCGCAGCTTTTTAAAAACCACGGCTATCACACCGTCTCGCTCGGCAAGGTCTTCAGCGGCGATGAGCGCGAACTCGATCCCATCTCCTGGTCCGAGCCGGAGATTCTGAAGCAGAAGGGCTGGAAAAACTCCGTGCTCGGCGATTCCGGTGGCGAGGGCAAAGGCCCGGCCTGGGAGGCTGCCGATGTGCCGGATGAAGACTACCCGGATGGCAAACTGGCGCGTTTGGCGGTCGAAAAGCTCACCGGCCTGCAAAGCGGCGGAAAGCCGTTTTTTCTCGCGGTGGGCTTTTTCAAGCCGCACCTGCCTTTCAATGCCCCGAAGCGTTATTGGGACCTCTACGATCCCGCAGCCTTCGAACTCAACAACGACGGCCAGCGCGTCAAAGGCATCTCGGATCACGCCCACCACAGTCATCGCGAACTCGGCGGTTACCGCGACATGCCGAAGGACGAGCACCTCGACGCCGCCACCACGCGCACCCTGCGTCACGGCTACCACGCCTGCGTGAGCTACACCGACGCGCAAATCGGCAAACTACTCACCGCGCTCGATCAGCTCGGCCTCGCGAAAAACACCATCGTCGTGCTCTGGGGCGATCACGGCTGGTCGCTTGGCGAAAAAGATCGCTGGTGCAAAGGCACCAACTTCGAGCGCGACACCCGCTTGCCGCTGCTCATCCGCACCCCCGGCCTGCCCGCGCCCGGAGCCGCCGCTTCAGGCCTTGTGGAGTTGGTGGATGTCTTTCCCACCCTCGCCGAACTCGCCTCACTGCCCGCGCCGCAGGGTCTCGATGGTCGCAGCCTTGTCCCGATGCTTGCAAACCCGCAGGCACCTGGCCGCGAGGCCGCCTTGAGCCAGTTCGCCCGCCCCTTCAGCGCCAGCACGCCCGAGTTCATGGGCTACTCCCTGCGCACCGCGACCCATCGCTACACGCGCTGGATCACCTGGCCCGCACGTGAACTCGTCGCCGAGGAACTCTACGACTACACCACCGGCCCCAGCACCCGCCACGAGGGTGCGTTTTGGATTGAAGAGGAAAACATCGCCGCGCACTCCACGCAGTCGGACACGCGACAGGCATTGAGCCAAAAGCTCGATCACATGTTAGCCGAGCGCACCACAGTGAAGTCGGAGGCTGGGCCAGCTCCGAAAAAGAAGCGAAAGAAGAAACAACCATGAAGTTCTTCATCCACTACCTCTGTCTGCTCTGCGCCTCTACGACTCTACTCCAAGCCGCACCGCCTAACGTGCTGCTCATCGTCTCCGAAGACAACGGCCCTGAACTCGGCTGCTATGGCGATCCGTATGCCCTCACGCCGAATCTCGATCAGCTCGCGAGCCAAGGCGTACGCTTCAATCGAGCGTTTGTGCCGCAGGCGGGCTGTAGCCAGTCGCGGGCGAGTTTTCTCACGGGGCTGTATCCGCATCAGCACGGGCAGATCGGCCTCGCGACCTGGGGATTCCGCCTTTACCGCGAGGACACGCCGAACCTCCCGCGCAGCCTGAAGGCGGCGGGCTATCGCACGGGCATCCTCGGCAAGCTGCACATCAATCCCGAGTCGGCCTTCCCGTTTGATTTTCACGAGATCACGGGCGCAAACTTCAATCGGAAGCAGCTCGGCGATTACGCGAAGCATGCCGCGAGCTTCATCAGCGCGTCCGAGACGCCCTTTTTTCTCAGCGTGAACTTCCCCGATGCGCATGACCCGTGGTTGCGACAGGTCGATGGACTGCCGAAGTCGCCGCAAACCGGCGCGGAGGTCAAAGCGATGCCTTACATGGGCATCGATCCTCCCGCGATGCGGGAGATGGTGGCCGACTACTACAACTCGCTCGCGCGACTCGATGCCTGCGTGGGCGACCTGCTCGCCGCATTGGAAAAAAGTGGCAAAGCATCCAACACGATCGTCATCTACATCGGCGATCACGGCGCGGATTTTTTGCGCGGCAAGCGCACCTGCTATGAGGGCGGCCTGCGCATCCCGCTGCTCATTCGTTGGCCGGGGAAAGCGAAACCCCAAGTCCGCGAGGAACTCGTCTCCACCCTTGATCTCATGCCCACGGTGATCGCAGCGTGTGGCGCAGCACCGGTGGCTGATTTGCCCGGTCTGCCGCTGCAACCGCTGCTCGCCGACGAGCCCGCGAAATGGCGCACGCATCTCTTCGCCGAGTATCACACCCACGCCGCCGCATCGAACTATCATCCACAGCGCAGTGTGCGCACCGACCGCTTCAAGCTGATCGAGAATCTCCTGCCCGACATGCTGAATCCCGATTACGCCGACACGATCCGCAAGCTCGAAACGGCTGCCAAGAAGCATGGAGAGACTGATTGCGACGATTACATCACCAAAGCCATCGCAGATGCCGCACCCGAAGTCCGCACCGCCTACGCCGTGATGGAAAAACCACCGCGCTACGAGCTCTACGACCTGCAGGCCGATCCGCATGAGTTTCACAACCTCGCCGCCGCAGCCGAACACGGCGCCACGCTCGGCGAACTGACGCAGGCGCTCACGCAGTGGCGTCAAAACACCCACGATCCGCTGCTCGACGCCAAAAACCTCACCCGCCTCACTGCCGAAGTCAGCGCCGTGAAATCGAAGTCTGAGGGCAAACAGCTCACCTGGGGTTATCCCGATTATTTCTTCGGCAAAGAGCCCGCCACGCCTACTTCGCCGTCCAAACCATCGAAGAAGAAAAAGAAGAAGCAGCCATGAACGCGTTGGATTTGAGGAAGAAAAATGAGGGCGGAAGAATGATTCCCATCCGGGCTCCATCGAAGTCCATTTTTGGGCTTCTGAGGATTCTCTTGCCCACATTCTTTTGCCTGAGTGTCTCCGCCGCCGAGCCGCTGCTCGAAAAGACCATCCTCTTCACCGAGCGTTCCGATGGCTTCACGCTTTACCGCATCCCCGGCATCGTCGTCACCGCCAAGGGCAGCGTGCTCGCCTACTGCGAGGCGAGGAAGTTCAGCGACGCGGATCGTGGCGAGATCGAGATTCACCTGCGCCGCAGCACCGATGGCGGCAAGACCTTCTCAGCCGCGAAACAGGTCGCCCACATGGGGGCGCGACTGCCGCGCAATCCGCACATGCCTTCCAAGAAGCAGGGCAAGGACATGGGCGGCCCCGAAGAGCAGACGGTGAACAACCCCGTCGCCATCGCCACACGCGACGGCACCGTGCATCTCCTCTACTGCGTGGAATACATGCGCGCCTTTCACCTCCGCAGCGATGACGACTGCCTGACCTGGAGCACGCCGCAGGAGATCACGGTCGCCTTTGACGCCTTTCGCGGCGAACTCGACTGGCAGGCCATCGCCACCGGACCCGGCCATGCCATCGAGATGAAAAGCGGACGTCTCTGCGTGCCGTTTTGGATGGCCACCTATGAGAAAAAAGCGCCGCTGCGAAAAGCGGTCGGCACCCTCATCAGCGACGACGGGGGAAAGACCTGGAAACGTGGCGGCATCGCGATTCCTGATGCCGGCGAGCCCAACATCGCCCCGCTTTCCGATGGCGGCGTCCTCCTCACCGCGCGCAACAGTCACGCCGAGAGCCGTCGCCTCGTCACCCGCAGCGCGGATGGTGCCACGAACTGGTCCACGCCCGTTTTCGCCGATGAACTGCTCGAACCCGGCTGCATGGCCGGCATCACCGCGCATCCCGGCACCGCTGCCTTTTCAGGTCCGCTACTACTTTTCTCCCATCCACACACCACCGAACGCGAGCACGCCGCCCGGCGCGATGTGACGATCCACCTCAGCCGCGACGACGGCAAAACCTGGCACCTTTCCAAAACGCTCCAACCCGGCCCCAGCGCCTACAGCGACCTCGCCATCCTGCCCGATGGCACCGTGCTCTGCTTTTACGAAAGCGGCACCGACAAGCCGAAGGTCCAACGCAAACGCGACTGGGCCTATGCCAATCTCACCCTCGCCCGCTTCAACCTCGAATGGATCACCACGCGATGAGATTACTTCCCCTCCTCCTTTCTGCCCTCCTGGCCTCCGCCGTTGCGACCCACGCTGATTCGCGGCCGAACGTTCTCATGATCATCGTGGATGACATGAACGACTGGGTGGGCTGTCTCGGCGGTCATCCGCAGGTGAAGACGCCGCATATCGACCGGCTCGCGCGGCGGGGCCTGCTCCTTACCAACGCCCACGTCGCCGCGCCCGTGTGCAATCCTTCGCGCGTTGCTACGCTCACCGGACTGCGGCCATCCACTACCGGCATCTACGGCAATGAAACCAAATGGCTCGAAGTCCTGCCCGATGTGCCCACCATCCCGCAGCACTTCAAAGCCAACGGCTACCACCTCCTCGGCGGCGGCAAAGTGAATCACCACATGCCCGGCTTCAACCGCCGCAGCGACTGGCATGATTACTTCGACCAGGTCTTCGACAGCCATTACCAGGATCAGCTCGCTCGCGGACTCGACGTGAAGCACTTTACCTGGCCCGCAGGCTTCCCGTTCAATCACCTCGAATCCGTGCGCACCTTTTCCAAACCGCCTCAGAACCCCAACGAGTTCGACTGGGGCGCGTTCGACACATCCGATGCCGAAATGGGCGATGGCAAAATGATCGAGTGGGCCGTGAAGTTCCTCGCACAACCACCGAAGGAGCCCTTTTTCCTCGCCGCCGGGATCTACCGACCGCATCTGCCGTTTTACGCACCTCAAAAATACTTCGACCAGTATTCGCTGGACCAAATCATCCTGCCACTGATCCAAGCCGACGACTGCGACGACCTGCCGCAAGCCGGCAAACAAATGGCCGCCGACCGTCGCGGCGATTACGCGCTCGTTTTGCGCGAAAACCGCCATCGCGAACTCGTGCAGGCCTACCTTGCCAGCATCACTTTTGCCGACGCGCTGATCGGTCGCCTGCTCGATGCCTTCGACGCCAGCCCCGCCGCCAAAAACACCGTCGTCGTCCTCTGGTCCGATCACGGATGGCATCTTGGGGAAAAGCAGCACCTGCACAAGTTCACCCTCTGGGAGCGCTCCACACGCATCCCCCTGATCATCGCCGCGCCCGATGTCACCCAGCCCGGATCACGCACCGCGCGGCCCGTCGGCACCATCGACCTCTTCCCCACGCTCAACGAACTTTGCGCTCTGCCCGCCATCGCCGCGCTTGACGGCACCAGCCTCGTCCCGCTGCTCAAAAACCCTTCGCTCGAATGGACCCGCCCCGCCCTCACCAACCACGGGCAAGGCAATCACGCCCTCCGCTCCGAGCGCTGGCGCTACATCCGCTACGCCGACGGCGGCGAGGAGCTCTACGACCACGCCACCGATCCCAACGAGTGGACGAATCTCGCCACCAAGCCCGAGTTTGCCCCGATCAAAGCCGAACTCGCCCAATCACTCCCAAAGACCGACGCCCCGGCAAAAGGATCGAAGAAGAAACAGAAAGCCACGGCTGTTGAATGAGATTGGCAATCACATGAAACTCACCCTCACACTCCTCACCGCCCTGCTGCTCGCTCCGCTTGCCTTGTTGCATGCGCAAAAAGCTCCCCTCTGGGTGCTGCCTGAAGTCGATGCTCCCCGCGTGCAGCGCGTGCTTTTTGACAGCAAGGCCGCTGGCCGACAGGTGAGCTGCCACGTCTTCACACCGGAAGACTACGAGAAAGACAAAGAGGGACGGTTTCCGGTGCTCTACTGGCTTCACGGAACCGGAGGCGGGCTGCCGGGCATCGCGCCGGTGTCGGCGTGGTTTGATGCGGCGATTCGGGAGGGGATGATCCCACCCATGCTCGTGGTCTTTCCCAATGGGCTGGCGTCGAGCATGTGGTGCGACTCGAAGGACGGCGCAGTGCCGATGGAGACCATCGTCATCAAGGAACTGCTGCCGCACATTGATGCTACGTTTCGCAC
>CAMBPV010000134.1 GCA_945869695.1 Prosthecobacter debontii
GGGCAAGATGGCGCATCAGAGTCGCAAGCATCAAGAACTGCCCGCTGTGTTTGTGAATCCGCAGCGGCACACGCTCGTGTATTGCGATGCCAAGGAAGCCGCCTGGACCGAAGCACCGCTCACCCGCAAACAACCCGGGCCGCCCGGCACGCAGGGGAATATTTTCCAAAGCAGCGAACGCTGGGCCGCCTGGGTGGATGATCGGGATCAAGGCGTCGGCATCCTGTTTCCACACACTGAAATGGCCACCTCCTACCTTGTCAGCGACAGCGGCGTGGGCGACTGTTCCTACCTCGCGCCCTTACAGACCTGGGCCCTCCAGCCTGGCATGAGCTTCGAGTTCGAGACCGTGCTCGCTCTCGGCACCACGCAGCAGATCCGCAGTGTCTTCGGTAAAATCGTCCAGCAGACAGTCACGCAGCCCATCGTCGAGATCATCGCTGGAGGTGGCCTTGCTGTGGAAAACAAGCCCGCGACAGAGTGCCAAGTCACGCAGCCCTTTGGCATCGCCTTTGATCCGGAGGACAACATGTTCATCTGTGAAGAGACACATCGCATCCTCCGCGTGGATGCCAAGACTGGCCTGCTCACCGTCGTCTCAGAGGCGAAACCCAGAGCGGCGATTGGCGACAACGGCCCCGCCCGTGACGCCAGCTTCAACGCGCCGCATAACCTCATCGCTGATACGGCAGGCAACCTCTACATCGCCGACACCTTTCATTACCGTGTGCGCCGGATGGATGCCAAGACTGGCATCGTCACCACCCTCGCTGGCAATGGGGACAAGGAAATTTCTGGCGATGGCGGCCCTGCTGTGGCTGCCGGACTTGGTTGGATCGCCTGCCTCGCCTTCAATCATGACTGCACCCAGCTCAGCATCAGTGGCGATGGCAAAAGCGGTATCCGTGTGGTGGACATGAGCACCGGCCTTATCAGCACCCTCACGGGCATCAGCGGCAGTCGCGCCCATGCCGTGGACTCCAAGGGCAACGTCTTCATCACCACACGTTTCGGTGTGCGCAGGAGGAACCCCGACGGCAAAGTGCAAACTCTCGACGACACCAACGCCATCCCACCACTCGCTGGCGTCAAGCACCTTTGGGTAGATCGCGATGACAATATTCTCATCGCCGACGCCAGCAATCATCGCATCCGCAAGTTTATCGTCGCTGAGCGCAAGCTCATCACCCTCGTCGGTAACGGAGCCAAGGGCGGCGAAGGCGTCCCCGGGCCAGCGCTGCAAGCCTTGCTCGGCGAACCCCATGGCGTCGTTACTCATCCCCGCACTGGCGACATTTACATCGCGGACTCGCGCAATCATCGCGTGCTGCGCATCAAGCAGCATCCGTGAAACATCCGCCAAACTCATGAAGCACCTCGTCATCGTCTTGATTGCCAGTTTCGCGAATCTGCATGCAGCTGAGCCGCTGATCGCCTTTCCGGGCGCCGAAGGTTACGGTCGTTTTGCCAAAGGCGGGCGTGGCGCAGATGTTTATCATGTGACGAACCTCAACGACAGTGGCGAGGGCAGCCTGAGGGATGCGATCAAGACGAAGAAGGCTGATGTGCCGCGCACGGTGGTGTTTGACGTCGGTGGAACGATCTCGTTGAAGAAGGAGTTGCGCATTGAGAGTGTCAAGGGCCTCACCTTGGCTGGGCAAACGGCTCCAGGTGGAGGAATCACCCTGCGGGACCACGGGATCGACTTTCGCAAGTGCTCGGATGTCATCGTGCGCTTCATGCGCTTTCGGTTGGGCGATGAGACGAAGACCTCCGAGGATGTGATCGGTTTCGGCCCCGAGGAGGGCACTTGCCGGGATGTGATCCTCGATCATGTGACGGCGACATGGGGCATCGACGGCATCATGGACGTGTATGCGGCGGATCGTTTCACGATGCAGTGGTGCCTGTTTGGCGAGGCGCTCAACGACAGCACGCATCACAAAAAGCAGCCGCACTCGATGCTGATGTCCTTTCGCAAGATCAAGGGCAGCATCAGCATCCATCACAACCTGCTCTTCAGCAGTCGAGACCGCCATCCGACGCTCGGCGGCTACCCACCGCCGGAGAGTGATGCGAATTCGATCTTCGATTTCCGCAACAATGTCATCTACAATTGGGAAGGTGCCTGCAACCTCGCCACCGGCCGCTTCAACCTCGTGGCGAACTATTGGCGTCCAGGGCCGAACACTGACTTCAAGCGCGACTTCTTTCCCATCGCTCCGAAAGCTGAGGCACAGAACGTGACGACCGGCTTCCTCAACGGCAATGTCTTTGAGTGGAAGCCAGAATGGAACACGTGCAACTACGCCGCCTTCCAATGGGGCGCGCGCGGCGGCAAATACATCGGAGAGGTGACGAAAGAGAAGTTCGCGCAGGCCACCGAAGTCGTGCCTGAAAGCGAGCGACCGGTCACGCAAAGCGCGGAGTTGGCCTATGAACTCGTCTTGACGAAAGCGGGAGCCAGCAAGATACGCGATGAGGCGGATCAACGCATTATCTCGGGCGTGAAGGACCGCACGCATCGCCGCATCGATAGTCAGAAGGAAGTCGGCGGCTGGCCGCAGCTCGAATCCGGCACCGCGCCGACTGATCTGGATCGCGATGGCATGCCGGACGCGTGGGAGAAAGCGCACGGCCTCAACATTGCTGATCCCGCTGACCGCAACGCCACGCAGAACGATGGCTACACAAACTTGGAGCACTATTTGAACTCGCTCGTCCCTTGATACCCTCTCACGGCAACCAACCTATACCCTTCCTATGAAAACACAACGAATCGGCATCATCATGAACGGCGTCACCGGACGCATGGGCACCAATCAGCACCTCATCCGCTCAATCAAGGCGATCCGCGACCAAGGCGGACTCAAAGTGAATGATGAGCTGACTTTGATGCCCGATCCCATCCTTACCGGACGCAATCATGACAAGCTCGCGGCCCTCGCAGCGCGCACGGGCGTGACGCGTTTCACGACGGACGTCGATGCAGCGCTTGCAAACCCAGATGACGAGATCTTTTTCGACGCCAGCGGCACGCTGCAACGAGCGGGCTTTGTCGAAAAGGCCGTGAAGGCGAAGAAGGCCATCTACTGCGAAAAGCCAACAGCGGTGGAAACGGCGGAAGCGCTGCGCCTTGCCAAACTCTGTGAGGACGCTGGCGTCAAAAACGGTGTGGTGCAGGATAAGCTGTGGCTGAGTGGCATCCGCAAATTCAAGCTGCTGAAGGATCAGGGCTTCTTCGGCCGCATTCTCAGTGTGCGCGGCGAGTTCGGCTATTGGGTCTTCACCGGTGAGGACGGCGACCAGCCAGCGCAGCGTCCGTCTTGGAACTACCGCAAAGAAGATGGCGGTGGCATCATCGTCGATATGCTCTGCCACTGGCGTTACGTGATCGACAATCTCTTTGGCAAAGTGAAGGCCGTGAGCTGCATGGGGGCCACGCACATCCCGAAACGCATCGACGAGCGCGGCAAGGAATACGCCTGCACCAGCGATGACGCCTGCTACGCCACGTTCGAGTGTGAAGACGGTGTCATTTGCCAGTTCAACAGCTCGTGGACCGTGCGCGTGCGCCGTGACGATCTGCTGACGATGCAGGTGGATGGCACGCATGGAAGCGCGATTGTCGGCTTGCGTGACTGTTGGGTGCAGAGCGCGGGGGTGACACCACGCCCGATCTGGAACCCCGACATCCAGCAGCCGATCAATTTCTTCGAAGGCTGGCAGAAGGTCCCGGACGCCACGACCTATGACAACGCCTTCAAAATCCAATGGGAGGCCTTCTTGAAGTACGTCGCCTTGGATACACCCTTCCCGTGGACGCTGCGGGAAGGTGCCAAAGGCGTGCAACTCGCCGAACTCGGCCTGCAAAGCTGGGAACAACGCAAGTGGCTCAATGTGGAGCCATTGGTCTAACAAAGCAGAAACCACTCACGATCTCCATGAAATCACTCCTCTCCAAACCCGAAGACCTCACTCCGAACACAGCTTGGCTGGAAACCAAATGGGCTTGGACGGGTGAGGAAGAACTGATCGATCACACGACCAAGCCTCGCCTCTGCGCGGCGGCGTTATTACCCTTTCGGGATCAAAAACCGGACTGGGAGGGCTTCATCGGGAGTCTGCGCTGGATGCAGGCCACAGCGGATCATTATGGGGTGGAGTTTGTGCCGGTGCTGAATGCGGATACGGGCTACATCTTCGACATGGATGACTCGCAGTATGCGGAAGTGCTGAGGCGCTTTCGCGCGGAGTTTCCGACAACGAAGTTCATCGCGGGCGTCACGGCTCGAGGTGCTCAGGATGACACGTGTTTCAAATCCGAGCGCTATCGTCCGCTGATTGATATCGTGCAGGAGCATGACAACTGCGAGGTGATGCTCATGACCTCGAAATGGCTCAGTGCGCTCGATCCCGAGCCTTGCCGCGATGCCTACTACGAGATCGCGGAGTGGTTGATTCGTCCGGGTATCGTGCATTCTCTTGAGCCCGCTTTTGTTCCTTGGGCTAAGCCGTTTGGGCCATGGTTGCTGTTCCAATTGGCGCAGCACCCCAAGTTTGTTGGCGGCAAAATCAGCACGCTGGATGAACCGCACTTCCTCTATTGGGCCGCGATGTGCTGCGACTTGGGTCTCGATTTCGCGCCGCACAGTGGGGATGACTTTGGCATTGCCACCGCGATCAAGCTGGGCCGACCCCTGCTCATCGGAGCCGCAGTGAGTGGGGCGCCGCTTATTTGCGCCGCCAAGGACATGTGGCTCACGGATGATTCACCCCTGAAGAAGTTCCCCACCGGAACAGGCCGGTTCGACACGCGCGTCTATAAAGTCTTCGAAGCCTTCCAGTCTCTGGAAGACCAAGTCTTCCGCTTGGATGCCAACTTGAGCGCCTCCGCCTACAAACACAGCACGGCGCACGTTCTGCACAACCTGGGTATCATCGCTGCACCCGAGGCGCACCCCGCCTGCAAAGACCTGCGAGGTGCTGATGAAGCCTCACGCATGGCCGAAGCGCTGCGCCGCCCGAAGCGTGTCGCCGAGCGGTTAGGGATTCGATTTTGATGGCAGGTATCGGCGCCAAAATGAAGTTTGTAACCCCATCTGAGGGACGGCCCTTTTGTTGTAGCCCGGTGTTTTTCATGGTGGAACGACGCTTTGGCTGAAAAGGGCTTCGTAGGATCCGATCAAGGTCAGGCGAATCATCAACCTGGCTTGGTAGGGTGGAGCCGGGTCGGCGGCATCAAGGCTTCTCTTGAATGGATTTGCAAAGAGGCTATCGCGGCTGACGGTAGGAGACTCCATAAACTTATGAGACACCTGATTACTCTATTGACCGTTCTTGTTTCGATTCAAGCAATCGCTGAGGAGCACCCGAGTCTTGCTTCCATTCGGGCGGCGGACAAAGCTCGCGTGGCGGCTATGCTTTCTCCGGAAAGGGAGAATCTAGGGTCGATTTTTTCAGATGAACTGCGCTACGCTCATTCAAACGGAATCGTTGATTCGAAGGCTTCGTTTATCGAAGTTTTGAGCTCGGGGAAAACTCAATATGTCGGGTATGATTACGAGGAGCAAAATTTTACATTTCCCGCCCCGGGGATCGCTTTGATGAGTGGACGCGCTCACATCAAGGCGCGGACATCAAGTGGTGAGATGGATAGCGTTCTTTCCTACTTGGCTGTTTGGCGCGAGGAGAATGGCAAGTGGCGTTTCCTCGCCTGGCAATCCTGCCGATTGCCCCCAGTTGTGAAGTGAGTGTTATCGATGCTCGGATTGAACAGGGATGGACTGGCAGATTGATGGTGAGTGGTTCTCGCCTAACTTTCGATCAAATGAAAATCAGCGCACATGCTCTCTTTGTGACCACCTTGTGTTGGGTGCTGTCATCTTGTGGACTGCTCAAGCGCCAGGTTAAGGATGATGAAAGTTCGGAGCGTTCGGATTCAAGTTTGATCGGCGTCGTCGAAATGGTGAATCCGGAGCAGCGATTTGTTCTCATTCGCACTGAGAGTCGCCTGTCTGTGGCGGTTGGGCAGGAGGTTACAGCGGTGGATGCACAAGGAGTTGAGTCCCAATTGAAAGTAACACCTGAGAAGAAACCTCATTACTTGACCGCCGATATCATGGAGGGCGATCCCCAAAAGGGTAGCCTTGTGATGGTGCGAGGAGGCAAGATTGCTCCGCCTAAGGAGTCGCTCCCATCCTCTGAGAAGCCCAACACCTCAGACTTGGTGCCGCTGCCGATTCCACCCGAGCAACCACCTCCGCTTTTGCAGACCGGAGCCCAGCCGATTCCGCCGCAAGGACCCTCGCCCGAAGTGGTTCCAGTCACTGAAGCCTCTCTTCCTCCTGTCGTGCGATGATCACGGAGATTGAAGCATTGGAGCGGATTCTTTCTTGCCAAGTTCCTGGGCAGCTCGTGAAGATTCCTGTCCGAGATGCACTGGGCAGATTCGTGGCGCGTGATGTTTTTGCATCGATTCCAAATCCTCGTTTTCATGCTTCAAGCATGGACGGCTATGCGGTCAGGGCGGATGAAGCGGGTGTGGGATCTGTTCTCAAAGTGAGCGGAGAGCAGCCTGCTGGCTTGGATCGGGGACTCTTGCTCGAGAGAGGATGCGCGATTCGAATTTTTACGGGAGCGCCGATTCCTGCCGGTGCGGATGCGGTGATCATGCAGGAGGATGTGAGCCTCATGAATGAAGGAGGGAAGAAACAAATCCTCTGCAACGAGTCGGTTCAAGTTGGCGAAAACATTCGAAGGGCGGGGGCTGATCTTTGTGTCGGGCAGCGCATTTTGAATCGCGGGCAGAGATTGACTCCAGCGAGGCTCGGTTTGCTGGCGTCGCAGGGGCTTTATGAAGTGGAGACCTATGCCGATGTGGCAGTGGCGGTTCTCACAACGGGTGACGAGTTAGCCTCCGCAGGTGCTCGGCTTGAGCCGGGGCAGATCTATGATTCAAACGGCACGCTGCTCGCTGCGTTGCTCTCTGAAATGGGAATTCAAAAAGTGAGTTGTTTCCATTGCGGTGACAGTCTGACTGAGGCGCTCAGTGTTCTCACGGATTTGGCGCAGAGGTTTGATGTGATCCTCATCGCGGGTGGGGTTTCTGTTGGGGATCATGACCAGGTGAAACCTGCACTCGCGGCCATGGGTCTCAGCCCCGACCTCTGGCGTGTGAAGGTAAAGCCGGGTAAGCCGTTTCTTTTTGCTCATCGTGATCAGCCTGCTCCTCTGCGAGTTTTCGGACTTCCGGGAAACCCTGTTTCTGCTTTTGTCACTTTCCATGTTTTTGTGAGGCCAGCGCTTCTCAAACAAATGGGAGCAGGAGATGCGGATCTGGCTCCAACAGTAAGTCTTGCTGTGATGGAATCGGATGTGAGCAATTCTGGAGATCGTCCTCATTATTTGAGGGGACGAATGGCGAACGGGAAGTTTAGTCCATCAGGGCTTCAGCAGAGTCATGCGATTTTGGGGCTCAGTCAGTCGAATGCTCTTCTTCGAATGGAGCCTGATTCCGAATGCAAGACGGGAGAAACGGTGCAGGTGATTTTGGTTTGAGCTTTTTTCTAAGATCGTCGACGATTCGAGATGCCCTTTAAACCACCTGGAAACTGTCCTGTTTGTGATGAGCACGTGCCTCGGGGTTTGGTGTCATGTCCGCAGTGCGGTTCTTGCGCTCGTTCGGGCTGGAATGACGAGATCGGCGCAGATGGGCTCGACTTGCCGGAGGATCCCTCTGAGTTTGATTACGATGAGTTTGTGCGCCGTGAGTTTGGTGGCGGCGAGGGCGCAGTGGCGAAAGGGCTGAGCTTTTGGCAATGGGTCGGGATCATCCTCGTCGGCATCATGGTTCTCATGATGCTTATGTCAGCCGGGCGTTGAGGCTATCGCTCGAGCCAGAGTGTCTGGTTCTTGAGATCAAAGGTGGTGCGATAGTCCTGGAAGAAAAATGAGCCAACCCGAGCACCGCCGCCCGTGATGGCGATCTCCGCATCCTTATGGGTTGGCCCGAGACCGTTGAGGCGTTTGAGACTTGAGATTTTGACACCCGCTTCACTCGCGTCGGACATGCCACCGATGGCGGTATTGATGAGACCAGGTTGCACGGGCGTGGCAACCTTTAGAACATCAAGTTCAGCCGCCAAGGTTTCATCGATTTCAACACCAAAGGCCGATCCCGTGTCCACCAGAGCGAGCCACCGAATTCCATTGGCCTCCAAAACAACGTGGGGCAGACCGCTTTCGATGATGAGTGGGATTTTCCACACACCTTTTCCTTTCGCCGGTGATTTGAAGTTTTCTTTGAAGCCAAACGTTAATCGATTGGCTGGATAGTCCACCGTGACGAATCGGCACCACTGACGAGCCAAATCGAACCCCAGCAAATCCATGCCAACGCGCTCTCTGAGCAGAGGGCCAAGCGCTCGGGTTTCATTGCGATGAAGACGAACAAGGCAAAGCTGCTTGGTTACCTGGGTGCGACCTAAGTTGAGGGGCGAGAACACTCCGCCAAACATTTTTTCCTTCCCTAAAACTCCCATGACCGTGATGTTTGTGGTCTTCGGGTCGATGATTCCTACGCCGTGCTTGATGGCGGTGTCAGCTTCGATGAGTGACAGTTGTGCACCTGTATCAAACATCAAAGCAGTGGGCTCTTTTGATCCGCTGAGCCAGCAGCGGAAAGTTGGAATCACTGTGTTCACAGCCAGTGTCACGGTGGCGGTGGGTTCACCTTCGACCTTCGCGGGGTAGGAGATCTTGCCGCCCTTTTGTGTGATTCCCAATTCTTCGGGAGACTTCACCTGCTTCTCCAATTTCCGGAGAGATGCCTCAGAGACGGGGGTGTAACTGGGTTTTACCGCACACCCAACCCCACACAGCATGGCAAAAGCCGTGAGGGCTGAAAAAGTGGCGGAGCGGAGAAGCATCCGACCATTAGACACCCAAAGGCGGAGTTTTGGCAAACATAGTTCTCCTCATTTTGAATTTCCCCGACCTGCCTCAGACTAGACTCTCGTCCACGGGCGTTTTGCTTCGGTGATGAAGGCATCACGGAGGTAAATCGGTTCGAGAGTTTGCACGTCTGGGTCGGGGCTGACCTTTTGACCAAGACTTGCGAGCGCTACCGCCGAGGGGTGGGTGAGAATGGCTGGCGAAATCTCAGCCATTTTTGAATCATAGGTATAGATGGGAAGGTGCTCGTTTTGAGAAAGCCACTTTTTAAGTTCCTCCGAGGTCAAAATCTGGATGCCTTCTTCAGTAACCCGATCGTCAGAGATGGTGGCCGCAAAAAATCCATCTCGTCGTGCATCTCCGATCACGGCGAAGGGGGCGCTCGCAGGTAGTGTGTCGGGACAGAGAAGGGAGGGGAGGCCAAGGGCGGGGATGCCGCGAGTCATGCTGATGCCCTGAGCTGCCGCAATCGCGATGCGGACTCCCGTGTAGGAGCCCGGACCCAAACCGATAACGATTCGGTCGAGGTCATTTCCAGCCGCCGTCAGCGCAGAGCGCAATGGCTCGAACAATTGGGAATTGTGTGAGCGCTGGGATGCAAATGCGGACTCAAAGAGAACGTCGCAGCCCCTCACGACGGCGACACTCCCTCGCGAGGTGGAGAGTTCGATAGCGAGGACGGTGGAATGTTGGCTCATGAGTGCGAGTGAACCTCCTCGACGGTTCGGGTATCGGGTGTCAGGGCTTCGATTTTGATCCAGCGAGTGTGTTCCGGCATGAGATTTGCGAACCGATCCGCCCACTCCACGATGACCACGGCTTTTTCATCCAGATACTCATCCCAACCCAAAGAGAGGACTTCTCCGGCGGATTCCATTCGATAGAAGTCAAAATGAAAAACGGGCAGTCTTCCATCCATGTATTCATGAACCAGAGTGAAGGTGGGGCTGGCTACGTCAGCGGAGGACCCAAGGCCTCTGACAATCCCTTTTGTCATCTGCGTCTTGCCCGCGCCGAGATTTCCACAAAGAGCGATCACGGTGCCCCCGGTCAAACTTTCGGCAAGATCTTGCCCCCAGTTCTGAGTGTCGATTTCTGACTTTAACAGGGTCATGCGCCGCGCTTGAAGTGATCCCATCCGTGATTCTGAAAAGTCGGAATCACGCCGGAGCCGATAGGAACAAGGTGTCCGATTTGGGTGAGAAGGAGATCTGGAAACTGGTCTTTCCACTCTCGGGTAAGTCTCTCTGCCGTTTTGGGAGAAACAGCAAAGAGGAGTTCGTAATCCTCGCCATCTCCCCATGCTTGATCGGTCGAGCAGTCGGAGGAGCAGGGGATGACCGATTCTTCGATGATGAACTCCAGTCCACTCGCTTCCGCGAGTCGGGGCAGGTCCTTTGCCAGACCATCGCTGATGTCCATCATGGCATGAACCGGGAATTTTTTCACGAGCCATTGAGCTTCGGTCAAGCGGGGTTCAAACGTTAAGTGTTTCCCTTTGATTGAGCCGCCCAAACATCCCGTCACGAAGAGAGCGTCGCCGGGCTTTCCTCCCGACCTTGAGGCCCATCTCGCGCTTGAGACGTCTCCAAGAAGACTGATGGAAACCACCGTCGTATCTCCGCGCGAGGTCTCGCCGCCGACGATATTGATGCCGATCGGATCTGCGATTTCGCGAATGCCTTGGTAGAGTTCATCGACAAAACGCACTTCCGTGGCCCGGCGCACGATCAGGGTGATGAGTGCATGTCGAGGCTGTCCGCCCATCGCGGCAATGTCACTGACCACTCGGGCCATGGCTTTTCGTCCGACTAGCCTCGCGGGTGTCTCCCGAAGGAAGTGGATGTGCTCGACGACGCTGTCGGTCTTCATCAAGAGATGCCTGCCATTGGCAGGGCCTGCGACGACGGCGCAGTCATCGCCAGGGCCGGCGATGACGCTTTCATCCTGGGGTAAATCTGAAGTGAGGCGACGGACGAGCGCGTCCTCGCCGATGCTGGTAACGGTTTGCATATCAATCGGGAAGGTCAGTGCCAAAAACAAGGAGTGTCATACTCGTGCCATTGAAGAAAGCATGCATCCACATGGGCACAAGGAGGCTTCCGGTGCGTTCATAAGCCAAGCAGAGTCCGAGAGCGAGGCAGAACAAAGGAACCACACTGCCAACGTGAAGATGGACGATGGCGAAGATGAGAGAAGAAGTGATCGCCGCAAAATAGCCGTCGGTGTATCGCTTGATGACCGCGTAAATAAATCCTCTGAAGACCGTCTCCTCCACAATCGGTGCGACGATGACGGCGGCAATGATCATGAGCAATTTGATTCCGATGCTATCGGTCTCTTGAAATGCCTGGACACTTTCCTGCGGGCCATTGGCTGGCCAGATATCGTTCAGCGCCCATTGACTCACGAGGGCCGCGAGGACGGCCACAAAAAGGTAGAGCGGGAGGATGTAAGCCAACGCACGACCAACTGTGCCCAAAAACGGGAGGGAGCGGAGCCCAAAAAGCTCTGCGGGACTCAGCTTCTTCACAATCGCGAGGTAAGTCAGCAGTCCTGCGCACACCAGCAGCAAAAAGATCACATTAAAAAGCAACTCTGAAAACCCCAATGCTGGTGATGGCTCTGACTCAGAATCATTGCCGATCAAAGAAAAGAGAAACAGGGAGCCGAGGACCACCGCTAGGTAGAGGTCGGGTGTCGAATACACACTGCTGATCACCTTGCCGCTCGATGCCCATTCTGCCTGGGGTCTGACGATCCTTAAAATCGAGTAGAGGAGAATGCCGATGAAGAGCGAGATAACCGTCAAGCTGGCGAGATCTCGGAGTACGGCCAAGGTGGCGCTATCAGGCATGAATCGAAAGTGGGGAGCAGGGATTGGGTGAGTTCATTGGCCGTGATCTTAGGCCCACATCCCCGTAGCGCAATCTCCACCCGCGATCAATAAGAGCCCATTTTGAGGGCATTAAAAGCTGCACCCAGATGAGTCGCCAAATCGGTCGCCAAAAGGGACTCTTCGGAGCAGTGGCCCGTTGAAAGGGCCAGTTCTGCTGCGCGACCGCTCGTCCATGCCCCGATGCATGCGGCTGAATGGACGTCGATTCCTTGGGCGATGAGAGCCGCACAAACTCCCGTGAGCACGTCCCCCATCCCTCCGCTGGCCATCCCTGGGGTGCCTGTGGTGTTGAAACAAGTGGGTTTACCCGTTTGAGCAATGACGGTTCTGGCGCCCTTTAACAGGAGCGCACAGTCTGGATGCAGGGCGGAGTAGGATTCTGCCAAGGTTCGGCGATCCAGCCCTGCGAATTGACGGTGCCCCGCTGCCAGTCTTGCCATTTCGCCTGGGTGAGGAGTCAGAAGTCGGGGTGCTTGACTAACCGCGAGTGGGTTACTTTTTGATCGTGCCAACATCGTCAATGCATCGGCGTCGATCACCATGGGGACTTTAGCACGGGCCAACAGATCCATGATCTCTTCTTCGTATTCGAATCCCAATCCCGGACCCATGGCGAGTGAGTCGAGCGGATCTTCGAGGACTTCCCGGTAGTCCTCGATGACCGTCACCATGGCTTCCGGCGCTGCCTGAGAAGCGATCATCGGATAGGCATCTTTTTTGACAAACAGTTTAACGAGACCCGCTCCGCCTCGAAGTGCGCCGAGAGTCGCCAGCGCCGCTGCACCGGTGAATCCGACGGAACCTGCAATCAATCCCACCCGACCTGCCATTCCTTTGTGGAAATCAAACGGGCGACGGGTGAGATGATTCCTCAATCCGCTCGCTATTAGCGCCTCAATCGGAGAAGGGGTGGTATTGGCCGCCAGGGCGGAAAGGGGAACGACCGCAATCCGACCGACCTGATTGACCGCCCCATCGGCTAGGAGACCCCTTTTCACATGGCCGATCGTCACCGTCACATCTGCCTCGACACACACACCGTCGATCTCCCCTGAATCCCCGTTTAAACCGGAAGGAATATCCATCGCAAACACACGGGCGTGCGATTGTTTTCTCTGCGCGTTCATCTCCG
>CAMBPV010000135.1 GCA_945869695.1 Prosthecobacter debontii
CTGAAATCAAAAAGAAGAAGCAGGAGACACTGAAGATCGATGTGATCAGCCTCGGCGGTGAGGATGAAAACCGTGTCGTTCATGCTGTGGTGCGGACCTCCCAAGAGACGCTGGATGCGAGGATCGAGGAGCTCTTCCTGATCTCAATGGTCCAGGACAAAGAGAACCCGAAAAAGTGGCTGGTGGTGCCTGACATGATGCGTCCGATGACGACACCTCTGGCTGCTGCTTCTGCAGCACCGGCTGCGACCCCGCCTGCTCCTGCATCGAGCGGGTCCAGCGGATCCAAGTCGAAGAGGAAATAAAGTTTAGCGTCCGGGGCGGGTGCTTCTTTTCCCAGGAAGGGCGGAGAAGAAAAAGAGACGTGGCGAGCGGATGAGGTCCCCGACCTCACGGATGGATACGGCCTTGAGAAGTTGGTCGATCTTTTCCTGCGCGGACGGGTAGGCGCTGAGCCGATCATCGATGAAGCGGCGAAGGTGCAAATTAGCATTTCGCTCAATCGCGAGGGTGCCGATGTTCATCGCCATGATGAGCGCCCAGGTGGCGGCCACGGCGATCAACAAGGGCAGGGTGGGAATTCTGACCATGACCTTCAGTGCGATGGCGATGATCACAGTGAGGGTGGGAAGGTAGCGGGTGATCTTGATGCAACTCCGGCGCCAATTGAATTCCGCCAGGCTTTCACCGGTCTGGAGCGCGTGCCCAGCCTCGTGAAGGGCAACGGCCCAGGCGGCGAGGTGCTGCCCGTCTTTGAACTGTCGCCTCAAAAAGAGGCGGCGGCGGGCGGGGTCAAAATAGTCGGTGATGAGGCCTTCGTGCTCGACCAATTGCACATCGGTGATGCCTTGGTCCTTGAAGAACTCGAGGGCCATTTCCCCGCCGGTGAAAGAGAGCGGCGCCCGCATCCTAAACCCCTCAGCGAGGGCAGCCTCATAACGCTGAAGCGCGTAGCGGCTGGCTCCATAAGCGAGCAGCAGGACGATGAGGAGAATGGCGATCATGAGGCGTGAACTTGGGACGGTTCCGCTTCAGGTTCAATGAGTCAAATGAGCAGGATCTGAGCAGGTCGCCGCGAGGGAGGGAGAGGAAGTGGCGGAAATTGGCCTCAGTTCTGCTATGTGATCTCCGACACTTCCAACCCGTGCCAGATTCATGCTACTAAAAGATTACGAAACCGGTGACTTCTTTGATGAAATGTTCACGGCCGACGGAAACGTCCGGCCCCATTACCGGAGGGTAGCGGAGGAATTTGGTGACATCACCCGTGAGGAATACCGGAACAAGCAAGCCGCCGTGGAGCTGTCCTTCATGCGGGGAGGAGTGACATTCACCGTTTACAATGACTCGCAGGGCACGGAGCGGATTTTCCCTTTTGACTGTGTTCCGAGGGTGATCCCGGTGGAGGAGTGGGAGGTGCTGGAGAAAGGCCTGATCCAGCGCATCACGGCGCTGAATCTATTCCTCCACGACATTTATCACGAGCAGAAGATTCTGAAGGACAAGGTGATCCCCGCGCACTACGTGTTAAGCGCGAAGCATTTCAGGCGGGAGTTCATGAACTTCTCAGTGCCGAAGAATATCTATGCGCACATTTGTGGAACGGATCTGATTCGTGACAAAGGTGGGTCGTATCTGGTGCTGGAGGACAATCTTCGTTGCCCATCGGGGGCGAGCTACATGCTGGAGAATCGAAGCGCTCTGAAGCGTGCCTTTCCTGACATCTTTTCAGCTGGCGTGCGTCCGGTGGAGGGGTATCCGCAGGCTTTGCTGAAGGGCATGCAGCATGTGGCTCCGGCTAATTTTGCGGGAGATGACCATCCGAATGTGGTGCTTCTGACGCCCGGTGTATATAACAGCGCCTACTTTGAACACGCCTTTCTGGCGCGGCAGATGGGAATACCGATCGTCGAGGGCCGAGACCTGGTGGTGCGGGACTTCAAAGTGTACATGCGCACCACGGCGGGTCTCGTCCGCGTGGATGTGATCTACCGGAGAATCGATGACGACTTCATTGATCCGAGTGTGTTCCGGCCTGACTCCATCCTGGGCGTGCCGGGCTTAGTGAATGCCGCGAGAGCCGGCAATGTCTGCCTCGCCAACAGCATCGGAACCGGCGTGGCTGATGACAAGGTGATGTATTACTTTGTGCCGAAGATCATCAAATACTACCTGGGTGAAGACCCGATTTTGAATAATGTGGATACCTTCCTGGCCTCGGAGGCCTCGGACAAGAGCTACATCCTCGATAACCTCGCCAAACTGGTCGTGAAATCTGCCAATGAAGCCGGGGGTTACGGCATGTTGATGGGACCCTGGGCCGCGCAGGAAGAGATCGAAGAATTCCGCAAAAACATCATCGCCAATCCGCGAAACTTCATCGCCCAGCCGCCGATCTCCCTGAGTCGCCATCCGACGTGGTGTGAAGAAGGTTTCGAGGGCAGGCACATCGATCTCCGGCCTTACATTCTCTATGGTGAGAAGATCACCGTCACGCCCGGAGGACTCACGCGCGTGGCCTTGCGGAAGGGCTCGCTGGTGGTGAATAGCTCACAAGGCGGCGGCTCCAAGGACACCTGGGTGCTGCACAATAAAGCTTAACCGAATCAACCTCTCTTCGCCTTTCGACCCATGTTTACGGCCTCAACTACAACCAAGTCCAATCAAAGACGCGACCAGATCGCCCAGCGCGATCAGGAGACGGTCATGCTCTCACGCGTCGCAGGTTCTCTCTACTGGATGAGCAGAAACCTGGAGCGCTCTGAGAACATCGCCCGCCTTCTGGACGTGAACTTCCAGCTGCTCCTCGACTTCGGAAGCGTCTCGGACGAGACCTTGAAGGATCACTGGGTGCCAGTGCTGCGCGCTGCCGGTGAAGAGAATCTGTTTTTCCAACTCTACGCCACGGCGGACAGCCGGAGTGTGATGGAGTTCATGACCTTCCGCTCAGAAAATCCGAACTCGGTCATCTCCTGTATCAATTCGGCCCGCGAAAACGCGAGGCATGTGCGGGATCAGATCTCCCAGGCCATGTGGCAGGTGCTCAATGATGCCTACCTTTTCCTGAAGGATGCGGACCAGGAGAGCATCTGGGAAGGGGACACCAGTGCTTTCTATGATCAGATCAAAAAGTACTCCTACAGCTTTCAAGGTCTGACGGAGTCCACCTTTTCTCGGAACGAGGGTTATGAATTCATTCAGTTTGGGAAATTCATCGAACGTGCGGATAAGACCGCTCGGATCGTGGACATCAAGTATCACATTCTCCTGCCGAAGGTGACGGATGTGGGCGGGGCGCTCGATGCAGCCCAGTGGCACGCTGTTCTCCGCTCTGTGACTGCGCTGGAGGCTTACCGTCGCTATCACGTGGCGGAGATCGTGCCATGGAAGGTGGTGGAGTTCCTCATGTTCTCCGAGAGTTTCCCACGGTCCATCCGTTACTGCGTGGAGGAGGTGCATGAATTGGTCCAAAGGATCTCGGGTGCACAGCCGGGCCACTATTTGAACGAAGGACAACGCCGCTTTGGGAAGTTCCTTCAAGACCTGCGCTTCGCGACGAAGGAAGAGGTGCTGCGTCAGGGTCTGCATCAGTTTCTGCAGCATGTGTTAAGTGAGCTTGCAGCCATCGCGGATAACGTGTTCGATACGTTCATGTATCATCCGCCCATCGACATGGTTGCCGAGATTCGGCTGCATCAACAGGAACGACAGCAGCAGCAGATCGGTGCCTGACATGGGTGATGATCTGAATCCAGCCCAGCTCTCCACCTCCGAGCAGCTTTCTGGCCTGCGCCTCCGCGTGCGGCACCTTACCCACTTTGCCTATGAGGGCAATGCCTGGGACAGCTACAATGATGTGCGTCTCTGCCCGATCAGTGATCCGCTGCAGCGATGTGAGGAGTTCAATCTCCGAGTCTCACCTGATGTGCCGATCAATACCTACCATGATTTTTTCATGAATCGTGTCGATCACTTTGAGCTCTCGGCGGAGCATCCGACTCTGGAGGTGGAGTCAAATGCCATCGTTGAGACCCGAGTGGATCCGCGCGGGCCCGTTTGTTATGACTTTCCCATGGATGGGCTCAATGACCCGACGGTGGATGAGAACTACTTCGACTTCCTCACGGAGTCTCACTACGTCACGCTGGAGGCCGATATCTGGCGGGAAGGCATCGACCTGTTTCCAAACGGTGTGCAAGACATCTGGAAAGACACGGTCCGAGCGGCCCTGCATGTGAACCGGAATTTCAAGTATGAAACCAGCTCCACCAATGTGAGCACCCGCATTTCCGATGTGCTGCGTGACCGCAAGGGCGTGTGCCAAGACTTTGCGCATCTGACCCTGGCACTCTGCCGCTCACAAGGCATCCCGGCCCGATACGTCAGTGGTTATTTTTTTAACGCAGATCGGAAGCCAGGTGAGATCGAGGCCTCTCATGCATGGATCGAGGTTTTCCTGCCGCACTTCGGTTGGAAGGGGATCGATCCCACGCACGCGCGTGAAGCAGACACCCGCTATATCAAACTCGCTGTCGGGCGGGACTATGCCGACATCCGACCGATCAATGGCACTTACCGGGGAAAAGGAACGCGCCGGATGACGGTGGAGGCTGAGATCAGACTCGTGAATCCGCCGCCCGGCGCGGGAGTTTAAACGAGAGATTATTTACCGTAGCCAGCCAGAGGCTTGCCATCGGCATCGATTTTTCCAGTCGCCCAGAGAAGGCCGCGAGCCACGAGATCGAGATAGCGGGCATCTGCCACGGTTTCATTTGTGTGACCGAGGGTGGTGGAGAAAACGCGGGTCTTTTTGTCTCCGTATTCATTGGTCCAAGCGACGACGGCGGTGGCCTCAGTTGCTTTGGCGTCGGGAGGCAGCGGCTGTCCTTTTTTGGCCTTCGGCGGCACGACTTGGAATCCGGCGACCAAGGTTTTGCCGGTCAGGACTTGCACGTTGTTGTAGAGCTCTTCGTTCACGGTGGTCCAGCCTTCCATGCCCTTGGTGATGGGGGATTCCTTGTCGGTAAAGGTCAGGGCGATCGGCTCTTTCGGGCCGTGACCCGTGGATTGGAGGCCCAAAAATTCATACCAGCTGGCGTTGTCAGCACCGGCATTCACAGGTTCCCTGAAGTTGCCCCAGCGGTAGCTATGCATGGCGCAGTGCAGGTTCACGGCAGGAGTTCCGGCGCGGTGGGCGTTGAGGATGTTTTTGACGTAGCCCGGCTCGGTCACGTCAGCAGAGCACTCGTCATGGATGACGACGTCGAACTCCTTGGCCCAATCGGCCGATTTGTAGATCTCAAAGGTTGCCTTGGTCGTGGTGTCGGGATTGTAGGCCACATCGACGACGGCATTGACTCGGGACTCGATGCCGGTCTTGAGGATTTCCTGCTGTTTCGCGTAATCATGGCAGCAGCCGCCGCAAACGAGGAGCACGCGGAGAGGTTTGGCGGCGGGTGCGTCAGCCGCATTGGAGAGGAAGCCGATAGCGATGAAGGCAACAATGGCTGAGACGATGGGGATGGTTTTTTTCATGGATGTGAGTTGGAGAGAAATGCAGGGCCGGGTCGCTCGGAGATTCCAAAATCCCCTGCCGAGGCAAGTTTCGAATCACGAAACGTCGGTTGCATCTCGATTCTTGGCCTCGTTTTGATTTATCAGCTTTTCGGATACCCGACTCCTCGCTTGCATGTTGGAGCATCGAATCCTTTATTCCCGACGGTGACTAACGATCCTCAACAACGACTGCTGCTCGACAAGAGCTCCCTGGCTGGAGCCGTGCGGCGCGTGGCCGTGGAGATTTGTCAGCTGAATCAGGGGCACGAACAGATCGCTCTGATCGGAATCCATAAGCGGGGTGTGCCGCTGGCGCGCCGGCTGGCAGCCGAGATTCAGTCACTCTCGACCGCCGAAGTGCTCGTGGGCTCCATCGACATCACCCAGTATCGTGACGATCTGGCGATGATGAAAATGGTGCCCAAGCTGGAGGGCTCTGACATCTCTTTTTCTATCGATGACGCCAATGTGGTGATCTGTGATGAAGTGATCTTTACGGGGCGCAGCGTGCGGGCGGCTCTCGATGAACTTTTGGATCACGGGCGTCCGGCGCGGGTTCAATTGGCGGTGCTTGTCGACCGACCCGGACGCGAGTTTCCCATCCAGCCAGACTACGTCGGCATCCGCATCGAGCCGGGGCCCCATGAAAGGGTGGCCGTTCGTTTTGAAGAAGTCGATGGCCAGGATGCCGTTTTTGTGCAACCCTCGACCCCAGCGAAATGACACCCAGAAAGGACCTTCTCGACATCGCCTCACTCACGGATGAGGAGATTGAATTCATCCTCTCGAACGCAGTCCCGTTTAAGGACTTGTTCAAACGCTCGGTGAAGAAGGTGCCTACGCTCAAGGGACGCACGATGCTCACGCTTTTCTATGAGCCCTCCACTCGCACGCGCTCCTCTTTTGAAGTGGCTGCCAGTCGCCTCTCCGCAGACGTGACACACTTTGATCTGGATTCTTCCAGTGTGGTGAAGGGCGAGTCCATCCTCGATACCGTGGAAACGCTGGAGGCCATGAGGGTGGATTACATCGTCGTCCGTCATAAGCAGAGCGGTATCCCGAACCTCATCGCCAAAAACACCGCCGCCTCCGTCATCAATGCAGGAGATGGCTGGCATGCTCATCCCACGCAGGCCTTACTCGATGCCTTCACGCTGCGGGAAGTCTTCAAAGATCTGCGCGGTGCCCGCTGCTTGATCGCGGGTGATATCCAGCATTCTCGTGTGGCCCGCAGCACCAGTCTTCTTTTGCGACGTCTCGGCATGAATGTGGCCTACCTCGCTCCGGGTTCCCTGATGCCGAAGGGAACTCCCGAGGAAATCCCCTGTTTCGGGAACTGGACCGATGCTCTGGAGTGGAAGCCCGATGTCGTTTACCTCCTCAGGGTGCAGAGTGAACGACTCGAGGAGCCCTTTTTCCCCAATGCCGCCGAGTATCACAAATACTACGGCCTCACCGATGCCCGCGTGCAGATCCTCCGGGAGCGCGGCATCTACCTCATGCATCCAGGACCGGTGAATCGCGGAGTTGAGATCACCGACCGAGGGATGGACTATGAAAAAAGTTTGATCAATCAGCAGGTCGAAAATGGCATCGCTGTTCGGATGAGTGTGCTCTACTGGCTCCGTCCGGGTGCTGAGTAAAGTCTCGCCTTTATCCCCTCGCATCACCGCTGAAGCTGCTCCCCATGAAACGCCTTTACCGCAACGCCCAGATCGCCTCCGAAGACTCGCCCAAGCTCCAAACAGCTGACGTGCTGGTCGAGGGGGATCGCATCATCGGCGTCGCAGCCAGCATCACGGATGCCACCGATGTCGAGATCATCGACTGCTCGGGGCGGGTGCTGATTCCCTCACTTTTCGACATTCACGTCCACGCGCGGGAGCCGGGGCAGGAGACCAAAGAGAACATCGCCACCTGCGCAGAGGCTGCCATCAACGGCGGAGTTACCGGTTTTATCATGATGCCCAACACCCTGCCCGCCATCGACAATGCCGGTGTCGTGCGCAGCGTTTTGGAAAGTGCACGGGGCACTCGTATCGGGCCGGGTATTTTCACTTCAGGTGCCATCACAAAGGGGAGGAAGGGCGAGGAGTTGGCGGGTATCGCCGGCATGAAAAATGCGGGCGCGGTGATGCTAACGGATGACGGATTCCCTGTGGACAATCCGCAGGTGCTCAGGCGCGCCATGGAGTATGCACGGGACTTTGACATCCCCCTGGCCAGTCATTGCGAGGTTAAGGAGTTGTCCGGAAAAGGCAGCATGCACGAGGGCAGCGTGAGTTACTCCCTCGGCCTTCAGGGGATCCCTGCCATCAGTGAGGAAATCTGCATCGCACGCGACATCCGGCTCGCAGAGTTCACCGGCGTGCATCTCAATATCCAGCATGTCACGACGGCACGGGGCATGGAGACCATCAACCGTGCGCGAGATCGTGGCATCCGTGTGACGTGTGAGATCGCTCCTCACCATCTCATGTTTAGCCATGAGGACGTCGGGAACTATGACACCCACTACAAGATGAATCCGCCCCTCCGCACCAAGGAGGACAATGCGGCACTGCTTCAGGGGTTGATCGATGGATGGTTTGATGTCATCGCCACCGATCACGCGCCGCACACGCCGTTTGAAAAGAATCAGGATTTCGCCAGTGCTCCTTTTGGCATTACCGGACTGGAGACCGCGCTGCCTTCCCTGAACGACCGGTTCATTTCCAAAGGACTGCTCGGTTGGGACGTCCTCGTGAAGCGCTACTCCGCCGAGCCGCGCCGACTTTTTAAGCTGGCGCCCGTGCCCATCGTCGAAGGAGGACTTGCCGAGTTCATCGTCTTTAATCCTGAGCGCTACACGCTCTTCACACGTGACTTCATGAAGTCGAAAAGCATCAACACGCCCTTCCTCGACAAAGCCGTGAAAGGCCTGATCGAGCGGGTGATTTACCGGGGAAAAGAACTCCTCGTGCGTTAGGCGGGCACGTTGACCCGGCGTGTCCACGGGATGCGGCTGAAACTGCGGAGGACAGCCTCCGTGTTGTAAGCCAAGATCAAGAGCACGCTGAATCCGATATCACTCAAGAGAGAGTTCCGGAGAAAGAACAAAGTCGGCGGATATCCGGGCAGACCGGTCGTCAGCGCTTGAGCCCAGCCCGTGAAGCTCTTGGCATACTCAGGACTCATCAGCCAGGATTGGGTGTTCGTGATCACATAAAAGCCCAGTGAGCATGCGATCACGCCGCCCAAAGTGCCCAGCACACCCATACGGGACCGGAGAGAACTGCCCCAGAAAGCAGCCAGGGCAAAACAGAGGTAAACCAGCCAAATGTGCTGCAGATGACCCACGGCCTCCATCCCTTGGGCTGCAAAATCCACAGCGAGAAGCGCCACCGGCCAGACCCACCACTTCAGGGCCCGAGGGAAAACAATGGCACCCGTGAAAGCCAGAGCCATCCATGGCGCAAGATTCGCAGCCCACTCAGCCGAGCCCGAGCGCAGTTTCACCACCCGCAGCGCCAAGCCGCAAGCCAGCAAGAGCAGAGGCAACCAAAGGGAAGGGGAGGGAGAGTTTTTTTCAGTCCGAGTCATGGGGCCGTATCAAACTCCCGCCTTGCCAAAACACAAGTCCAGAAACACACTGCCTCAGAGGTCCTAGGAGGGATGATTCCACAGGTTCAAACGGGCATACGAGCCCGAAACTTGAAACTCGGCACCTCCCTACTTTTGAGTTTCGAAGGTAGGGAGGCGGGTCCTCCAGCCGCCGATTTTTCAAATATCCAATGTCCAACTAGGAGAGCCCAAGTTCGAAGTCTCCTCACGGTTTCAAGTTGGGAGGACCGAGCTGAGGTGGGAGCCGACAGGATTCAATCCTGTCTCACCTTCCTCTGGGGTGGCTCTTGAGTTCAGAGCTCGAGGAACCGGACGCAGCAGGGGGCACCGACTTCGTGTTTGGTGCCGGTGAAGGTGAGCTTGCCGGTGTCGGGATCGACTTTGAAGAGGGCAATGCTGTTGCTGCCTTGGTGGGCGGCGATGAGCCATTTGCCGGTGGGGTCGAGATTGAAGTTGCGGGGTGTTTTGCCTTCAACGCTGGCGTTTTGGATGAGGGTGAGCTTGCCAGTGGCGGGATCGCACTGAAAGACGGAGATGGTGTCGTGTCCGCGATTGGAGACATAGACGATCTTGCCATTTGGATGGGCGACGGTCTCGGCGGTGCTGAGTCCACTCTGGCTGCGGTCGGCTTCGGGGAGGGTGGAGAGGGTCTGGATCTCGGTAAGAGTGCCTTTGGCGGTGTCGTAGGCGAAGACGGTCTCGGTCATGGACATTTCATTGTTCACGAAGACGAACTTCCCACTGGGATGAAAGGCGAGATGGCGAGGGCCGCTGCCGGCGGGGACTTTTCCGAAGGCGGGCTCATGAGGCGTCATCTTTCCTGTGCTGGGATCGATGGCGTAGATGTTGATTTTATCGGTGCCGAGGTCGCAGACGAAGGCGAAACGATTGTCGGGGCTGATGTTGACGGAGTGGGCGTGGGGTTCTTTCTGTCGCTTGGGGTCGGTGCTGGAGCCGATGTGCTGATGGTGGCTGATGGGCTCGGAGAGGGAGCCGTCGGCCTGGATCTGGTAGGAGGCTGCGGAGCCGCCGCCGTAATTGGCGATCATGGCCATGGTGCCGGTCTTGTCGAGATTCACGTGGCAGGGGCCAGCGGTGACGGAGGAGACTTGATTGATCTGGGTGAGTGCTCCGGTGGGCAAGGAGATGGAGAAGGCGGTGACGCCTCCGCCTTTTTGGCCGGGAATGCTCATCTCACCGACGCTGTAGAGATATTTCTTCGAGGGATGTATGGCAACGAAGCTGGGGCTGCCGGTTTCGCCTGCGAGCTCGGGTTTTCCGAGGGTGCCCGTGGTGGAATCAAAGGTGGAGACGTAGATGCCTTTGCTGCCGGTCTTGGCTCCGGTGTAGGTGCCGTAATAAACGAGATACTTGTCTCCCGCGAGGGCGGTGGTGGTGAGGGCGGCGAGGCTGAGAATGAGGGTGCGGGGTGACATGGTGGTGGATGAATTTACTTGAGGCTGGAGAGGTAGGTGGTGAGGTCGGCGGCTTCCTGGGCGGTGAAGGTCTGGAGCAGTCCTTCGGGCATGAGGGATATCGGCAGGAGTTGCTGAGATTTTACATTCTTTGTTTCGATGGCGACGGTTTGTCCGGTGGCGATCTTGAGGGTGAGGGTGGTGGCGTCTTGTTTGACGAGGAATCCGGTCTGCACGGTGCCGTCCTGAAGGGTGAGGATGAGGGTTTGAAAACCGGGGGAGGTGGTCTTGGATGGGGTGAGCAGGCTCTCGATGATCTGGGGCTGCGTGAGCCGGCTTCCGACGCGGGAGAGGTCGGGCCCGAAGTCGCGCCCGCTGCCGTGGATGAAATGACAAGCGAGACAGGTGGCGGCTTTTCCCGTGGTGGAAAAGAGGTCTGCGCCGCGCTCGGGGTCGCCTTTGAGGGTGGTGATTTTTTCGAGGCTGGCGGAGGGGCCGAGGGTCTGGACGCGCTGGTGATCGGGGAGGAAATGCTCAAACAAACCGCGGATGTGGGGATTGGGTGATTTGGCGGCCTTTTGCGTGGCTTCCTCAAAGTCGTCGGACTCAAGCATGTCGCGCATGATGAGGACGTCGAGCGCGGTCTCGGGACTGTCCACGGAGGCGAGGGAGCTGGGGGAGAGTCGGCGATTGGGTTTGGCCATGGAGAGGATCCACTCGGCCATGAAACCGATGGCGTGCTCATCGACGGTCTGGGCTCCGATCATGGGCATGTGTCCGGCACCGCTGGTGGCGATGCGATGGAGGAGAACGCTCTTCCACGGGCTGCCGGGCATGATGACCTGGGCGTCTTTCATGCCGAAGTCGCCGCGCGTGGGCTTCTCACCGAGGGCGCGCATTTCATCAGCCGCCATTTCGGCATTCACCATGAGTGGCACCGAGCCGCCTCCATGCTGCCGGTGACAGTGGGCGCAGTTCGCGTGCAACCAGGAGCGGGCGCGGACCTCGGGTGTGAGGGATTCATCGTGTGGATTGGACAGTCGAGCCTCACTCCGGCGGAAGTAGTCGGCATCGATGAGGCCTAGGTCGGTGAGCATGCGGGCGCTGGCGTCGGTGAGCTGCTGCGGCTGAAGCGCGAGGGTGAAACCGCTCCACGAGTTATGACATCTCATGCACTCACCGCGACTGTGAAAGCGGTAGGTGTGCCGGCGTTTGCCACCCGGAAGAGGCTCGCCGATGAGATCGAGCTTTCGCTCGTCGCCATTCGGTCCCACGAGATCGGCGTCGGTGCCTTCATTATTCCAACGGTAGGAATAGGGAGCCCAGGACTCGCCATCGAAATGGAGAATCTGGGTCTCGATGTTTCTCGTGCTCTCGGGCTTTCCGGTCTCGAGTTCCATGCGGATGGTCTTGGCCAGCACTGCGTCTTTGGGCCAAGTGACGCGGGATTCGATGCGGGTCGAGTTTTTCTTCGTGGTGATCTGAGTGCTGAGGCCATTTAGGCTGACCATGCCGACAAAGCGCTGGGCTTTGGCCCCGTCTGCCCACATGGGGGTGTGGATGTCAAAGGGGACGACGCCTGAGTTGGGAGATTGTTTGGCGATGTCGGTGAAGAGGCCTGTCTCGCTGAGTTTGCGTGGGAAGGATGAGTTTTTACCGGCGTGGGGATTCCGTGCGAGTCGGTGAACGGTGGAGGGGATGCCGTAGTGGATGAAGCAGATTTCGCCACCCGCATTCTGACCGAAGGTGACGATCTTATGCGGCGTGTCGGCGATCTCTTCATGTCGCGTGATTTGGTTTCCATCATGCCAGAGTGCCCAGATTTTCCCGGTCTCGTAGTCGGCGTAAACGTAGGCTCCGTCGAGCTCGGGAAGCCGAGTGCCGCGATACACGAAGCCACCCGTGATGGATGCGGCCTCGGTGTGGCTGTGCGTCACGATGGGGGAAGAAATGGGCGTAGGTCCTTTGCGCTCGGGGAAGAGGCTGTTGTTCCCCTCGGTGCTGCTCCAGCCGTAGTTCCCGCCGCGCGTGATGAGGTAGATGTTTTCCCACAATTCCCAGCCGACATCTCCGCACCAGAGGTTTCCCGTTTTGCGGTCGAAACTCATCTTCCATGGATTCCGCAGACCGTAGGCCCAGATCTCGGGCTTGGCGTTGGGCGTTGAGATGAAGGGATTGTCTTTCGGAATGGCATAAGCCTTTCCGTCATCTTTGTGATCAATGTCGATGCGCAGGATGGAGGAGAGCCAGTCGCTGATGTCTTGGCCGGTGACTCGAGGATCCGGAGGCGCGGGCACTTCAGCATCGCCTGTGGAAACGTAGAGGTAGCCATCGGCTCCAAACGTGATGGCCGCTCCATTGTGTCCGCC
>CAMBPV010000136.1 GCA_945869695.1 Prosthecobacter debontii
CAGTGGCGTCAGCCCGCCAGCACCCAGCCCGCCGTCGCGTTACGGCCGGAGTCCTGGACGCAATCCCTGAAAGCGTTGCTGTCTGATTTTGCCATCGTCTCGCGTGAGCCGATCATCCGTGAGTACGATCATGAAGTGCAGGGCAACACGGTGCTCAAACCCTTGGCTGGAGCTTCAGGCGACGCACCACAAGATGGCTCGGTGATTCGGGTCGATGGCAGTTACCAACTCGTCGCCCTTGCTTGTGCTCTCTTGCCCGAGTGGGGCAAACAAGACCCTTACGCCATGGGCCGCGCTTGTGTCGATGAGTGCGTGCGTCAACTCGTGGCCATGGGTGCCAATCCTGAGCGGATCGCCATTCTGGATAACTTCTGCGTGGGCAATCCGGACAACGAGAAAGAACTGGGCGCGCTCGTGGAGTGCACCAAGGGTCTGGCGGAAGCCGCACTCGCCTACGGAGCGCCGTTTGTGTCGGGCAAGGACAGCTTTTACAATTATTTTGTCACCGACGAAGGTCCCGTTTCCATTCCTTGCACGCTTCTCGTGAGCGGCTTCGGAGTGGTGGAAGACGCCTCCCATGTCGTGGGTGCATCGGTGCGGCGAGTGGGCAGCAAGATCTGCATTCTCGGAAAAACAACACCGGGGCTCCGGGGTAGCGTGTTTGCCCGTCATGCGCAGAACACAGGTCTCAATGCAGCTCCGACTTGGAGCGAGACGGAGACATGGGCTGACTACCAAAAATACCACGAGCTGGTCAAGCAGGGCGCGGTGCTCTCCTGCCACGACGTCTCCGAAGGCGGACTGGCCGTCGCTTTGGCTGAGATGGCTTTCTCGGGTAAGGCGGGACTCAGGATCGAGCTGGAGAATCTGCCGGCCAAGGATTGCAGCCTGACGGAAATCATGTTCGGCGAAACACCGGGCCGTCTCTTGCTCGAGGTCGCACCCGAGCACGTCGCCGCCGCACGAAAAGCGGGTTGCGTGGTCCTGGGTGAAACCACGGGCGAGCGCTGGCTGCACATCACGCACCGGAACGGCACGCTCATTGATTCAAACATCTCGGATCTGAAACCGCTCTGGCAGGGTCGTCTGGGCGAGTATTATTGAAGCCTGATGAGCGGAGTGTTCACTTTCTGCTCGAGATCGCGGATGCGGCTCAAAAGCTTGGGGCTGGGAGCGCGCAGACGGGCAGCTTTTTGGAGATGCCTGAGGGCAAAGACGTTCTTGCCCATTTCAGCGTAAACGAGGCCGAGTAACTGATGGGCATCCGCGGACTTCGGATCCATGGCCAGCATCTGCTCCAGATTCTGCGCGGCTTCGGTCAGTCTGCCCACCCCCGCCAGCCCGAGGGCCAAGGTGTAGGCCACGGGTGCCTTGTCACGGATGGTGTGATCATTTTTGATCAACTGCAGGGTCATCTCGACGGATTCTTCCGGCCGACCCAGGCGCAGCAGGGAGTTTGAAAGATTGAGCAATCCGTTTTGAAAGCGGGGCTCGATCTCCAACGCCTTCCGGTAGCACTCCACGGCCTTTTCCTCATTGCCGCTCATCGAGTAAGCGGCCCCGAGATTCCCCCAAGTGCGGAATTTTCCGGGGCTGCCCTCGACGGTATTGGCCCAGAGTGACTCCGTGGTGCGCCAGACTTCATTCCTGGCGCAGGTGCTCCAAGCGAGGGCGAAAATGCTCATGCCCACGGCACCCGGAACCCAAGTCCGAGCCCAAGTGCGGCTGGCTGAGGTGCGGAGGCAATCCAACAAACAAGCGACGATGACGAAGATGCCGATGGAGGGCAGATACGCCCGGTGCTCCGCCACCAAATCAGGCAGCGGCACCAAGCCCGAGGAGATCGAGATGGTGATGAAGAACCAAAAGGTGAAGACGAGAATCATGGCAAAACGGGAATCCGTCCGGAAGCGCCGGAATGCGAAAATGGCAGCGGCGATGCCGGCGGCCAAGAGGGTGAGAGAGGCGATGACGGGGCCGCGAAAGAGCGAGTCATACAAGGGCCACTGGGGATCCAGGTTCAGCCCGGTGGGCCAGAAGAGCAGCCTGAGGTAGTGAACAAGAACGGTGAACTGAGTCACGATGTAGTGCCAGTGATTGAGCGGCTCATCCCGTGAGTTTACGATGTTGAGTGAGGTGCTCCAGTCAAAGACCCATCCGTGTTGAGCCGTGGAAGTCAGGATGACCAGAAGCGGAATAAGAGGCGCACAGATGAGCAGCGGGAGTGATCTCCGCAAGGCCGGCACCAGCCCGGAACCGAGCACCACAGCGTCCAACAGAACCGCGACAAAGGGGATGGTGACGCTGCACTCTTTTGTTTGCATGGCCAGGATCAGGGATGCCATCGACCCCGCACGGAGCAGCCACAGACTTGCGCGAGAGGTGGATTGCAAAGACAGAAAGTGCAACCAGAGCGCCAGCAGGGAAAAGAGCGTCATCATCGACGTGAAACGTTGGATCACGTAGGTGACCGACTCGATCGCCAAAGGGTGCACCACAAAGAGCAAGGCGGCGGTGACGGGGATGAAGCGCACGGAGTCTGAGCCGAGGGGAAAGCGGCGTGAGGCGCGCTGAAGAAGCACGGTGGTGAGTGCATACACGAGCAGCCCATTGCACCCGTGAATGATGACGTTCATGATTCGATACCAGCGTGGATTGAACCCATCCGCCCAGTGGTTCAGGTGGAAGCTGGCGTAGGCGACGGGGCGCATGATGAAGTTTACCGCGTAATCCGGGTCACTGCCGATCCGGGCCGGGTAAGTGGTGAATTCCGTAAACTTCCACAGGTAGCTGAAGGCATCCTGATGGTGAAAGACCGGGTTATCGATCAGATACGTGTAATCATCAAAGGCGAGCGGGAAGTCCGCCGTCCAGGCATAGAGTCCTGCGCAGAGGGAGAGAAGCAGGAGTGTGAAGGTGACGTGGGGCCCTTTCATCGAAGCGCGGATCGCTGACGTCGGCGCGATCGCGGGCGCAGGTCTCTCTTTGACAGGAAGTGCCTTTTTGGACTGAACTCGGCGGTGACGTGACATATCGAGGAGCTTGGTTGATCAGTCACCAATGTGCTCCAGGACGGTGTGAGGCGGCAAAAGACAAGTCCTGTGGTGTCAGGCGCTACAAACCAGTGGCCTCATCCGCCGTGTTCCCGGATCCACTGTCCGGCGCGCAGGTATAGCTCCGCCGCGCTGCGGAGATGCAGCTTTTCCTTGATGCGGGAGCGGTAGGTTTCCACGGTGGACTCCCCCAGGTTCAGCGTTTGCGCGATCTCCTTGGTGCTTTTCCCGCGTCCGAGAGATTGAAACACCTCGAGCTCTCGATCTGCCAGCAACTCCACGCCCACCAACTCCGAGGCGGCGCGTCTCTGGGTCAGTCGCTCGAGCAGCCTCGCCGTCATTTTGGGGCTGGCGTAAATCTCACCGTTCATCACGCATCGGATCGCGGCCAGGACTTCCGTGGAGGCCTCGTTTTTGCTGATGTAGCCTTTAGCACCAGCCCTGAGCGCCCGCTCTGCGTAGAGCTCTTCATCGTGCATCGAGAGCACCAGGACACTCACTTCCAGCCCTTGCGCCTTCAGGTCCTTCAGCAGCTCCAGCCCGCTGGAGCCCCGGAGCGTGATGTCCACGATCACGATGTTGGGTTTCCTCTCCCGGATCAGGTCCATGGCATCGCGGATGTTGTTGGCCTCGCCGCAAACGGACATGCCTAGGTTGCGGTTGATGAGTTGCCCGAGGTGCTCACGGAACATGGGGTGATCCTCCACGAGCAAAACTTTGAACCCTTCGTCCTCTTTAGCTTTGGACTTTTTCATGATGGCTCCTTTCGGTTTTGAGTTCACAGCAGACGCGGGTGCCACCGCCCGGCCGCGGTTGGATCTCCAGCTTGGCACCGAGGGCTTGGGCGCGGTAGTGCATGGTGCGGAGGCCCATGCCTTCTCCGCGCACCGCGGGGTCAGGCAGGCCTTTTCCATCATCCTCGATGTGCATTTTCAGCCCTTCGTTGGTGAGTTCTGTGCTGATGATGATTTGGGAGGCCTCGCTGTGGCGGACTGCATTGGCCAGTGCCTCCTGCGCAATGCGGTAAAGGTGCATCGCCACCTCCGGCGAGTCCACATTCACATCCGCATCTGCCCGCACGTCGATGCGTGCCCCGGTGAGGCGGCTCATCGTGCGCCCGAGATCCACCAGCGCGGCAGCGAGTCCGCTTTTATCCACATGCACCGGAAAGATGCCACGCGCGAGCGCCCGCGCCTCCAGCATCGCGAGTTGGATGGATTCCTCGATCATCACGGCATCCTCCGCAGCGGGTAGCTTCTGGGCTTGGAGATCTTCAGCCAGCACGCGCGCCGCGCAGCCGATGGCGGCAAGCTGCTGGCATAAACCGTCGTGCAAGTCCTGACCGATGCGCTGCTGCTCATGTTCACTCACGCTGACGATGTCCCGTTCGAGCTGACGGCGCTCTTCCAGCATCAAAATATGAGCCGCATCGGAGTGCTGCTTTTTCCGCACCGCATTGACGGCAAAGGCCACGACGGAAAAATAGAACAGTCGGCTCACCATCGCCCACGCATAGCCCAGATGAGTTTCGTAGGGGTGTGAGGACTGGTTCGCAAACAGCCAGACCACGCCGCAAAAGGCTGCCGTGAAAAGCCCGGCGCTGATGCCGCAGCGCCAGACGGCGATGATGATGGGCAGCGCATAAAAAATGAAAAGGCTCATTTCCCAGCCCGTGAGGTCATCCACCCAACCGATGAACAGAGCGAGGCTGAGCGCCAGCAAGACCGCGACCGGCTTTGGCACAGCCGCCAAGCGGGCCGACAACCACCTCAGACTGCCGCTCGAAGGGAAGGGAGGCGCTGGGATTTCAGCGACGTTTGGGGCGTCTGTCTTCATCGGAGCGGCATCTTCTGTCCACTATGTTCTCATTCCACCTCAAATCACATCAAAACCCATGACATGAATTGTCATGGAGGCCGCTACAGGCCCTCTCAGAATGTGATTTGTGCGGTTGCATGACCGTGCGGCCGAGCCATCCTTCCCGCACTTAAACATGCCACACGCCCTGCTCATCAAGTTCCCCGGTACTAACTGTGATGCCGAGACCGCCCGCGCCTTGGAGGCCGCTGGATTCACGGCCGAAGTTCTCCCCGCTGCTCTGCTGGAGCCCGCCTCTCTCGACTCGGCGCAGCTCGTTGTTTTTTCCGGCGGATTCAGCTACGGGGACTACGTCATGAGTGGCCGCATCGCCCAGCTCATCACCAAACATCGCTTGGGTGAGAAGCTGAAGAAGTTTGTAGCGGATGGCGGTTACGTGCTCGGCATTTGCAATGGTTTTCAGATTCTCACGCAGCTCGATCTTTTGCCGCGCGGCAGTCTGATTCACAACACCTCGGGCCGTTTCATTTGCCGCTGGACGCCGTTGAAGAAAAATGGGAACACCAGCCCTTACCTCAAAGCGCTGCCAGACTCCTTCGAGCTGCCGGTGGCCCATGCGGAAGGCCGGTTCGTCGGCGAGAGCGGCGATGCTGAAAAATACGTCAAGGATGGCCATGCAGCGCTTCTTTACGGGAAGGACATCAATGGCTCCACGGCACAGATCGCGGGCTTGCAAGATGACACGGGGCGCGTCTTCGGCCTGATGCCGCATCCCGAGCGATTCATCACCAAAAACACGCACTACGATCCGGATTGGAGCGGTGCTGAGCATGGCTGGGGTTACTACCTGTTCAAAGGAGTGGCCGAAGCATTGGCGGCCTAGAGGCTGAATTTGGGGTGGATTGAAGGTTGCGAAGTGCGCGAATCGGCGCGCTATTCGAGGCGTCAATGACCCGGTCGAATCTCCCCGAACCTGCTCTATCCTGGTTGCCGAATGTCGGCGGTGCCTTTTTGTTCGGTTGTCTCGTTTGGCTGGTGCTGCCCGCCACCGTCGTCACGTATGACGATGATTTTGCCTACTTGCGCTCGGTGGTCGAGACGATCCAACGCGGCAGGCCCTGGACTTACGAGTGGCTGACGCCCTGGGCGGCCTCGCTCTCAGGGATCGTAGCCCTCCTCTTTAAAGGGACCGGGAGCTTCTCCTTTGCCGTGCACTTCAGTCTCTCCCTCGCAGGTGCCATGGCCTACTTTGGCCTTTGCTCCGTGCTGCGAAATCAAGGGCTGCGGGGATGGCGGGCACCGCTGCTCTGCGGACTGCTTCTGCTGCTGCCCTCCGTGTTTTTCATGCATTTGATGTTCACCTCGGTGGCGCTCTACATGGGCTGTCTCTGGCTGTGCGCGTGGCTGGGGATGGAGCGGAAATGGGGTTGGTTCTTTCTGTTTTGGTGCATCGGAATCTCCTCCCGGCAGAGCGCGATCACCTGGCTAGCCCTGCCGGGGTGGATCGTCATCGCGGACCTTTGGCAGCACAGGCAGATTCGTTTTCGTGAGGCCGGCGTTGTGCGCCCCCTTCTCGTCATCGCGGCTGGGGCCGTCACGCTCCTCGTTTTGATGATGGGGATGAACAAAACCTCGGGTCAACAGACCACCTTTGGCAGCCTCTCGAGTTTTCTGGCCTGGGAGAGGCTCTGGCTGCCCGTGACGCTGGGTGCAGGAGCCTTGCTGGCAGGTCTCGGGCTGGGCGGAATGGCCACGGCGCTCAGGCCCACGACGCCAAAGATGAACTGGGGCCGCAAGCGGTGGGTCTTCGTCTTCGTGGCTACCTCCCTCGGCATCCTGGCTGGGCTGGGTTTTCGTGAGGTGGTGTCGGCCACACACTCCTGTTACCGGGATGACATTTCGAATCTCTACTTTGCGGTCCTCGGCGGAATCGCAGGTCTCGGGCTGACTTTCATCAAGGTCCGGCCGAGGTGGGAGTTTTTATTTGTCGGGCTGGGCACCTTTGCCCTTCTGCTCATCTATGGCGGCACCTTTGACTACTACTACAACGACCTCATCTTTTGGGGCTTCCTCGCCACCTTGGCTCCGGGGGTAAGCTTGCTCGAAGAAGGCGTCTGGCTTTTCACTTTCAAGCCGATCATGAAGATGGGCATTTTGGTCGCGCTGGTTTTTTTGATGGGGGTGAACTTCAGGTGGCTGGTGCGTTTCCGATACGAGGGCGACCGGGCTGCGGGAGTCATCCGCCTTTTTGAAACGGCCCTGCGATCCGGGAAAATGACGCCTGACCTGATCGGGCAGGACACCTTTGGTCATTGCGGCTGGTTACTGGAGGACTACCACCGCGACCACGATGGCGGTCCGAATTACTCCTTGGGAGATTTCATGCTCTACACCCAATCTTGGGACGGAAAAGCCGGAACGGGAGTGGAGACTGAGACCACCAAAAAGCTGCGGAAACTCCGGGAGTGGTTGCCGACCCACAACACGACCAACCTCATCAAGACCAAGGGCAAAAGCATTCTTCATCAGATGGAGTCCACCGTGCTCTGGGGTAAATACAACGTTCGCTACTCGATCGTCCGGGTGGAGCCCAAAGACGCAAACGTCACAACGCGCCGACCGCTCCTGGCCAAGGAATACAAGCTGAATCCCTTTCCTTTGGATGACTCCGAGTGGCGTGCCTACATCGCGAAGCAACCCTTTGGCCAGCCCTCGAAGCAGAAGGCCCAATGAACTGCGGCCCCGGCGGCCATGTTCTCTTGCCGCGACCGAAAAACCGAGCATAGTGTCTGCCCAGTTTTATTCCCAACCGAAGCACCCGTAGCTCAGTGGATAGAGCAGCGGATTTCTAATCCGCTGGTCGCAGGTTCGATCCCTGCCGGGTGCGCCAACTGAAGAGAGATAGGGGTCAGAAGGGAATGTCTCCCTGCGGATCATTGATCTCGTGGACTCGTTGGCGGGCCTGGCGCAGGGGGGTCCGGCCTCCGGCTTTTCGGCGGAAGACATCAAATGCGGAGTCGGAGCCATCGGCTTTCATTTGAAAGACGATCTGGAGGAGTTGGCCCAGTCGGCCCTTCGGGAAGCCGGCTTTATTGGCAAACCACATCAGGTATTCCGCTGGTAGATCGTAGATGGGCACTCCATCGGGCGGGCGGTGGGCCGGGCCAAATTTACCAAAGGGCATGCGGGTGCGACCAATCTCAGCCAGATCCGCCGCCATGCGAGCTTGGAGATTATCGTCTGTAGTCATGCTTGCACTGCACAACATTTGGGGAATGAATGCGAGTGAAATTCCCTCCATCCTGAGTAAGGGTGGATCAAGGCGCAGATCATCCGAGATTCTGCGCTTGGCAGTCTCTACCAACCTTCATGAATCCAAACCCCTCTCGGGGGCGAACCATTACCTGTGCAAAACGATAGCCCCCTCCCCCAACCCGTGCGCCGCAGCATTCCGGGTCAGATTTATGCGATGCTCAGACAGTGGGTGGACTCGGACTATTACCCCGATGGCATTGATGCCGTGAGAAATCTGCCTCTGAAGGTGGACTGGGTGCGGTGCATCCCCTTCATCGTTTTGCATCTCGGCTGCATTTCCGTTTTTTGGGTGGGTTGGAGCTGGACGGCGGTTGGCGTGGCGGTGCTGCTTTATCTGGTGCGGATGTTTGCCATCACGGCTTTTTATCACCGGTATTTTGCTCATCGCACTTTTAAAACCTCGCGCCTCGCTCAGTTTGGCTTTGCCGTGCTGGGTAACTCCGCCATGCAGCGCGGACCCCTCTGGTGGGCGGCGGTGCACAGGCATCATCACAAACACTCGGATCAGGAAGAGGACCTTCATTCACCGGGCGTCAGCGGTTTCATCTGGTCCCACATCGGCTGGATCACGAGCAGCCGAAACAGGCCCACGGAGTATGATCGGATCAAGGATCTGGCCAAATTCCCGGAACTGGTGTTTTTGAATCGCTGTGATCAGGTGGTGCCTTGGTTTTTTGGAGTGGGGCTTTGGCTGACGGGTTGGCTCTTGGAGCGTTACGCACCGGGCTTGGGCACCAATGGACCTCAACTTTTTGTGTGGGGATTTTTCATCAGCACGGTGGTGTTGCTGCACGGAACGCTCTGTATCAATTCACTGGCCCACGTCTTCGGACGTCAGCGTTTCAAGACGGGTGATGATAGCCGGAACAGCCTGTTCCTTGCCTTGATCACTCTGGGTGAGGGCTGGCATAACAATCACCACCGCTACATGCATTCCGCGCGCCAGGGCTTCTATTGGTGGGAGATCGATATTTCCTACTACGTGCTCCGTGCACTCTCTGCCGTGGGCATTATCTGGGATCTGCGCCCTGTGCCTGCCACCATTTATGAGGAGGCCAGCCAGCTGAAGACTCGGGTCAAGAAAGAGGCATGAGTGCATCGGGTCGGCCACGTCTCGCGATCGTCGGCTCGGGTATCTCGGGTCTGGGCTGCGCCCATTTTTTAAACCAGCGCTACGACCTCACGCTGTATGAGGCGGGCGACTATGTGGGTGGGCATACGAATACCGTCACAGTGCCTGAAGACGGCCGGGAACTGCCGATCGATACGGGGTTCATGGTGTTTAATCACCAGACTTACCCGCTGCTCTGCCGTCTCTTCCGTGAATTAGGAGTGGAGACCAAACGGACGGACATGTCCTTCAGTCTCGCGCATCTCCCGACGGGATATGAATACAACGGGAAGAATCTCGACACCATCTTCGGCCAGCGGAGCAATCTTCTCAGCCCTCGGTTTTGGAGCTTCCTTTTGAAGATCAAGCGCTTCAATGAAGAGACCATTGAGGCGATGAATGATCCGCGCTTTGAGCATCACACCTTGCGTGAGTATGCCCTTGCGCGCGGTTACGGCCAAGACTTCCTCAACCTCTACATCGTCCCCATGGGCAGTGCAGTGTGGTCCACGCCGCCGGATCAGATGCTGGAGTTCCCCGCGCGGACGCTGATGCATTTTTGGTTCAATCACGGTTTCCTCGGAATGAATACCCGGCACCCCTGGTGGACGGTCGTGGACGGATCGCGCCAATACGTGCGAAAAATCATCCCGCCTTTTGCAGATCGGATCCGCCTGAACACACCGGTCAAACGGATCGAGCGGAGCCATGGAAAAGCCACGGTTTACACGGATGGGCAGGCCCCCGAGGTCTTCGATAAGGTGATTCTCGCGACTCATGCTCCCACATCCCTGCGGATGCTGGCGGAGCCCACGGCCCTGGAGCAGGAGCTGCTACCCGCTTTCCGTTACCAGCCTAATTTGGCCACCTTGCACACGGACGCCAGTCTGATGCCGAAGACGGCGAAATGCTGGGCCTCGTGGAATTACCGGGTGAAGATCACGGCGGATGGGCGCGTGGACCCGAGCACGATTTACTGGATGAACAATCTCCAGGGCGTCTCGGAAAAGACGCACTATTTCGTTTCCATCAACGGCGCTGAGGACATCGACCCTACCCAGATCATCCGGCAAATCGACTATGAGCATCCGCTCTTTGATGTGAAGGCCACGGCTGAACAGAAACGACTGCCCGAGCTGAATCGGATTGCTCCAGACCAAACGATGTATTACTGCGGAGCTTGGTTCCGTTATGGATTCCACGAAGACGGCTTCATGTCTGCGGTCGATCTCTGCCGGGATCTGCTCGGCGAGGAGCCCTGGTAGTTTTTGATTTCAAATGAAGCCTCTCTTTATTCTTCTTGCCTGGGTCGGGCTGAGTCACGCTCAAGTCAAAACCCAAAACGAACCCACCAACGCTTCTGAAGCTGCGGCGAAGAAAGCGGCTGCCAATCAGGTCACGGATGAAAGATACCAAGCGCTCAAGGCAAAGTTACCAGCCGACCAGCAGCAATGGGAGATCCTCTTGGAGCAGAACCTGGGCTCGTTTTATCTGCCGATTCACAAGAGCGAAAAAGTTGCAGGAAAGTCCAATGCCTGGGATTTCGTGCAGGATGATCCGAAACTGCCGCGCGTGCTTTTGATCGGTGACTCCATCTCACGCGGCTACACTCAGGATGTGCGGAAATCGATGTCGGGGAAGGCGAACGTGCATCGTGCGCCTGAAAACTGCGGCCCGACGGCCAATGGGGTGAAGAAGATCGACATCTGGCTCGGAGATGGCAAATGGGACGTGATCCACTTCAACTTCGGCATTCACGACCGCAAAACAAGTGCCGCCGACTACGAGACGCGCTTGGAGGCGCTCATCACGCGAATGAAGCAAACCGGTGCGAAGTTGATCTTTGCCACCACGACGCCCGTGCCGCCGGACACCAAGGACGGGCTAGAGATCGTCACGCAGATCAACGAGAAGAACGCCATCGCCACTCAGGTGATGCAAAAGCACGGCGTCGCCATCAATGATCTGCATTCCTTCCTTGCGCCCCAACTCGAGGGAATTGCGAATCCCAAAGATGTTCATTTTAACGCCAAGGGTTATGAGCTCATGGGCCAACAAGTGGCAAAGGCAATTGAGTCGGTATTGAAGTAGATCACACGATGAGAAGCTTACCTTTTGTTTTGGTTTTGTTTCTCGGTTCCGCGCTCGAGCTTTCGGCTCAAACGTCCAAAGCCAAGGCACCCTTTGTCATACCGCCGGATGTAAATGGCCTGAAAACAATCATCGCCGCCCCAGAGAAAACGAGGCCGCTGAAGGTGGCTATCTTTGATGGCAAGGGGGCGCCAAAAGATGGGATCGAAAACGTGGGTGGCCGCATCCAATCGATTCCCGACACGACATTGACTCGCGTCCAAGCAGCCGAGTGGGCGACGATTGATCTGAAGCAATTTGATGTGGTTGTTTTCTCCGGTGGCTCAGGAAGTGCTCAGGCGGAATCCATTGGAGAGGCCGGGCGGAACAATGTGCGTGAGTTCATTCGGGGTGGAGGTGGCTATGTCGGCGTTTGCGCGGGGGCTTATCTCGCTTGCTCGAATTTCAAGTGGGGCCTCGGCATTCTCAACGCCAGCACGGTTTCTAGCAAATGGCAGCGTGGTAAGGCCTTTTTGGATTCTGAAGTGACGGAAGAAGGCCGTAAGCTCCTCGGGGATGTCAGGGGAACTTTCAAAGTCCGCTACGGTAACGGCCCAGTCATCAAGCCCGCTGAGCGCAAGGATATTCCGGCCTACACGACGATCTGCGTTTTTAAATCTGAGATCGCTGAGAATGGCACGCCCACGGGCGTGATGGTGGACTCACCTGCGCAGGCGCTGGGCAGTTTTGGAAAAGGTCGCGTGTTCATCTCCAGTCCGCACCCCGAGAACACGCCTGGTTTAGAGCACCTCATCCCACGCGGTGTGCTATGGGCGGCTGGGGTGGAGGTCCCTTGAGCGGTCGGAGTTTGCCTTGGAAAACGATCAGATTCAATCAAGTCTGGTGCGCGATCAGCGCTCACAGAAATGGCGATTCTCACGGCAGAACCCCAGCGCCTTTTTGTTTAGGTTTTTATAACCCGTTTTGGCCCCTCATTTGCTCTGGGTAGGAGATGTAAATCACTTTCACCCCGCAAACCCAATCAACTTCGTTAGCCCAACCAATGGCGTTGCTGATGCTGATTGAGTTATGAAGCCCCGGCCAAAAATATTTGAAACTCGTTATTTTTCTGACCTTGAATTCGCAATAGGGAGATCACTTTATCTCATCGTGATGATCCTGCTTGTGACTGCCTCCAGCGGCATCTCGCAGACCCTTTTTTGGGATCAAAACGGGGCTTCTTCTGGCACAGGCGGCGCAGGGAACTGGGGCACCGCCAACACTTGGCGTCTCGGCAGCGATACCGGCACCCTTCAGATCTGGGATAACGGCGGACTTGTCACCGCCGTGCTCGGTGGCACGGGAGGCCAGGTGCTTATAGATACATCCGACGGCGTAACGATGAGCGCGCTGAATGTGGATTCCGCAGGTTACTCCATCCACTCGACAGCAAACTCGCGACCGCTGGCAGTCACTGGAGCGCTTACACTGGCTCCTGGCATTGGACT
>CAMBPV010000137.1 GCA_945869695.1 Prosthecobacter debontii
CCATCATTGGGCAAGGCGATGACACTGTTGCACGAGAGCTTTGAGTCTGGTCCTGCGCCGTTGGCGACGGGTGTGCCGATTGAGGCGGGGCGGTGGAGTGGTGATTACTCGGAGATGGTGGGTCAGCAGCAGGGCGTGAAGTCGGCGACGGGAACACGGATGCTGCGCTTTCTGAGCGCGGATTACGAGGGGAAGCCGAATCCCGGAGGTTACAGCGCGGATCTTTTCCGGTTGATTGATGTGCAGTCTTATCGGCACGAGTTCAGTGATGGCGGGGCGGTGGTGCAGTTGTCGGCGGTGTTCAATGCCGTCGCCCTATCAGCGGACGAGAAGGATGAGTGCGACGTGTGCATCTTTGCCTTGGATGCGGACATGGCGACCAACGGCTCCATGCGCATCGAGAACAAACTCTTCACGGGTTCACTAGCGATGGCTCGTAGCGGCGGCAAGATGTTGGATCGCGATGCCACCACTTGGCAACGGATGGCTTGTGAGCTGCGGCTCCCGGCGAATACCGACTTCTTGATGATTCGCCTCGGTATCGTTCGCGCGCCGCACACATTGGGCAGCTTCGCTGGACACTATGCGGATGATGTGCGCGTGACGATGGCTCGCCGCGCACCGCTGCCATGAGTGGCACAACCCCGACTTTGATCTCCCATGAAAAACCTACTCGCTCTCGCCTCCCTATTGTTCGCGCCACTTTCTGCGCTAAACGCCACTGAGTTCCACATATCGCCAAGCGGCGACGACACAAATCCCGGCACCAAGGAACTCCCCTTCGCCACTTTGGAACGGGCACGCGATGTCGTGCGGGAGCTGAATGCGGCTAAGAAGTATCCTCCTGAAGGCATCACAGTTTGGCTCCGTGGCGGGGTGTATCAGCGGGAGCAGTCGTTTGATTTGGATGCGCGTGATGGCGGGCAGGCGAGTGCGCCGGTCGTATATGCGGCGAGTCCGGGCGAGACGGTGCGGCTGGTGGGTGGGCGAAAGATTCAGGCTTCAGCATTTCATCCGGTGACGGATCGGGCGTTTCTCGACCGCGTGGTGAGTCATGCGGCGCGGCGGCATTTGTTGCAGGTGGATTTGAAGGCGCTGGGCATCACGGATTATGGCGAGTTGCAGCCGATGCATGCGTTGGATTTCAGATCGCCGACTCATTACCTGCCTGCACCGTTGGAACTCTTCATTGATGGCAAAGCGGCGACGCTCGCCCGGTGGCCGAACCGCAATGATCAGACGCCGACTCTGGGTCTGGTCGAGAGCGCTATTCAGAATATGGAGCACGACGAGAAAGGTGGGGCGGCGCAGTATTCCACGATCACGTTGAAGGATGTGCCCATCAAACCTTGGGGCACGGACGGGGACGGGGATCAGATGGCTTTGTTTCCTCAGCAGGCTATTGCGCACATGATCGAGTGGGGCTCGTTGGATGATGCGTATGTCGTCGGGGGCCTCGTCCGCGCTTACGCGAACACAAGTCGCAAAATCGCGTCGGTGGATGCGAAGAAGGGTGCCGTCACTTTCGCCACGCCTGTTAAGGTCTGGCCGATTTACAAGGACATGGCGAAGTGGTTCTACTTTTCCAATCTACCCGAGGAACTCGATGTGCCCGGCGAATACTATCTGGATCGCAAGACCGGCGTGCTGACGCTCTATCCGTCCGTCGGCTTCAATGATGAAAGTGAGGTCCTCGTCTCGATGCTCAATGATGTGTTGGTGGCGATGGAAGGCTGCTCGCATGTGCGTCTGCGGGGCCTCACGCTGGAGGCCACGCGCACGAGCGGCGTGTATATCGAGCGGGGCAAGGACTGCGTGCTTGAGCGCTGCACCATCCGCAATGCGGGCATCGTCGGCGTGCAGATCGGCTTCGGCTGGGACGCCGGACTTGCGGGCGAGTGGGAAGCGCAATCGCCCGCCGGTGCCACTGCGCCGCCGGAGGTGCTGGCCGCGGGACCGGGCAAGCCGTTGCCGCGCTTGCCGGGTTCGTATCGCCATGTGCTCTGCACCGGCATGGAGCGACTGCCTTTGCAAAATCGGCTCCCCGGCTCGACCGCGCTCGACCGTCAAGGCGGGCGCCACAACGGCCTCGACGGCTGCACGATTTACGACACCGGCATCGGTGGCGTGCTGCTCGGCGGCGGTGATCGCAAGACACTCACGCCAGCGGAAAACTTCGTGCGCAACTGCAACATCTACCGCACCGACCGTCGTGTTCACATGTATGCGGAATCGGTCGTCGTGGACGGCTGCGGCAATGTCGTCGAAGGCAATTACCTCCACGATAATTACGGTGGCCTGCTCTACTTCCTCGGCAACGATCACCTCATCCAATACAACGAAATCGCGCAAGGGCTCACGGCCTCGAAGGACGGCGGAGTCGTCGAGACCCGGCAGAATCCGAGCATGTTGGGCAACCGGATTCGTTTCAATTATTTCCACGAAAACGAACGCGGCAGCCCGGATCACAACGCGGGCAACTGCACGATCTACCTCGATAACAGCACGCACGGCGTCGAGGTCTTCGGCAACGTCTTTTACCGCAATATCGGACGCACCGTGAAGCCGTGGAGCTGCGCGCTGCTGGGCATCACCGAGGGCCACGATCATGTCATCGCGAACAATCTCTTCATAGACAATCCTGGCGTGAAGACCAAGGACGGCGCTGATTTTGAGAAGACGCGGAAGACCTATCTCAGCAATGTCACCATGCTGACGAAGGACGTGGACGTGACCGCGCCGCCTTACTCCACGAGGTATCCCGAGTTCCATGCGACCTACCTTGGCGTCGCCGTGAACAACGACCCCAACACGCCGCTCTACAACCGCGTCTTCAACAACGCGCTCATCGGCAACAACGAAGGCGTCGGCCCCTCGCGTTATCCCGACAAAGACTACCGCCATCACAACATCGAGATCGACACTGATCCCGGCTCTGTAGACGAGGCCGCAGGCAACTTCGCGCTCAGGCCCGACTCGCGAGTGGTCAAGGAAATTCCCGGCTTTGAACCGATCCCGTTTTGAAAAAATGCAGCGGGCTAAAGTCTCTCCACAATCCAAGCAATGAAACGCACCCTCACACTCCTCACCGTCCTCCTGCTGGCGCTGCTAACTTTTCTCCAAGGCGCAGAAATCGCCAAGCCCAAGCCCGTCAATCCCAACACATGGATCAAAGCCGAGACCGATCACGCGGATGCCATCTACAAGTGCGGCGAGAAAGCAGTGTTCCGCGTGATCCTGGCAGATAAGGCTCCGAGCGTGCCCGCCGAACTCGTGTGGTCACTCACGCTCGATGGCGCGAAGGTTTTGGGACAAGGCACTGTCACGCTCAAAGACGGCTCGGTCACGGTGGAGGGAACCCTCGCTCAACCCGGCGTGCTGCAATTCAAGGTAACGCCGACGGCGAACGTGGAAGCGCTCGGCATCGGCATGGCGGGTGCGGCTTTCGAGCCTTTCCACATCGCGCCCACGGCGAAACTTCCGGCGGACTTCGAGTCGTTCTGGACCGCACAGAAGGCGGAACTTGCGAAGATTCCTCTCGATGCAAAGATCGAACCAGTCGCGCAGGACAATGCGGCCATCGAACTCTTCGAGGTCAGCTTTGCCAACATCAACGGTCTGCGCTCGCACGGTTATCTCGCCAAGCCGAAGGGAGCGACCTCGCTGCCCATCATGATTTCACAGCCGGGCATGGGCGTTCATCCGAACGGCTTGAAGGAATCGCGTTGGGTCATCGGCAATGCAGCGCTGGGTTTCCTCGCGCTCGACATGAGCGCTCACGACATGCCGATGGAGCGGACTCCCGAGGACGAGGCACGGTGGAAGAAGTTCATGGGCTATCCCTACATCGGCAGCGACGACCGCATGACGTATTACTATCGGCAGGTCTTCACGGGGTTGGTGCGCGGGATTGACTACATGACCTCGCGTCCTGATTGGAATCATAAGGCCATCATCAGCTCCGGCGGCAGCCAGGGGGGCGGCCTCGCCATCATCGCCGCTGCGCTCGATCCGCGCATCACCGCCGTCGTGAGCGTCGCGCCCGCGCTCGGCGAGCACACCGGCCCGCTCCACGGACGGCCCGATGCCGCACCGAGCAACCTCATCATGGGCCGCGACAAGAAGACTCCTGATCTCAAAATTATCGCCGCCACCGCCTACTACGACACCGTGAACTTCGCCCGCTTCGTGAAGGTGCCTGTGCTCATGAGCAGCGGACTCATCGACACCGCCTGCCCGCCCACGACCGTCCTCTCCATCTACAACACAATCCCCGACCCCAAGCAGCTCGATCTCGCCCCGCTAATCGGCCACAACCAAGGCCCGCGCTTCAACGAACTGCGCAACCGCTTCCTCGTGGAACACGCGGGCATTACCAACCCCGCAGGCAAAGCCACCGCTCCGACCAATCTTGGCGCACCTATTGAAAAGAAATGAAAACTATCCTACTCACCACCCTGTTCCTGCTGCCGTTCGCCTCACTGCAATCTGCCGAACCAGGGCTCAAGCCCAACGTTCCCGCCCCGCTATTGCTCATCAACGAATGGACCGAGCCTCGGCTTAAGCCCGGCGATCCCGCTCCGAAGCTGATTGCAACCGAATGGATACAAGGCGGACCGATCAAGGAGTTCGCCAATGACAAGGCCTACCTTGTCGAGTTCTGGGCCACTCCCTTGTGGACTTGTGATGACAACATCCCGCATCTCAATGCGCTATATCAAAAGTTCAAGGATAAGGGGCTCATAGTTGTCGGACAGAACGTCAATGCCAAGCTGGCGGCAGGCGATCCAACAAACGTCAAATCGCTTGTCGGGAAAATGGCCAACACAAGGATCTATCCTGTCGCCTTGGATAGCGTGAACACATCGCAAGGCACGATGATGGATACTTGGATGAGCGCTGCGGGTCAGACCTGCCTCCCGTGTGCCTTCCTCGTTGGCAAGGATGGCAGGATAGCGTGGATCGGCAATCCTGCTGAAGTGACTGAAACGAAGATGACCTATCCAGTTGCCTTGGATGAGAAGATCGAAGAGCTTCTAGCAGGCAAATTCGATGTGGCGAAGGCGGCTTCCGAATTCCTGGCGGAACAGCAATTCGAACGAAAGGGCCATCTCAAACGCGTTGCCGAAGGTCTGCTTCAGAATGAGTCGCTTTCCGGTCAAGCGCTCGACAACGCCTATGAAATAGCCGTGAAGGCAAATGAAGGCGACTTCAACAATGACGAACAGCGGGCAAGTCATCTCGCGGTTCTCGCGCGTGCAACGTTCATGAAAGGCGAGAAGGGAAAGGCCGTCGAACTGCAAGAGAAAGTGATCGCCTTAATGGTGGATGCCAAGACAGACAAAGCGGACAGGGCCCCCTACCAAGTGACCCTGGAGAGCTACAAGGCGGGACATCTCCCGGCCATGTCCCCACAGGAGGCGGTGATCACGCTCAAAACGGGCGACGCTGCCCCAAAGGTGAACTGCGGAGAGTGGATTCAAGGACAGCCAGTCACGGAGTTCGCGAAAGACAAAGCCTATCTGATCGAGTTCTGGGCGACTTGGTGTGGACCTTGCGTGGCTGGAATTCCCCATCTCAACGCCCTCCATCTCAAGTTCAGGGACAAGGGATTGGTAGTGATCGGTCAGAACGTCGAAGGCAAAGATCAGACACCGGTAAAAGCCTTCGTCAAAAAGATGGCAGACAGGATGACCTATCCTGTCGCCTTGGATAACATGAGCGCCTCCGGGCAAGGCTCGATGGGTAAGACGTGGCTAGACGCTGCCGGATTGAATAGCATCCCGTCCGCCTTCCTAGTCGGCAAAGACGGCAGGCTAGCTTGGATCGGCCACCCCAATGAACTGACAGAGAAGATGATCGAAGAGGTTCTAGCGGGCAAAGCTGATAGCTCGAAGACTCCCATCGCCGCCCCGCCCAATGCTGGCGCACCTATCGAGAAGAAATGAAAGGCTGTGCTGCACTCCTCACCGACCTCCTGCTTGCGCCGACGGCCGCGTTGCACGCCGCATGAGCCCCTATGCCCACCGCGCCAGACAACCACGACGCCTTCCGCAAAGCCAAGCGCATTCGCGGGCATTTGAGAGGGCAACATGCAAAAGCACTTCAACTGCTCCCTGAGGTTCCTTGTTCCAAGATGCGCTCGAAATTCGCCGCCCTCATAGCTCAGAGCTGGCCTAAGCAGGACATCAACGCCGCTTGGAACGCCGTTTCGCGCTCTCCGCTCAACGCGACCGAGAAGCAGATCATGTTCAACGAACTCTGGGGATGACCAACGATGCCCGCTGCGCCGGACAACCACGATGCCCACGACTACGCCGAGCGTATCCGCGAGCGGCTGCCGAGGCGTTTGCAGGAGCTCCGTGAAGCTGAGAGCCTGAGCATGTATGCCCTGCGGCGTTTATGCGGCGTGTCACGGGATACCATGAGTCGCATCGAAGCTGGGTGACACCATCCCCGGTGTGCATGTGCTGGAAAGATTGGCCTGAAGCGAGGGAAAGACCATCACGGATTTCTTTGGTGGGATCGAGGATGAATAGGCGGGCGGCGTCCTAAATGTCGGACTAACGGCCCTCGCGGGGTCTATGCTCCAATCACGGCCATTACACCCGAAGCCCGTGAATACCGCATGCGCTTCTGGGACAAAGGCACGCCGAATGGCGACTGGACCGATGTGGTGAAGGTCACTGTGAGTCCGTAAGGCCCAATCCAATCGACAGGAGAATGGGGACAGAAGAATAAACTTCCGAGCCAATCTTCATCCATTCTCCTGTCCCCATTCTTCTGTCGAACCCTTCAACGTTCCTGCGATTATGCCTTTCGATCCGACCAAACCCGCGAACAACTCGCCAGCCTCCAGTGCCGAGATGCGCAGCCAACTCACGTCACTCAATGCCGACATCCAGCAGCGGGCGACGATCAACGATCTCAACAACGCCATCGCCAATGCCCTGGCCCAAACGAGCAACAACAGCAACGGCTTCGGCACCCTTGGCCAAGGAGCCGAGGGCAGCTACAACCAGAGTCAGATGCAGGATTTGATCAACAAGGTGGATGAGCTGATCAATGCGTTGAGAAGGTAAGCGGCGCACTCGATCACGGGAGGCCCTGCGCCAGAAGTTGAATGAGATGATCCTGAACGGGCGGAGGTAGATCGCAGACTTCGTGGGCGTTTAGATTTGTCTCCCAAGACGAATCATCTTTGCCATGCTAAATCCCATCCTCACCCTGCTCGCCGCTCTGCTACTGACCCCGCTCGGCTTGTTGCTCGCGGCGGACGCACCGAAACCATCGCAGGCGGAAACGTTCGTCACCCCAAAGCGGGACCGCGCTGGCCTGACCAGCGACGTCCCAATTGACAAAGCGCTGCCCAATGTGCTGATCCTTGGCGATTCCATCTCCATCGGCTATACCCGCCAAGTCCGCGAGGGCCTCAAAGGAAAAGCGAACGTGATCCGCCCCAATGCCAACTGCGGCGACACGCGCCATGGCCTGGCCCAAATCGAGGCCTGGCTGGGCGACGGCAAGTGGCAGGTCATCCACTTCAACTGGGGCCTGCACGACCTCTGCTATCGCAACCCCGAACTCAAGACGCCGGGACAACGCGACAAGGTCAACGGCACGCTCTCCGTCCCGCTGACGGAGTATGAGAAAAACCTGGAGACCCTCGTCGAAAGGCTCAAGCAGACCGGTGCCAAACTCATCTTCGCCAACACGACCCTCGTGCCCGAGGGCGAGGCGGGCCGCTTCCCCGGTGACGAGGTCAAATACAATGCCGCCGCGCAACGCGTCATGGAGAAACACGGCGTGCCCATCAACGACCTGCACGCCACGACCCAAGCCTTTCCGCCTGCGATGTTCGCCGGTCCCGGCAATGTCCATTTCTCGGCGGAGGGCTCCGCGAAACTGGCCGGGCAGGTCGTCACCCATGTGGCGCAGGCTCTGCCCATCCCGGCAAACGCCGCGCCTGCGAAGACCGCCCTGTTCATTGGCGATGCCGTGGGCGCACAGTATGCCGAGACGCTGCGGGACTTGCTGAAGGCTCGCATCAACGTCCAGTTTCACCCCGCTCCCGCCGGCGGCAAGGCGGAGGTGGACGCATTCCTTGCGCAACTCCCGGCTTTGCTGGCGCAGCATGATCTCGTCCTCTACGCCGGCGTGTTGGAAGCGGCCCGGATGGATCCTGACACAGGCAAACCAGCGCTGAGCACGGCGCAGTTTCGACAGTTCCTCGACGGTCTCGGCAAGTCGGGGCAGGATCGGCAAACGAAGTGGATCTGGGCCACCTCCGTCCCCGTGCCCGATGGCACTGCCGCGATTTCCGCCGCCCGGATCGAGGCCAATAACCGCACCCTCACCGACAACGCTTACAAACGCCGCGCCATGCTGCTCGACCTCCACGAGTATGTCCGCATCCGCCGCGAGGACATGCAGCGCCCCGGGGATTTCATCCTCACCGATGCGGGCGTCTCCCTGATCGCATCCGTGGTCGCGAACAAGGTGGAGGAAGTGTTGCTGGAGGGCAACGAACCCGATCTCCCGAACCTTCTCGTGCTCGGCGACTCCATCGTCGGGCAATACAGCACCTTCCTGCGCAGTGCCATGCTTCACAAAGCCAACGTCCGCACGGGGGCCACCGCCTTCGATGATCAGCCCGACTGGGCGGAGATTGTGCGTCTCCAGGTGACGGAACCGGAGCAGGAACTGGGGCGACCCTTTGACCTCATCCAGTTCAACTGGGGCCAGCACGCTCTGAAATGGATGCAGGGGAAAGAATACTCGAGGGAGCCGAGGGAAGGCTACACCCGTTGCATCCCGCTGGAGCGCTACGGCGCGGAACTGGAGAAGCTCGTCATGGAACTGAAGAAGACCGGGCGGCCCCTGATGTGGGCCACCACCACCCCTGCGAACAATGAGAGCAAGCCTGACGACGCGGAGGCCTACAACGCCGTCGCCCTGCAAGTCATGCACAAACACCAGATCCCAGTGAACGACCTCTACCGTTTCGTGAGACAAAGCCAGTTGCCCATGCAAGGATGCCATTTTCCCCGTGAGGCCTCCGAGCGACTCGGCAACCAAGTCGCCGGGCAGCTACTTGATGCCGTTTCCAGAAATTGACTTCATTCCTCTGGCAGTCCTCACCACCCTAGACTTGCGCTAACAATGGCCCTCCCGTCGATCCGCACCATCATGAAACACCTCCTCATCAGCACACTCCTCCTCGGTAGCCATCTCCTCGCCGCCGAACCACAGCGATATGACCTCACCAAACGGGCCAGCGAGATCGACCCGCGGGCAAAGGAGCACCCGGCGATCAAGTTCACCTTCATGGATGACAAGGGCAAACCCGCTGACCTCCAGCATGCCGTGGTGGACACCCGCGTGCCTTCGCAGGGCAAGCTCGTGATCTGGCTCATGGGTCACAATCAAGGGCTGTTTGAGCGCATCGCGAGCTACGGCTATCACGGCATCCAGCCTCATTACTCGAATGGTTGGTTCGCAGGTCTCACCAAGACGCAATACGAGGACGGCAGCGGCACGGCGATCGGGAAAGTCCGCTTGGAAGCCGCGACGGGCGAGGATTTCAGCCCGCTGGTGAGCATCCCGAAACCCGACGGCATGACGGAGCGTTCGCTTCAGTTCGTGAAGTGGCTCGTTAAAGAGAACCCGGACGGAAAATGGGAGCAGTTCCTCACCGCAGATGGCAGCGGCCTGCGATGGGAAAAGGTCATCATGAGCGGCATTTCGCATGGCAGCACCACGGCGGCCCGCTTTGCCATGCATCAGAAGGTGGATCGCGTGGTCATGTTCTCCGGCCCGCGTGATAACACCGAGACCTGGCAAGGTGCCGCCTCCGCCACGCCATCGAACCGCTTCTTCGGCTTTTCCCATGTGCTCGATGGGGGCTGGGTCGCGGATCACTACTGCCGCTCCTGGCAATTGCTCAGGCTGCACGATCACGGTCCCATCGTGAACATCGACTCCGCCAAGCCGCCCTATGGCAACACGCGTCGCCTCATCACCAACATCGACGTCAAGAACAACGCCGGGCGCGCCCACACCATTGTCGTGCCCGGCGGCAAGGACGCGATGGGCCAGTGGATCTACGACGAGGTCTTCCGCTACCTCTTCACCCATCCCGTGGATCAAAGCGGCCCCGCCGTGCCGATGGATGCCGACTGCGAGATGGTTCAGCAGCCGAAGTGATGGCGAAAACCAGGAATCAAGACGCCAGAACCATGAAACACACCCTCACCGTTGCCTGCTTATTTTTGAAAGCAGCTTGGCAGGCCGTCTTCCTTCGGCCGGCCCTCACAGCCCTGCTGCTCGCGCCGCTGGCCGGTCTGCATGGCGCCGACAACGCTCCGACTCCTGCCTCGTGGAGCGATGACTTCTCGGACGCGGCTGCCTTTGCCGTGAACTGGCGCCCTTACGGGTTCCTTGCTTCAGGCATTGATGCCAAACATCCGCTCGGCAAGACCGTGAGTGGCAAGGACGCGCGGGCTGAATGGTGGCAGATCGTGGACGGGGCGTTACGCGGGCAGTGTTTCCCGGAGGAGAAGCATCCGCCCGGCCTGCGCCGCCCCATATCCGGGAAAGATATTCGCGTGAGCTGTCGATTCAAGCTCGCAACCGAAGGGCAAATGGGCATCAGCATCGGAGGGCCGAATCCAGTCGTGGAGAAAGATTTCAACGTCGCCGGGCTGCACATCCGGCCTGACCGAATCACCGCGTGGAACAACGATGTCCTGCACCCGAAAGGCTCTCCCGAGGCTGCCGAGCTGAAAAAGCAGGGTATCTGGAACCGCAAGTTCATCTATGCCAAGACCGAGAAGATCCGCATCGATCCGGACATCTGGCACGATCTTGTGCTTGAACTGGAGGGCAAAGAACTCTGCGCCATCATCGATGGAAAACTCGTGCTCACCTACACCACGCTTTGCGGTGACGTGCCCAAACACGACATCGGTCTCCAGCCCGGTGGCAAAAGTGATTCCCCGCTATCAACCTGGTTCGATGACATCCGCGTCGCGCCGCTGCCGTAACGAAGTGAAAATGTTCAATGAAACCCACACTCCTCCTCACTGCCCTGCTGCTCGCGCCACTGGCCGCGCTTAACGCCGCCGGGCTTTTCCCGACTCCAGCCGCTTTGTGGAAGGTCTACGACCCCAATCATGGCGAGTTCAAGGAGGAGATCGTGAAGCAAGAAACGCGTGACGGTATCTTCAGCCGGGACTCCTACATCAGCGCGTATGTGCTGGGCGAGGAGATCCGCGTTTACTGCCGCTACAAGGTCAAGACGGGTGCGGCAAAGGCTCCCGGGTTACTGGTGGTGCATGGCTGGATGGGCGCAGCGGAGCCGGATCGCAAGTTTGTTGAAGATGGCTGGGCCGTGATGGCGCATGACTACTGTGGCAAGACGGGGACACGTCCGCACTTCACGAAGTATCCGGAGACGCTACGGCATGGGAACATGGATCGAACGGTGGCTGGACCCGTTCGGGCGCAAGATCTGGACGGAAAGCAAATCACCGATTCGAAACAAACCTCCGACTACCTTTGGTATGCGATCCAGCGGCGTGTGCTGAGCTATCTCGAGCAGCAGAAGGAGGTGGATCGCACGCGGCTCGGGGCGACGGGGTATTCGTATGGCGGCACGTTGATGTGGAATCTCGCCACGGATCCGCGCGTGAAGGCGGTCGCCGCCTACTTCGGCATCGGTTACAACGACTACTACCGCGACAAGCAGTTCTGGCTCTACAACGTGCCTTACGTCGAGCCACCGAAGTCGTCGGGTGAAGAGATCATCCTGGCTTCGATTGTGCCTGAGGCCCATGTGCCCTTCATCACGGCGGCCACGCTGTTTTTGAATGGCTCCAACGATCATCATGGCGGCCACGAACGCGGGCTGGAGAGCTTCAAGAAGTTCCCCAAGAACGTGCCGTGGTCGTTTGCGATCCAAGCCCGCGGACACCACGACACCGAGAAGATCGGGCACAACACCAAGTTCTGGCTGGAAAAGCATGTGCTCGGAAAAGACGTGGCCTGGCCAGAGCACGCGAAGTCTGAGATCCGTCTGGATGCCGAAGGCGTGCCGGAACTCGTCATCACGCCGGCCTCACCCGATGCCGTGCGCAAGGTGGAGATGTTTTATGCGCTCAAGAACCCATGCAGCTACGCGCGTGCCTGGCGTGACACGCCGAGCGTGCGGCAGGGACAGCAGTGGATCGGCAAGATGCCGGTGCTCAATGTGGACGACTATGTCTTTGGCTACGCCAACATCACCTACGACACGACGATCGTGCGCTCGACCGACTTCAACGCAGCCATCCCTGCCAAGCTCGGCAAAGCGGTAGCCACCGACAAACCATCGAGCGATCTTTCCGGCAGCGGTTACAACGCCTGGAGCCACATCGCCGAGCTGGAAGGCCCCAAAGGCATCCAAGGATTTCGTCCCACAAACAACGGACGCGGTTCCGGCACCGAGCAACTGCACGATCCCAAATGGCAGGCTCCAGCCGGTTCGCGGCTGAGCTTCAAGTTCTACTGCACCGAGCCGCAAACGGTGGTCTTCACGGCTGCCGACCACAACTCGGTCGAAATGGAGATCACCGCCTCCGACGACTGGCAGGAGATGACCATCGCCCCTGAGCGGCTCATCAACCGCTTCAACCAAAAGCCCATGTCGAACTGGTTGAGCGTGGGCAAAATCCACTTTCTACCCAAACAAGGCTCCGACCTCACCAAGGTGATCTTTGCCGATTTCAAATGGGTGCCATGAACCGGTTGCTTGACCACGTTGTTTCACCCAACCAAACCCCGAAGCGATCCGATCCATGAAAGCT
>CAMBPV010000138.1 GCA_945869695.1 Prosthecobacter debontii
AAGCAGGTGGATTTCCTGCCTGGTGGAGGCACGCAGCAGGGGCAGCAAGCGAGTGCGGACATGAAGCACAAGGTGCAGAACAAGAAGCGGAGCACGATCAGCAAGAGCGTGCCGATGCGGAAAGTGGTGAGCACGAGCACGAATGCGGCAATCTCCTTGCCGGAGTCGCCGCCGGATTTGTTGGATGTGCCTGATGTGAGCAGCATGATGGGAGGCTCGATGGGCGGAGGCGGCTTTGGCAGTGGAGGCAGTGGCGGAGGATTTGGCTCGGGAGTGGGGATGGGTGGAGCCTCGGGTTTTGTGAGTTTGCCGCCGTCGATGAGAAGCCGGTGCTCGAGCACGGAGCGGTTGGAGAAATTGCGTCAAACGGGAGGAAAACCTGAGTGCGAAGTGGCAGTGACGAAATCACTAGCCTGGCTGAAGACGAAACAGAATCCCGATGGCTCTTGGGGGCGCAGCAACAAAGCAGCCATGACAGGACTTTCGCTCTTATGCTACCTCGGACGCTGTGAAACGCCAGACTCGCCGTTTTATGGTGAGAACGTGATGAAGGGAATCCTTTACCTCATCGAGTTGAGCAAGAAGAACCCGTCAGGTTTCATCACAGAGAATCCGAAAGGAATTGCGGGCGCTTATGAACATGGAATCGCCACCTATGCACTGGGCGAAATGTACACTCTGGCTCGTCTGGGGAGCAAATCCCTTCCAGGGATGAGAGAAACCTTCGAGAAGGGAGTGGAACTGATCATCAAGACTCAAGGCACCGATGGGAGAGCAAAGGGCTCTTGGGACTACTACACCAAAAATGCTTCTGAGGGCAAAATGACCTCGGGGCGTGAGGACTTGTCCGTTGCGGGTTGGCAGTATCAGGCGCTAAAAGCTGCGAAGAATACCAGTTTGAAAATCGCAGGGCTTCACTCTGCAATCGAGAGCACGGTTGACTACATTGAGAGAATGCAGACAAAGGACGGTGGTTTTGGTAACCCGAACCGCGACGCTCATTACAATCAATGGAGCCTCACGGGAGCCGGAGTTCTGGGGCTCCAAACCCTAGGTAAAGGCAACAAGAAAGCGGCCACAGCAAAAGGGATGAAGTTTCTCAGAGACTTCCTGACCGCTGAGCCGCTGGACTGGAATAAGAACTGCAATCTCTACTGCTGGTATTACTACACCCAAGCCTTTTTCCAAGCCGGTGGGGATGACTGGAAGTTTTACAATGAGCAATTCCTGCCCCAGATCCTGTCGGCTCAGAATCCCGATGGTTCATTCAAGCGTGGGCGCGCCAATTGGCCTGCGGGTGATGCGGCTGATGAAGTCTACCGCCAGACGCTCTGCACGCTCCAACTCGAGGTTTACTACCGCTATCTGAAGGTGGCGGACCGTGAAGACGGATCGATTTTTGACAAATAGTTCAATCGCCCAACCTTCTCGGACGTGGTGGAGGCCGAGCTGTTCTAGCTCGGCCTCTTTCGTTTGGCGCATTAGGGTTTGCCGACGCAGTAAAGCTTATCCTGCGTCCGGATGAACAGACATCCATTGGCGACTGCGATGCTGCTTCTGCAACTGGCTGCGTCGCCGTTTGGCTTTGTGCCATCGCCCATTTCATTCAAACTTAGAAGTTCAAAACTGTCGCCGCCTGCCTTCGCCACATAAACGTCTCCCCAAAAGTTGGTCATATAAACCTTGTCATCTGCAACTGTGGGGCTGCTCTCAAACTTCGATTTGCTTCCAGTCTCTCCCGTCCAGATGACTTTTCCTGTTTTGGGTTCGACGCAGCTCAGGGTGCGTCGGTTGCTGTCGAGAACGTAAAACTTGCCTTTGTAGTATGCGGGTGTGGAAACATCCGAGGTTACGACCTTCGGGTCACTGGACCATGAGGGCTGGACATCGGTTCCTTTGCTGTCCATTGACATGGCAAAGACTGGAGAGTTTTTGGGTGCACAAACAAGCGCCACGCCGTCACCCACGACGGGGGAAGGCACGAGGCGGAAGAATTTGTTGTAGCCTTCTCCTGCCAGGTTCCATGTTGCCAGACGAGCCTGCTCCGCCCCCGTGGCTGCATCATGCAAAGTCAGAGTGTCGCTGCCTGAGATGAGCATCACTCTTTTCCCGGCATGGTCGGTGAATACGGGGGAACTGAAGGACTCAAGGGACTCAACCATGGCTGGCGTCGGTCGAAGTTGCTTCCAGATATCCTTACCCGTAGCGGGATCCAAGGCGAGAATGTAACTCGTCATATCTTTGCCGGGAGTTCCTTTCGAGAAGCCTTGAAATTCAAAAGTTTCATTTCGTTGAAGCACTTGGATGTAGAGCTTGCCGCCATCGAGAGCAGGGCTGCTGCCGTAAGTCCACTGCGTGGCGAAGGCTCCGTGGGTTTCTTTGATGTCGCGTTTCCAAAGTTGCTGGCCATCCAAATCAAAGCTCGCGATCACGGCATCTGCGAAAAGAAAGACCACCTGCTTGCCATCGGTGACAGGCGATGGACTGGCGAGATTGCTCTTGTTATCCCATTGAAGTCCGCCCTCTGAGACCACGCGACGCCACAGTTCTTTTCCAGTCTTTGCATCATAGCAGAGACCGACGAGTTGTTTTTCGGCTTGGATGGGTGCGGTCAAGAAGACTTTGTCTCCCCACACGACGGGGACTGAAGCAGAGATGCTCGGCACTTCGGCGGCCCACTTGACGCCTTCTTTCTTACTGAACTTGGAGGGGAGTCGTGTTTCAGGTGAAGAGCCGTTTTGATCCGGTCCGCGCCAGGAAGGCCAGCTTTCACTGCGTGCGGAGGAAAAGGGGAGTGTAAATGCAAATGCGAGGAGGGTGAGGGGATGCTTCATGATTTAATTTTCAGATGGCAGAAGATGAGCAAGTACGCGAACCATAGGCAACTTGTTTCCTGAATGACTTTACCTGAGGCACCGACAATGCTCTCCAGTGCACTTAGCCTGGTTGTTCTCGCATTCGCCTTCTGTCTGCATTTCATGTGGCATCCTTTGAGGACGTATTTTTCGGACGCTCTGGATTGTCTCCGCACCCATCGTCAACCTCTTTGGATTTGTCTGCTCGCCATTCTCCTCAATCAATGGACAGGGCGGGGGAGTTCGATCTCCGAGATCCAATGGGTGAAGGGCGATTTTTCATCGGTGACGGAGGATGTGCGCACCTTGGTTCAAGCGGGGGTTCATGACGCTGTCATCCTGCTCCATCAGGCGCTGCCGCCCATGCCGTTGGCTTTACTTGTTTCTGTTTGGCTTGTGATGTTAACGGTGGGTGTCTTTCGTTATCCTTTTCGATACGGCTCTCAGGCTGTCAAAAAGGAGGAGCGGTTGTTGCTTATGATCTTGAGCGTTCTTTCGATCATTTGGGCCGTTGTGTTTTTCGCAACTCGCTGGCTCGTGAGGACTGAGGCGCTGGAGTCGGGGCTGAGTCTTGCAGGTTTTGCGTTCAGCGCTTTGAGTCTTGCTGGCTATCAGGTCTGGCTGGCCTGTTTGGTAATCGAGTGGGTGCGGCCAACTTCAGGTATCTCCGGCAGCACCGACTCCAAGACGGCAACCCAGGCGATGTTTGCCCGCTGGCGCAATGTGCTATGGCTCGGTGGATTCAATGCGGTTTGGATTGGTTTTGCCGACTGGACTCATGACCATGATCCCCTTTGGTCATGGGTGTTTTTGTATGAAATGCTCCTTTTTTTTGCGCCGCTACCCGTTGCTATTGCGTCATCGAAGGATGATTTTCTCAATGTCGGGGGAATGGCGCTCCGGAGTCTATGGCGGTGCGGGTTGCCTTTGCTCGGCTGGGTCTTGACCGCGGTGGTTGTTCTTTGCATGGCTCGCTATGCCTCCGAGGTGTTTCGAGTGCAGTTCGAACAGGGGCGGTTTCGAGCAGGTGCAGTGGTCATGAGTGCAGTGTTGACTGCATTTTTACACACCTGGCTTCTTGTCTCAGCCATGCTGGTCCTTTACCGCAAAGGTTTTCCGCAGCAAGATCGGGATCTTTATTGAGCGCATGCCTGCTGACCCCTCTTCTGCCGCTACCTCCCATCAAATCGCACGTAAAAGCCGTTCGAATCTGGCGATTGCCCTCAGTTGCCTGCCGGGTGAGCGGAAGCGTGACATGATTTCGTTCTATGCGTTCTGTCGATTGCTCGACGACATTGCTGACGATCCTGATGTCCCGATCGAAACCCGCCGCGCGGAGATGAACCGCTGGAGACAGGCCATTTTGGATCAGGATCGGTCCACGCATCCTGTTTTGACCGAGGCCTTGGATTTATCGCGAAAATATGAATTTGAGAGATCTCTTTTGATCGAGATTCTGGATGGGATGGCTTCGGATTTGGAGGGTGATCGTTTTGAAACTTGGGAGGAACTTTTGGCCTATTGTTACAAGGTTGCGTCGGCCGTTGGGTTAGTAAGCATCGAGATTTTTGGTTATCAGAATCCGCGATGCAGAGAGTATGCAGTCAATTTGGGTTACGCTCTCCAACTCACCAACATTCTCAGAGACGTAGGCCAGGATGCTCGGGACACCGGGCGCATCTATTTGTCCCGTGATTTAATGGCTGCGCACGGCGTCACTGAGGAGCAAATTTTGAGCGAGCATTCCAATGAGCACCTTCATGGACTATTGCAGGAGGTGCATGATCGTGCCCGAGCCTATTTTGAGAAGGCTGAATCGATTTTGCCTGCCGAAGACAGACCCTCGATGATCGCTGCTGAAATGATGGCTCAGGTTTATGGTGAGATTTTGGAGAAATTGAGGTCTCGGGAGTTTCGTGTCTTTGATGAGAGAGTGAGCCTGCACCCGTTGAAAAAGGCACTCATCCTGACCTTGTTTCTGGCTCGTCGGTTTTTGAATTCGTTTTAGTTTTTGTTGAATATCCGGCCTGTAAGGCCGTCGAAAACGTCGATGAAAAGACTCCTTATTAGGGTCATTTGACTGTATTTCCCGAAAATTGGTCCAGAAAACACTTGAGTTATCCAGAAATTTAACAAACCTATAGTAAATCTGATGAAAACTTCAAACCTCCTTTCTGACGCCCTCCGGCCAGTCGCGCTGGCATCGATGATCTCGTGCTTCACGCTGGGTGCCACGGCGGCCTTGGGTCAGCAGTACCAATATCCGCCAGGTTACACACCGTCTCGTTACAACCAAATGCAGAGGACTCAATATCAGGCTCCTCCAGCGGCAAAGCCTGGGATCACTGATCGTCTCAGGAGCGCAGGACAGAATGTGGGTGACTTCATCCGGAGAAGCTTTTATGGTGAGCCTGTTTCTCAATCACTGAGGCAGCCTCAGTATCGGTCACCCGCGGGTTCTACCCCACCACGAGGTCAGGGGCGCTACAGTTTAGATGCGCCGCCAAGAAATCCTGAGACGACCGGTTTTCAGGCGCCCAAATCTTCGGATAAACCGAAGTATGTGCCCGCCCCGCGCACCTCCTCAGACAAGGTGACGAAAAAGCCGTCGACATCAGCGCCGACTCAGGCTCCTGCGAAGACGAGCAAGAAATACACGCCGTCCAAGCCTTCGACTTTCTCAAAGCCAACGCCGAAGAAGGTGGAGGATCAGCCCCCGACGGTGTCAAACTATCCCGCCCCGACTTATCCGACTGAGGTGCCGCCAACGACGCCTCAGACTGAAATCATCGACGCCGAGAACTCCAAAAACAGTCCGAGTGCCGACTCAACCTTTCCTCTTCCCGGGGGCACTTCGGACGCCCCTCCTAGCTCAGTTGAGACCGAGCCAAAAGTGAAGACGCCAGAACCCAAGGAGACGAAGGAGACAGCCTCCTCAGGCTCATCTTCAAATTCTTTCATGGTGGGCAAAAAGACCAGCAAGCCTGGCCGGGTCATGAGCCCATATGCCCCTTACAATGAACTCGACATCACGGGGTTGCCTAGTGGTTCCCTCGCACTGGATCCCACCACACAGAAGGTTTTCCAGGTGCCTTGAGTAGACTGGATAACGGATGAGTCGATCGAATTTATTTCGATAGTTGATTCCTTCTCTCCTTCGTCGTAAGGATCGAACCATGAATTGGAGCGTTTTTAGTTTTAGAATCATGCCGTTGGCGTTTGGCTTGTTGATGACTGCCTGCGCAGCGACGCAAGTTAGTTTGGACTACCAGCCGACTCGGGGTCAAATCGTGAAGGGTGCGCCGATCATGGCGGTGGGACGGTTTGCAAATGCTCGCCGGGAGGATTCCTACTATCTTGGGGTGGTTCGGACTCCGATTGGAACGCCTCTGGAGTACATCCAATCTCGCACACCCGTTGAGGAGATCGTCCACAATGCATTTTCACACGCGTGCAGCGCTCGTGGAATGCTGACCTCCCCGAGAAAAGCGCGCTATGTCATCACGGGTGAAGTGTTAGAACTCGCCGCTCAGCAGCTTGTGCATCCTTATGGCTACGCGCGACTTCGGGTGAATGTAGTCAAGGGGAGCACGGGGCAGATAGTTTTTTCCCGCGTCTACATCGGGGAGCGTCAAAATCCAGCCTACCGTCCCGGTAGCGGGTCTCCGGTGCCGCTCCTTCGTGAGCTCGTCTCGCGTGCGCTGCAAGATGCCGTGGATCGGGCGATGGATGATCCTGAAATGAGAAGCCGACTGGGCTCCGGCGGTTCCTCCTATCAACCTGGAATGCTCTGAAGCCTACGTGCTGAGTTCGGGCAATAAAGAAGTGGCGACGCGGATCGCTGCGATGTTTCCAACGCGATTTCTCAAAGGGTACGTGTATTGGAAGATCCGCACCGATCCGGCTTATCGTGCTGTGAGTGATTCGCTAAAGGGTGCCCGTGATCTGCCGCTTCTTGATCTCGGCTGCGGCACGGGTTTGTTGGCTTTTTACCTTCGAGAACATGGGTTTTCGGGGCGTGTTCATGGGGTCGACATTGACGGTCCTAAGATCCAGGTGGCGCAAGGGATAGCCGAAAAGGGCGGTGTGGATGCGCTCTTCGAATGCAGAGACTTTCGCGACATGCACGACTCGCCTATGGGGCATGTTACGATGTTGGATGTCTTGCTTTATGTGACTCCAGACGTGCAGCGCGAGCTGATCGCCCGGGCGGTCGAATTCGTGTGCCCGAAAAAGGGTGTGTTCATCATTCGCTCGGGCATTGGAGATGGCTCTTGGCGGCACAGGTTCACTCACACGCTCGACAACATCGCGCGGATGATTGGTTGGATGATGAAGGTCCCGGTGAGTTATCCGAGCAGAGAGATCTTCACGGAGGTGTTTGATCGTTGTGGTTTCGAAGTCGAGTTCCGGCCTCTTTGGGGGCGCACTCCTTACAATAACCACCTCGTGGTTGCACGCCGCCGCATCGGGTAAATTTGTCTGGTGAATTTATTGAATTTAATAAACTGATCAGTTTCGCGTTTCAGGGAATAAAGTTTATGTGATATTCGGGACCAATGAATCAACACGTGATTCAGGAAACCAAGGCTAACAGAATGAAAATTGAGATTCATCCCCGCGATTCAGCCATTGAGCTCTCCCGATGATTGATTTGGCTGGGTTCGATCATTTGGATTCTGAGTTCGCCCCTTCAGCTTCAATCGGCCTCCATCATCCGCAGTGGACTGATTGAAGTGAACACAACTTCGGCCGCATTGGGAACTGCCTTCAATCTCGGGGATGTCTTTGAGTATCACCTGGCCTTTGATCATTCGATTCTAGACTTGGATTCAAATCCTGATTACGGCGAGTTTCAGAATGCGATCACCTCGTTGCCGATCATACCTTTGACCTCGCGGGCAGTGATCTGGTCATCGACCGGAAATTTGGAGACCGGCACTGTCTACACGGAGAGGGGAGCGGGAATCACTTGTTCCCATGAATTGACCCCGAATCCCCTTCATGTGCCAGCAGTCAATGGTTACATTGTGGCGCTCTTTTACACGGGGTTTGCCGGACTTCCTGAAAACTTTGATACGGGGGATGGTCTAGCTTTTGCTGGTCGGGCTCTCCGGGGGGATTTTCCGGCCGAGACGTCATTGAGGGGATGGTGAAGAACGACCGGGTGGCGGGCCTTGGAGGAGCCCTAGCCACCCGGTCTTTTGTTTTTTGGTTGAATGAGCGATCTGACTTTCTGGTTGCTTCTAGCCACGTGAATCGGCACTGATGAGGTTCATTGTGACTTCCACTTCCTACCTGACAAAACCGCTCATCGTTCTGCTTCTGATTTTGCTCAGCTGGGCTGCTATTTACCTGCCTGGCCTCGGCAAAAGGGAGCTCCAGGGAGAAGAGGCGCGGCGTGTCTTGCCAGGAAGGACCATGCTTCAAACGGGGGACTGGCTGGTGCCCCGATCTGCCGGGAAGGTTTACAACCGGAAGCCTCCAGGCATCAATTGGGCCACGGCCCTCTCGATCGTCTTTTCCGGTCGCATGGATGAGCGCTCCGTTAGAATGCCCAGTGCGCTCGGCATCTTGGTTTTGGCTGGTTTTGCAGGTCTCATGCTCCGGCCTTTTTTAGGGGATGAGGGCGCGTTTCTTTCTGCCCTCATCATGCTGACAAACATTGGTTTCATCGAGAAGGGGCGGTTGGCAGAGATTGAGGGACTCTACTGTGCGCTGTTCGGAGTGGCTGCTATTTCATGGTTGGTCTTCTGGTGGCAGAAAAAGGAATTGATGGCTTGGGTTGTGTCCGGTTTGTTTCTCGGATTGGCCTTTCTTTTGAAGGGGCCGCCCCATGTTTGGTTCTTTTATGCGATGGTGATCGGGGTCTTGAGGCAGGAAAAACGGCTGTCGGATTTACTCCATTGGAAGCACGGACTTGGGTTGATCGTTTTCGTTCTGACTTGGTCCTGGTGGGCTTACTTGAGTGCAGGAGGTAATCCCCAACACGATTCAAGCTCTGTCTGGATCGAGCAAATCGCCAGCCGTCTCGGGCTGTCTGATTTTCATTTGGAGTCATGGCTTTTACTTATCCCCAAAAGCCTCAGTTCCTTTTTGCCGTGGGTGATTTTGTTGCCGTTGGTCGTTCACTGGTTTCAAAAGGTCCCGCCCTCGGGCAATGAGGTCGAAGATCGGCGGACGCGGATATTGATCGGGTTGGGGCAGGGGTTGTTGGTTGGTTTTTTGGTCATCGCCTTGCTGCCATCATCACGGCCGCGCTTCCTCGCTCCGCTGGGTACGGTGGCTTCCATTTTTCTCGCGGGCGGACTCGGGCTGATGACAAAAGAATATCTCGGACGTGTTCAATCGAAATGGACGCGGGGCATGACCGCCTTGTCCATCCTCGGAGTCCTCGCAATCGCTGCGTCTCCGGTTTTTGCCGTGCTTCGAAATGATCCAGCTTCGGCGATGTCGATTGTCACTCACGCGACTGTCGGTCTCGGCGTCGGAGTTGCGGCGGTCTTGATGTTAGGCTGGAGGTCCGATTGGCTGCGGAGTCAGCTCGGGTCCCTTCGGCTCATGGGAATCAGTGTCGCTATCCCAGCCGGTATCGCCATCTGGGTTTACACGTTGCAGCTAGAGGCCGGCATCATTCCCGCCAGGTTGAAACCCTTTGCTGAAGAGATTCAAAAAATCACGGGCAAAGAGTCGGCGATCATTCTTTTTCGCACCCCTGAGCGCATGTGGCCCTTTTATCTCGGACTCTGGTGTCGTGAAATCGCAGACACGAAGGAGCTCCCGGATCAGGCTCCGTGGGTTCTAACGCCAGCAGATACGGGCGACAAAAGTCTCGCAATCCTCGAGCGCAAATACGGTGCCCCCATTCAGGAGAAAAGACTGCGAGAGCCGCTCACCGAAGACGCAGGCGGAAAGGGTATCGAGCTAATTTTGTGGCAGTTCCGCTGAAGCATCCACGGGCGCTTTTCGGATGAACTGATAGACGTGGTAGGTGAACATGGCCTCCAGTCCCAGGTGATCGGACACATGCTTGAAGGCGGATGCATCCAGCACTCGTTTCATCAGATCAGGGTTTCGTTCGCCAGAAGTGACCCGGCCGCAAAAATAGACAAAAAGTGGGCGGCCCTCTTTTTGCGCATCGGTGATCGCGCCATCTAAATCAGTCGCCGTTTCCATTACTCGAACTTTGGGATCGTAGCTCTGTGTCTGCCGATCACTCACGCCAAAGACTGCCGTCATCGCCTCCGGTTTTGCCTCACGGATCGAGGCCACGGTTTGCCGGATCGGTTGCCGATCAAAAGCCACGATGCGTCCGCGCACATCCTCAGTGGCCACTCCAAAGGTAGCCAGCATCGCGATCAATGCCGGCACGCCCAGGCGTTCGCTCATCGGCACCAGTCGGATGCAGGCAAGGGGAACGGCCAGCGCAAAAGGGATCATCAGGTAAAGCAGATGCCAAACCACCATCGGACTATTCTGGGCCGAGTTGTGCGCAAAAGCAGCCACACCCCCGAGCGCCACCGCCACGATGCTCAGCCGAGAAGCCGTATTACGAAACAGAGCCAACAAAAGACCTACGATCCCCAGCAACGGAATCAGATAACCCATCACTGGCAGAAAAAATGAGTGGACCTCCGCCTGCTGCAACCACGACGTCCCCAGATGATTGCCCAACTCGGGGAGATAATAATGCGCTCCGGAAAGCAGGTGACAAAATCCATCCCGAGCCCAGTCCCAGCCCATGCCCAGCCTCAGTGCATCGGGACGTTTCATGTAAGTCGCCACCTGTGGCACAGAAGGCAGTAGCCACACGATCACCGGGATGGCCCCTAGGAGATTGAATCCGATCAAGGTCCCGATTCTCTTTGGCTCCTTTCGGATCAGGCATTCCAAAAGCGCGAACGCGTTGATCAACGCCACCGGATACAGCGAGCCCGCAAAGCTTAGAAGACACCCTGCCTCCGCGATGGCAAAAAGTGTCCAAGCCGCCACTCGATTGGTTCGCATCGCCCGCGTCAGCGCCACCAGCATCAGGCACATGAAAAACATCATCACCGAGTAGCCTCGCGCCTCCACGGCATACCTCACATGCCAGGGATGCAGAGCCAACAATCCCGCCGCGCCGACGCCCACCCACGGCAGTCCCATTTCACTGCCCAAGATGACCAGCAAAGCCAGCGTCAGAATGCCAGCGACCAGAGCAGGGGCGCGGAGGGCCGACTCACTGAACGCCTCAGGCGGTGCGCCCGTGAAAAAGCGCCAAGTGCTCAGTGATAGCCTCCCGAGCGCTGAATTCAGGTGATGATTGTTCCCGACCCGACATTCAAACAGGGTTTCCGTCCAGCTGGTAGGCTCAAATGCCAACTTCCCATCCTTATCATGCTTCCACTCACCATGAGCATGACGCCTCATGCCATACTCCTCATCATTCCACAGGCTATGGTCGAGCAGAGGCACCCTTAGGACTGCCGCACCCGTCATGATCACCATCAGCACCGTCAGCGCAAAACCCGTCAATCCAGGCGGAGTGTAAGGGGCGCGCCGCATTCCCACATTGCGCCCCGGCAGCCAAAGCCTCCCCGTCACCAAAAGAAATCCGCAGATCACCGCTGCTGCCATGCATCCCCACCAGACACCGATGATTCCATGCTCTTTTGAGCGCAGAGGTAGCTCTTGAGACACCCGTTTGGCCACCTCGCGACCCCACGGGTTCTCACCCGTCAGCACATGCGAAAACGCCACCACTCCGATGACCGAGATCAGAAACATCAGTGCCACGCCACTCCGCCCGTACCGGATCCTCATTCGGCTTCGCGTTTCAAGGGGCAGGGGGGCATCGGTGCAGTCGGTCATCGGGTTGACGATGAACTGCTCCTCTCCTAGGATCAAGCCTCCCTTTTCATCCCTTGCTTACCTCTTCCCATGAGCCCGTCCACTTGGTCCACTGATTTTCGCCTCCTCTTTGATCGCTGCACGGCCCTTTACCGCTCTGGGAAAACGCAGCACGAGACTTGGTTCAGCTCGCAGGACCTCGCCTTTCTCGACTCCATCGGCTGTCGGCCACGTGAATTTTTTGACTTCATTGAAGATCACTGCCACGCAGGCGAAGAAGAGCCCACCTTCGAGGCCGCGCTCCTCATCACCGCCGTCCGGCGTGATTACCTGAACGTGATTCAAAAGGGCAAAAAGAGCGCTCGAATCATCCCTCCCTCCGAGCTGCCGGCCAAGTCCGCCGAGATGGACGGCATCGTCTGGCTCCCCCGCCTCATTGCCAAAGCCCGGGCCAAACTGCGCGGCGAGATGGACCCCGACACCATGTTCGGCTGCGGCGGAGACCGCGCCTTCAGCGCCCGCCACCAAGTCCATCTTGCCGACTTTCTCCGCGTCGTCTGGGCCGCCGGCGACGATGACTCGAAGATCCTCGCCTTCGTCCGCGGCGTTGCATCTTAGGCGAGGATCTCAGTCGCCTTGATGCCGCGTTGCTGAGATCCAAAATCTAAAACAGCGCCCGATCCCACCGCCCCCAAGTCCGGCCTTAGTAGCGCGGTGTCGCCGCCGCTGCAGACAGGTGGATCACCCGGCACCCCGTCCAACGGGCCTGGACGCCGAATGGTCAGCCAACGACAGGAAACCCGGCTGCTGGACCTCCTCGCTCCGGGGCAGGATGGGTGTGAACCGCTCATCACCAAGGATCTGGCCGGGGTGGCCAACTACCTACGGTCGTTGGAGCAAGTGCTCCAGTCATTGGAGCAAGGGCTGACGGCGTGTCAGCAACGGCTCCGGGAGGCTGGTCACCTCCTCAACCCTCGTCCGCGGGCGACGGGCGAGAACTTGAACGAGGCCCCAACCCTATCGCATCACCGGCGGCTGTCCGGTTGC
>CAMBPV010000139.1 GCA_945869695.1 Prosthecobacter debontii
CTTTGCCATTGCCGCTTCCTCCGCTGGATGAAGTCGTCGAGGCACCTGTCGCGCCGGTGGCCGGTTTTGCCGACCGTGAAGAAGCGGTGGTCGGTGTGGGTGCGGGGCGTTTCTCGGGCTTGGGTTGATCCGGCCTGAGCGCGGGCTCGATGGCGGCAGCGGCAGGCACTGCAAAAAGATCAGCGGTGTCGAGTGCCTCGATGATCGGCGGCTGGTCAGCGTCCACAGGGGCATCCGCGGGCTCCCAGATTTGGGGAGTCTCGATCGGTTGATCGGGAGTGGACGCAGGGTTGAGTTCGGTGGGAGCGGTCATCTCGACCATGGCAGCCTCGCTTTCATCGGTATCATCGGCGGCTAAAGCGGCCCCGGATTTTCCTGAGAGCTGGAGAAACTCGACCGAAGGAATGGGGTCTCTGAGGCCAGCGCCACCGATCATGAGAAACGCGCAGGCGATCGCAAGAGACCAGGTGACGGCCAAGGGCGGAGCCTGCTCGGAAACGAGGGACCGCCCACAGCGCCAAGTCCCACTTTGCCAAGGATCCCTCGTGCCACTCAGGGGAAACATCTGCTGACGCGTGATCACCTGAGCGGATGCATTGGGGTATGTGGCGAGGCGAGAAGACATAGGGCCGACAAAAGTGTCAAAGGCGTAAACTGCCTCTTCAAGCGCTTCCTGTCAAAATGCTATTGCGACGCAGTCTTAATTTATCGCTTGCAACCTAAACCAAAACGCTCAATATCCGCTTTATCGCTATTGCGACTTAATCGCAAAACAAACCTTTCCCCTTTATGAAGCCCAAATCACAACCCATGAATCCCCTCGATATCTGGCCCCGCCGGATTGCCCTCGCCATCGCGCTGGGCGGAGTTTTCCTCGCCCATCGCTCCGCCCTTAGCCAGGAGGCCACCGCAGAAGACGTCAGTCTCGCACCGGTGACCGTTGTCGGTGACGCGATGAATATCCGAAACATCGCGGGTTCTGCCGCTTTGATCGATCAACAGCAAATTCAACGTCAGAACTACACCAATCCCAATCGCGTCCTTCAGCAGGTTCCGGGTGTCTATGTGAGAGACGAGGACGGATTTGGGAATTTCCCGAACATCTCCCTGCGCGGAGCCGATGGCGGCCGGAGCACTAAGGTGACGGTCATGGAAGACGGCGTGATGATGGCCCCCGCTCCTTACTCAGAGCCCGCTGCGTATTACTCACCCCGGATGGGACGGATGAGCGGTGTGGAGGTTTTGAAAGGATCCAGCCAAGTGCGCTATGGTCCGCATACCACGGGTGGCGTCATCAATTATCTCTCCACTCCGTTTCTCAGCCTTCCTGCCGATCTCTCGCTCGATGAATCCCCGAGCGGAAAAAATCCGAAAGCGCCAGTCAGCCCGATTGCGGCCAGTGGGCCACTCCTTGCGGATGAGTTTTATCTCAGGAGCACCTACGGCTCTTTTAACACCTACTTGAATCATGGTTGGTGGGGGCACACTCAAAAAACGGATGCAGGCACCTTTGGTGTCATTCTGGAGCTCTTCCACAATCAGTCGGATGGTTTTCGCTCCATTGACAAAGTGGGTGGTAACACCGGCTTCACGACGATCGAGCCCATGGTGCGGGTATTCTGGGAGCCCGACTCTCTCATGAAGCAGCGTTTTGAGTTCCGCTTTGGTTACAGCCATTTCGACGCGGATGAGACCTACACAGGGATCACCGATGGCGATTTCTCACGCGATCCTTTCCGCCGCTATGTATCGACGCAGTTTGATAACATGCAGAGTGATCAGTTCCGCTACTCCCTCACGCACACCATGCAGCCCACGGACAATCTGCGGGTGGAGACCACGGCATACTACACCAGTTTCGATCGCAGCTGGTATCGCCTCGGTGATGTGAGGACAGAAAGGGGTGCGCCCTTGTCCATCTCTGCGGCTCTCGGCGGATCGAGACCCGGCTTGGATGTCCTGCGCGGTGATGCAGCTGGTTTCTGGCGCTACCGGAACAATGAGCGTTCCTACTACACCATGGGGGTCCAAAGCCGCGCTGATTGGTCATTCGAAACCGGCGCATTGGAGCACGACTTGAGCATCGGTGCCCGTTTGCACTACGATCAGGCCCGTCGTTTCCAGCGTGAGGATATCTACAGCGTGAACGCCAACGGCGCTGTGCGCGGTCTGAGCCGCGGAGCCCCTGGATCGGGTGGAAATCGTTTCGCTGAAACGCTCGCTTACTCCATGTTCGCCGAAGACTCGATCAAGCTGGGTCGGCTCACCGTGAAGCCAGGTATCCGTTGGGAGCACATGGAAATGGAGTATGAAGACCTTGATGAAACGGGAGCCAATCCCAATCGTGTCACGGCCAGTGACTCGGGTAGCCTGGACGCTTTTGCTCCCGGCGTGGGACTGGTCTATGAGATCAATGACACCTGGTCCCTGTTTGGCGGCTACTACCGCGGCATCTCCACCCCCGGTCCTCGAGAGTTCCTGCACAGTGGCCATCAATTGGAGAAATCAGACGGCTATGAGTTCGGGGTGCGGCACTATGGAAAAGCGTTGCAGGCAGAGGTCGTGGGTTTCTACACGAACTTCGAAAGCTTGCTGGTCCGTGAGTTGCAAGGAGCTTCGGGCACCTTGGGTGATGAGAATGCAGGCTCGGCTGAGGTGTATGGCGTCGAGGCCGCCGTGCGTTACGATGTGTTGGCAGGGAAGGGGACCGAGTGGCGTCTGCCGATCCGTGCATCGGCCACCTTCACCTCGGCTGAGGCCACCTCCGACACCACCTCTGCCAATGCAGAGTCCATCTTCAGCGGAGCCAAAGCCGGGAACAAACTTCCTTACATCCCCGAGTGGGCCGCCAGCGCCGGACTTGGCATCGAGAGAGGCGGCTTTGGCCTTTATCTCGACGGAACCTACACCGGTGAGATGTATGGCACCGCCAGTAACGGCACAAACTTGCGCACACCCGGCGGGTCGCCTGACGCTCGCTACGGGAAGACGGATGACGCCATCATCCTCGACCTTTCCGTGCAGTATCAGGTGAATGAAAACGTCCGTCTCGTGGCGGGCATCAGTAACATCACCGATGGGGCCTTCATCAGCAGCCGCCTACCTTTTGGTGCGCGGAGCAATCAACCGCGGAACTATTTCGGTGGCGTCGAGATTCGATTCTAAATTTGGATAGGTCAGGTGGGTCTTGAGTGCAGCGCCCCGGCGGACTCGGTCTGCCGGGGCGCCTTTTTTTGCCGGAGGGTTGGCGCTTGACCTGAGGCAGTTTCTCCCGTGGTTCGTCGCATGGAACACGTATTGGTTGTCAAAAGGGCGCTCTTTGATGAGCTGGGTAGCTTTCAGGGATTTCACGGAGACGTGAACACCTACTTGAGTGCGTTCTTGAATCCTGAGAACAATTTTTTCATGGAGCGTCCAGCGGCTGAGTTGGACCCGACTCATAAGCAACTCATCCCCTACACCCTGTTTCATCACGCGGGCCGTTACCTTGTTTACACTCGCGGAGGTTCATCGGGAGAGAAGCGTCTGGTGGCCAAAAACAGCGTCGGCATCGGGGGGCACATCAATCCGGTGGATCAGACTCACGACTCGCTCGGAAATACCATGTATTTTAATGCCGTCGAGCGTGAGTTGGCGGAGGAACTCGTCATCGCCAGTGCCCACACGCAAAAGGTGATCGGGCTGATCAATGATGACTCGAACGAAGTCGGCAGCGTGCATCTGGGCGTCGTCCACGTCTTTGAGCTCGATGGTGACCAAGTCACCTCGAATGAAGAGGCCATCCAAAACATCCGTTTTCTACCGCTCGAGGAGCTTCACGCCGACCGGGAAAATCTAGAGACTTGGTCCCGCATCTGCGTCGAGCATCTCTGGAGCCAGCGCTAATCAGGACGAGGGCGGGAAGTAACGAGCCGCTAAATCCGCTTCGAGTTTTCCCAGTTCAGCCTCCGGCATGTAAGCGGAATAAATCAGCAACTCCGCGATCCCGCCGGAAAAAGCCCTCAGGGTTTTGGCGTCCTTATTCTGATTCGAGCTGCCCGATCCCGGCAGGTTTTCTCGGCCGATGATCAGATTGGTAAGCGCAGCCTTCAGCAGAGGCGTCGGCGCGACGGGTGTGCTGGCGATCCGGCCACTGCCATCGCGCACCCGGATCTGCGCTTCTGAGGGACTGCCTCTCCAGAAGCCGGTCACCAAAAGAGGATCGCTGGGAGTAAACTTGTCGATATTGATTTGGAGTCCCTTGGGTTGGTCGGCTTCCGGGACACCATTCACCCGAAGGTTGAGTCGAAGTTCTCCCTTCTCACCGAAACGTACCGCAGCTGAGCCCTGATTGCTGTTGAGATTGAAAACAGTCATCACCCTTCCTTTCACCTCCTGAAAGACCACGAGGGCAAAGGTCATCCCTCGCTGAGCACCCGTGTTGGCACTGCCAAAAGGAAAGTTGCTTGCCTGACTTTCGCCCGAACAGTTCAATGCCGCGCTGGGTGTGCCGTCTCCTGAAAACTGAATGAAGCGATGCTCCCGAGCGAGGGGAAAAGTCACATCCGGCTTCAGCTGCACCCATTTGGCCGGCGAGGTATTGATGTTTCCTTGTCGGAGCGTGGTGTCCTTTCCCCGCTCGGCAAGATCACGCCATGCCATCACAGGTCCGTTCAGATGGGCCGGCGATGTTGAAGAATTGCTGCCGAGCACCCCGGCATCACTCACGTGGTGTGCCACCAGTTGGCCGTAATTGATCGGTTTGGGCCGACCCGCAGGATAGCCCTGAGTTACCGCTGAAAGGCCAGCGCTCACGGGTGAGTTCACCACCTTGATCGGTGCATTCGGAAGGGTCACCACCACCACTGGGGGCGATTTCTTCCCCTTCATCACAAAGAAACCCGCGACCGCGATCAGTCCGACCACGGCCGCCCCGATCATGAATCCCTTGCTCTGGAAAAAACCGGGAGCCGTTGGTTGGGTGCGGTTCGCCGCAGAGGCTGGCCTCGGGGCACTGGCTTGAGGGCGCTTCAGTCCGGGCACCCGACTCATAGGGGTGGCCACCTTCACCGCCATCGTGACCGGCGTGGGCACGTGGTAAGTGCTGGGCCGTGAAACGGGAGCGAAGGATGCCGTCGCCGCTAAATTTGAAATCATGGCCGCCCCGCCCCCAGGCGCAGGGTAGGCGCAGGCTAACTCAGCCCTTCGAAACTCGTCCAAGGCGTCCTCCGCACTGTTTGGTCTTTTTTCCGGAGCCACATGAATGAGGGACATCACCCACGAGCACAGCCAGTCAGGTGCCTGGGGGGCCAGTTGTTTGAGCGGACGCACATCGTGATTGATGTGTTTATGCCGGATGATCTTGAGCGTGTTTCCATCGAAGGGGCTCCTAGCTGCCAGCGCCAGATAAAGAATGCATCCCAGCGAGTAAACATCACTCCTTCGCCTCGCTGCCTGCTGCTCCCACTGCTCGGGCGGGACACACAGGTAGGCCTCCATGGCCCCATCCTGACTCGCCTGTCCGAATCCCTGCCCGTAGCCCGTGACCCGTGTATGCCAGGGTTCGACCGCGCGGTTGATGAAGATCCGGTCGGCATTCAGGGAGCCGTGCACAACGCCTCTTTTGTGCGCGGAGGTTAGCGCATCCAGAAGCTGGTGACACACCCCCTTAAACTCATCCACCGAGAGCGGGCCATCCTTCACCACTTTGCTCAGTGGCTCACCCTCAGGCAGCTCCGTGAGGATCATGATCTCATTGTCCCCCTGGATCACCTCCGCCACCCGCTCGATGTTCGGGTGATTGATCTGCTCCACGGCCGTGAGCAGCGCTAGAAGCGCCTGCCACTCCTCATACGTCGATGAGTTGAAAACCCGCACGACCACAGACTGCCCTGAGTTTGCATCCACAGCCCTGAAAAGGCGGCTCGTGCCACCTTCCTCGAGGGTTTCCGGGTTGGTAAAACGTTCAGACATATCGGATGGCGGTCACCACAAGGGTGGTTGAGCATTCTACGTAAGGATACACCGAGCAGGATAGCCGCGACAAGTGTAAATTACAATAACAATCATATTTTATACATTTAAACGTTCAGGACCGACAAAAAAACCCGGCCGCCAGACCGAAAGTCCAGCGGACGGGTTTAAAATCAGGGATTCGAGTCTCTAGGCGCTCTCTGAGTTCTCGCTCTCATCCCGCTCACGGCGGTCGCCGCGATCGCCACGGTCAGATCCCGGGGGCTTGGCACCATTGACCTGAAGTTGGCGGCCCATGAATTCCTTGCCATTGAGTTCATCCACGGCGCGCTTCGCTTCGGCGATGGAGGCCATGGTCACGAAGGCAAAACCCTTCGAGCGCTCGGTCCGGCTATTGACCACCACTTCCGCGCTTTTCACCTGGCCTACGCCGCTGAAGAGTTCGTTGAGGTCGCTTTCGCCAGCGTCATAGCTGAGATTTCCCACATAGAGCCGGTCCGTGGTGACTTCACCCGGGGGCAAAGGCTCACGCGGTGCACGCGGGGCGCGCTCGGCACGTGCCGGACGGTCTCCGCGCTCGGGGCGCTCCGACTGACGCTCAGGGCGCTGGGCGGATGAGGAACTGGCGGCGCCGCCCACCCGGGCAGGCCTGGCTTTGGGGGTCGGTTTCCCGAGGAGACCAAAGGTCAAAACGGAAAGGATCTTCTGAAATCCGGTCTGCTGCGGCTTACGCTCAGGCCTGATGTTGTAGTCGCGGCCCTGGCTAGGCGCCCGGTTGCTGTTGCTGCTGTTGCCGCGGAAGTTTTTGCCTCCCCGGCGGTGACGACCCCGTCCGCCCTGGCGGTTCGAGGTCCCATCTTGCGTTGATGTGTCTGACATGGGTGTCTGTGACGATTCTTGGGTTTGTGTTACGGTGGCATCGCGGATCAGGGCAAGTGAAGGAGCGCTCCCGCAGATCACTCCCGTGAGATAATCTGCTGAGCGCGTCCGGGACGAGCCGCACATCGTGGCGGGCAAGGCCCTGCTCGATGCCATAGTGATCAAAGACGGAGCCAGAAGACTGGCCATGCGCGCCAAACCGAAATGTGACGTTGAGGACACCCGGCGAGCGACTTGCATCGCGGAAGAGAGGATTCGGCGCGGTCTGCGGGTTGCGAATTCGCATTTGAAATCTTCTCCAGTGGGTCATCCTCAAAGCAACGTCGCTTTGATCAACTAATGCCCTCAGGGTAGGTCCGATCCCCCCCAGGGTCAAATGGGAATCTCCGACCCCGGGACGGGGGTTCGCGGGGGTTGAGGCTCGCGGCGCGAGCGTTTGCAGTCGTTGACGGTCGTTGCCTGTGGCCCTCCAACTGCCCCGACCCCGAAGCCCCGAGAATGGGATCATCCACTATCCCCAGTCGACGTAGCCGGAGGGCCAAAAAAACGCCCGCGAGCCGATCGCGGGCGTTTTCAATGGCAATTGTCCTAGACACCCATTAGCGGCGACGGCGGAAAAAGAGGCCAAACAGGCCGGCGAAAACCAGCACGGCACGCGAAGGCTCAGGCACGCCATAGACGCCGATGCCGGAGCCAGCGGTGCCGGTGCCTTCGTAGCCGGTGAGCAGGAGAGCGGAGCCCGTGGGGCTCTGACCTGCGGGGATGTACACCATGCTTTCAGGGGAAATGAGGCCGTTTGCCTGGCTGTTGAGGTAGCTCACGAAGGTGGGGTTGTTTACATCGGTGATATCATAGACCATGAGGCCGTTTTGACGCTCCATGCCGACGAATGCGAGCAGGCTGCTGCCAAACTGGCCGATGGTGAGGGCTTCCGGCTCGGGGCCTTTGTCGTCAGAGCGTTCGTCGAACTGCGCGGGGTTGCCGTTGTTCATATTGAAGCGAGTGGGGTCGAGGTTGGCGAGGATTGTCTCGAAGTTGGTGCTGGTGGACTGACCACTGTCCCAGATTTTGGCACCTGTATCTGCGTTCCAGATGGTCATGGAGCGCGTGCCGATCATAACGGCCTCGTCGATCTTGCCATCGCCCGCGATACCACCGTTCGCGCCGGTATCGCCATTCAAGCGGGAGACATTGAGGCGGCCCATGACACTGTTGGCGCGGGAACCAGTCTGAGTAGTGGGAAACACGTTCGGATCAAGGATGGTGTTCATGCTGTCGGTACCTGAGATGTCGCCGAAACGGCTGATGTCGCGGTCGTCGCCACGGGCGTCACCTTCATTGACAGTGATGAGGTAGTTTGTGCCGCTGGAGGTGAAGGCCTTCATCGTGTCCGGCATGGGCAGGCCCTTGACCGTGTCGTTGATGGAGATGGACTTAGGGGCTCCGTCTTGGTCGGAGGCGTCAATGGTCTGGGTGATGGTGCCGAGGTCACGCACGGCGGTCCATTTGTTCGTGCCGAGATCGAAGGTGGCGATGGCGTTATTCTCTTGGAGGGTGACGTGCACTTTATCGCCAAGCACGGCGGCAAATTCTGGCTCCATGCCTTTGAAGAAGTCGGTATCGGTGCCGGCGAGCGTGGTGAAGTTCGGAACGTCGGCGATCAATGTCACTGCATTAACGGCACCGATTCCAAGCGCGGCGACGCTGGGATTGCGAATGCCAGCAAGGCTAACACCCGAACCGAGATTCCCGCTGGAGAAGTCGAAGGTGCCTACATTGCTGTTGGTGAGGGCGGAGATACCGCTGGTGTTCGTGATCGACGTGAGATCGATCACGCTGATGGAGCCAGCGGCATTCCCAGTGGTAGACGGATTGGTGGCGGTGGCTTTGAACTCGCCTTCATTGACGATGATGAGCTTCGTGCCGTCAGCCGAGAAGGTGACGCTATCGGGATGGAAGCCGACATCGAGCGTGACGAGATTGCGGCTGCCACCGGAGAAGCCGCTGGTGAGGTCATAGAAAGCGATTTTGCCCTGGGTGCCGGTGTTATCCGTGGGGATCAGTGTGGCGACGCCGAAGCCGCGGTTTGCAGGGTCGGCAGCGACGCTGCTGATGCTGCTAATGTTCGCCAAAGCTCCAAAGGTGCCAGAGTAATCAATGTAAGCCCGCTCACTGAGAGTCGCGCCACTGCTCAGCGTCATGATCTGAACCCCGAAAGCGCTCGTGCCGGCGTTTGCCACGGTAGCCAGGAGCGTGTTGTCCTGTGTGGTGTAAGAGAGGATCTCTGAGCCACCAGTGCGGGTGACATTGCCCTCGACATAGGTGTTCAAAAGAGTGAGGGCGTTCGCCGAGGATGCGGCGAGCATGAGGAGGAGTGCGAGAGGCTTGGTCTTCATGGTTAGGAGTTGGTTTTTGGGTGTGGGGGCGCAGGTTTGTATCGGCAAGTGAGGGGAGTAGGGGAGTGTTTTGTTCATGGGGTTTGGCTTGAAAATTCGAGAGAAAAATGCGAATCAGGGTGTGCCAGCCGCATAGAGGCGCGGTAGCCAACCCGGGCAGACAACCTCGGAGACGACGGCCCAACTGTTGGTTTTGGCAGCATTGGCAGATGGTTTTACCCGCAAGGTGTAGCGCCCCGGCAGCGTGTCTGATAACGCCTTTCCGGCAGGTGATTCCCCGAGCATCTTGCGTGAAACCACGGCATGGAGAGCGGTGCCATCATCGGGATGGCGCAAAAGGAGTGCCAGATACTCGTTTGCCGGATAACCCGGTGGCGGCGGACTCACCTGATAGGCCTCGGTTCGGACTTCAAAAGTATCGTCGCTCTTTTCGTCCGATGCGATGTCCTTCAGCGGACGCTCACAATAACCCACATAACTCTCCCAATCGACACGAAAGCCAAGCCTCGTCTTCTCGAGGGCGATGTTGCGGGGCTTCTGACCCGGGAAAGTCACCGTCGTGATGAGGTAGTTCCCCTGAAGAGCAAACTGCGGGCCGACCTTTTCGGGTTTCCCAAACCACGGGAGGCCAACCGCGCGTTTCTCGTATTCGAGCAGCTTTGCTTCCAATTCGCTCGAGGGCACCACCCAAGCCATTCGCTCTTTCACGGAGGTAGCTGAAAAGAAACCTTCCAGCGCTTTTGCAGCCTCATTCCAACGACCCATGGCCTGCTTGGTTTCGACGCTCGGCGGAGTCTCTTGGGTTGCCTTCGGGGTTTCCACCACCTTCTTGGGTGCCACAACCGCAGCTACGGAGGGTTTGGTGTCGGTCGATGGAGAGTGCTTCTCTTCCTTCTTGGTTTCGAGCGGCGCAACTTTGCTTGCCTTCATTTCTCTCTTAACCAGGGGAGCCACAATCCAGATCGCCATTCCGATCGAAACGAACATAGCGATCAGGCCCCCATAGACGCGGATGAAACGCGTCTTTCGTCTGCGATTGTGGTATTCAAGAATCTCGGGAGGGAGACTTTTCGGCATGGTCGACACAAGGCGTCTCTTCCTGTGGTCAACAAGCAAACAATGGCAACGATTCCGTCACGTACGCCCCGCAATGTGACAGACGAGACACATTCAGCCGGTGCTGACACGCTTCACCTCACGGAGGCGGCTCACGACACGCCACCCCCAGAGCGTGACCCCAAGGTAGGGCGGACTGTCCCCAGTCCGCCGCGGGGTTTTAGGAACATCCCTCTCAACGAAAAATCAACCTCTTGCCAATCCCAAGTCCAGCCCCCGGTTATCCACGGAAACACCCCTTCAGCCCGGCCCTTTTTCACGCCTACCCTCTCAGGTTTCCAGGCCGCTCCTGAGCTCCCTTTTCCCTCGCGCCGATGGATGCAGCGGCCACTAGGGGGAAGGCGAAGAGCAGCGTCTCCATCTGCGGTAGGCTGTTGAGGGTGGTGAGAGTCTGGCCGTCAAATAAGAGACCGGCGCAACCATAGATGAGCAGCGCCAGCCAGACGTCATGACCCTGTTTCGCCAGTTGGCCGGCGCGGCGAAGTCCGATACCGAGCATCGCGAGAAGGAGGGCAAGCCCAATGATACCGCCGTGAACCAGCGTGGCGAAGAAGCCGCTGTGAAGGTGATTGTGATTGATGCCAAATCCACGGCTGCTGAACTCCCCCGGACCCCACTGACCGACTCCGAAGATCCAGTCCATCGGCGTGGTGAGGGTGCGGGCGGCGTGCCGGTAGAGCAGAAGGCGTCCGCTGTCCCGCCTCTCCACCATCTCACGCACAGGCGGCGGGCTCTGCATCCGTTGTAAAACGAGGTGCTCCACGCTGATGGGCTCGTTGAGGCTGACGGCGGCGGCCGCCTGTCGCGCGGCGAGGCAGCTCACCAGCGGCCCGCCGAGAATGAAAAGGGTGAACAAGGTGGCCAGCAGCACCCACGGCGTGGCCATCCTGCGAACACCACGCGCATAGGTGAGTGCCGTGTATCCGGCGAGGAGGGCCAGCAGTGCACCCCGGCTGCGGGTGAAAAGCACGGCGGTCAGCAGCACAACGAGCGCGAGAGTGCACAGTGCCCGCTCGCGGGTCGGCATCTTTTCCTCGCTCAGGCACACCAGCCACAGGGCGGCAAAGCCGAAGGTGAGCCCCGTGCTGACTGGGTTCATTCCGCCATAAATAAAACAGTTTTGCAGCCGCTCACCGATGACATGATTCGGAAGAATGCCGTAGAACAAAAGGAAGCTGGCCGCTGCGGCCAGTGCGGCACTGAGGCCGACCCAGCGTCCCATCGCGGCCAGCGCGGGCGCATTCCTAGCCGCCTCCCAAACCAGCCAGCTGAACAGCACCAGCAAAAAGGTGCCAAAAAGCCACCAGCCAGCCTCCCGGCTGTACTCGACATTGAATCTCCCGTACTCGAACAGAGAGCGCGCGGTCATCCAGCAGAGAAAGTGCGCCGCCAGCCCGCGAAAGATGTCTTTTGAATCCGTGCTCCACGACCAGGTGAGGGTCCTGCGCCAAAGGATGAAACCGCTCCCGCCAAGAACAAGGAGGACACGCATGCCATCATCAAAAGCGAGGAAGCAGGCGCAAAGGTAAAGAGCGACCGCGACATGACACGCGCGGGATGTTTGATCAGCGCTCCACGGGACGACAAGCCTCTCCGGCATGGCTCCGAGATTCGGTTCCAGCATGGACCCTACGGTGGCGACTGGCTCTTGAAAGGACGACATCGGCGCACGGTTCGCACAGCCCCAGCGGACGGCGAACAACAATTCCGTCACAGTCCCTGGACCCCAAAACCCCAATGTAAATGGGCCATTCGTGGCCCCTCCCCAATCAATCGGCACAAGAATGCCCCGGCTATGCAACCTTTCGGACTCAGCGCGTTCGTGACCCATGAAACCAGATTCCAGTTCCCCAAAAGCCACCACTTCCAGCCATCACCTTCTCTCCGCTCGTAGTTCGGCCTCCAGTCCGTCCCTCCGACATCCCAAGCCCAATCAACAAGCGCCCCCAAGGTAGGGCGGACTGTCCCCAGTCCGCCGCGGAGTCCAAACAGCGCCCCCCCCAAGTCACCTTCCCGAAGCCATAGCTGAAGGCCGCTGCTGAGGGGATGTCCAAGACTTTGGCGGGCTTGCAGGGCGAAAAGGCAGACTGGTGCCATCTCACACCGCCGAGATGGCCCATGCCGTTGCGAAAGGCGCAGCATCGGCAGGCGATGTCACCGTCGTCGAGCATGAGATCGCTGAGGCTGACTTGAACCAGGGCCGCTGGATGAATGAGGCCGCCCTCGCCGTGCTGGATGAATCAGACGCGATCATCTCCTGCGCCACCTTTGCCATGCAGCATGGCATGGTCTGGACAGGCCTAGCTGAGTCCCTCGT
>CAMBPV010000140.1 GCA_945869695.1 Prosthecobacter debontii
AGAAGAGGGCAAATTTCATCGAGCTGTACTCCGTGTGGTAACCCGCGACGAGCTCCGTTTCGCACTCGGCAAGGTCGAAGGGAGTGCGATTGGTCTCGGCGAACATGGAGACGGTGAAAATGATGAAGGAGATGCCAATCGGGATGAGCAACAGAAAGCGGGAGAGGCAAAGACCCTCGCCCCAGAACGGAAGAAGCAACCAGCCATTCGCATCCTGAAATACCGACATTTTACCCAAGTTGAGCTCACCAAAGATCATCAGGATCGGAATGATCGACAGGCCGAGCGAGATCTCATAAGAGATCATCTGCGAAGAGGCGCGCACACCGCCGAGGAAGGGGTATTTGGAGTTGGATGCCCAACCTGCCAGAACGATCCCGTAAACACCGAGGGACGAGATGGCGAACATGAAAAGCGGCCCCACATTGAGATCTGCGATGACCGCAGGAATCGGCTGCTGAGTCCAGCTGGTGCCGACCAAGAAGTCCTTGATCACGGGCACACTGTTGAGGAAGGAGAGGTCGATCTCACTGCCAAACGGCATCACTACGCAGGTGAGCAGGGCAGGGACCATGGTGAGGCAGGGGGCCAGCCAGTAGTAAACTTTATTGACGTGACCGGGGGTGAAGTCCTCCTTCAACAAGAACTTCAAACCATCCGCCATGGGTTGCAAAAGGCCGCCAATGCCGAGAATTTGGATGTCTTTCTTGAATCCGAAAAGCGTGAGCGGAATGCCGGTGCGGTTGGGGCCCACGCGATCTTGGATCACGGCACTGAATCGGCGCTCGGCATATACTGAGTAGGCCACCATCGGCAGGATCACCAAGAAGGTGAGGAAGACAATCTTCACAACGGAGGCAACGAGGAAGGCGATATCAATGCTGGCAAGAAAATCAGTCATGGGCCTATCCGACGATCACTCCTTTCGCTTTCCGGTCACGCTCGCGAACGAGCAGCGGAATTTCTTCGTTTGTCTCCAAAAGAGGCAGGCCCAACTCACCGATGCGGCTGAGCGTCAGTCCCGCGAAGATGCTGATCTCAGAGGCCATGATTTTGAAGACGTCTTCGATCGAGTGGATGCCATTGGATCCGCCGAGAGCACTGATGAGATCACGAATGATTTCCCAGTCGTCATGGGCTTGGACGGGACTGGCGACTGCGCGGCTGAGGCGCTGAAGTCTGCCGGTGACATTGATCATGCTGCCTCTTTTCTCTGCGTAGGTCGCGGCAGGAAAGACCACCGTGGACAACTCGGCCGTGGCATTGGCGAGAACGTGTGTCGAGATCAGACAGGACAGCTTCTGGAGATCCGCTTTTTCAAAACCTGCCTTCAACAAATTCTCGCCGAGAGCGATGACCGCCTTGATCGATCCGTCGCGAACACCAGCGATAATGGAGGAAAGTTTCGAGCCGGGCTCGATATCGAGAATCTTCCGGACTCCGTTCGAGTTGGGATTCAGGTCATCGGCGCGGAGGTAGCCATCGGCTCCGCCCACGCGTGGCACCACGTCCACATTCGAGGTGCCAAGGGTCTTCGCCAGAGAGCGGACCATGAAAAGCTCTTCATTGGTCATCCTCGCCGAGGCGACGATGGCAATCTCTGATGCACTAACGGTCCGTAAGTTTTCTGCGGCGAGAGTGAGGGCTGCTTTCCACGGCGCGATGTGGTGCCCGTTTTGCACCTTCACCATCGGATCGGTGAGGCGGTATTCACTGTTGATGAAATGGAAGTCCAAGCGGCCTTGGTCACACATCCAAGTGGAGTTCACCTCGTTGTTTTCCCGCGGTGATTGGCGGTAAACCGTGTTCTCGCGGCTGCCAATTTCAGTGTTGCAGCCACGACCGCATTGAGTGCAGATGCTCTTGGTCTCATTGAGAAACCAGACTCGCATCTGGAAGCGGAAATCATTCGAGGTCAGCGCACCGACTGGGCAGATGTCGACGGTGTTGAGAGAGTAATTGTTTTCGAGGCGCTTGCCGGGGTGAACAGCCAGGGTCGTGTGGCTGCCGCGTTCGGTAAATCCGAGCACCGGATCATCAGCGATCTCGGCGGTGAAACGAATGCAACGGCTGCACATGATGCAGCGCTCGTCGTCCAGTCGCACCCGAGGGCCGATGTCCACGTTCTTCGGCTTCTTGACCTTGTCCTCCCGGAAGCGGCTCTCTCCTTTTCCGTGCTCGACGGAGAACTCCTGGAGGCGGCACTCGCCAGCTTGGTCACAAATCGGGCAATCGAGGGGATGGTTGATCAGGAGGAACTCCATCACGCCCTTCCTGCACTCTTGGGTGAGTGTGGAATTCGTGCGGATGCCCATCCCTTCAGAGACCGTGTTTGCGCAGGCGATGACGGCGCGGGGCATCCAGCCGATTTTTGGCATCCCGTACTCGTCTTTTTCGGGTTCCTGGCCGGGTGTTGGGCGCGGGGGCATGCCCATTTCCACGAGGCACATGCGGCAGTTACCGGGAGAACTGAGCTTCGGATGGTAACAATAATGAGGCACCTCTTTCTCTGCCTGCTTACAGGCTTCGATCATCCGGGTCCCCTTCGGGAACTTCATCCACACTCCGTCCACCTGCACGTTGACCATGTCCACAGGAGGCGGCGCAGTCGGGGTTGGAGGAGTGGGGCTCGACATGGAAAAATGAGATGAGTCCGCCCATTATCCGAGCGCCTCGGAATCCGGCAACCCGTATTTGTGAAAAATTTCACAAAGTCTCGTTCCGCCCACCCGAGATGACGATTCAGACTCCCCCGGCCAATCTCTCGCCGCGACCTTTTCGAAGGTATTCGTTGGCGATTCTGGTTTCCCTAACTTCGTCATGATTTTTTACCCTGCGCCTTCTCCCTCAAATAGGCTCGGACAATTCTACTTCGAGGCCACATAGATAAATGCTGGGGGAAGATTTTCCCAGACAGTTGGCGTCAACTCGACGCGAGGGAACCTTCGCTTCAGGAGGCGACGGAATTTCTGTCCACGAGGCATCCAGTGAATGCCCTTGTACACAAATGTGGCGAATACGCCCCCAGGTTTCAAAACGGAAAATATCTTCTCCAAGAGTGCATTTTGAATCGATTCAGGGAGGGCTGCCCAAGGTAACCCCGACACGATTGTATCGAAACCGCCATCGATTAGGAACGACGAATAGTCGAAATGTTGCGCCTCCGCTTGCTCAAAATGCAGATTCGGGAACTGGTCTCTCAGACTGGCGATGAACATGGAGTTCACGTCGATTCCAAGGTAGCCTGCGTCGTGCGCGAGCGTCTTCAAAATTTCTCGGGTGAACGCACCCGTGCCGGGTCCCAATTCCAGCACCCGGCGTGCCTTTGCTACCCCCGCTGCCGTCACCATGGTTTCAGCCAGTTTCTGCGACGACGGTGCGATTGCTCCCGTGTTTTGACAGTTTCTTAGAAACTCGCGGAAAAATGTCCAACTCATGAGTCTCTGCTAATCGCATTTTTGCCAAATTGTGAGCAACGGAATATTACATTATTGTCACTTTCTTCTGATGGAAGGGACGCTTTAGATGAAGTGAAGATGAGCGTGCCAGGGTCAGTCCGACCAGGCTTTAACAACGAGATACAGTTCTCGAGCGTGGATGCTCGAGAAGAGGGTGTCTCATAAAGGAAAGGCAAAATAATATGTCAGCAGAGCAAGCTATGGAATTTTCCGAGGATAGTTGCAGTGATGAATTCACGCCGAATAACGACGCAATCTCGACGACCTTCGCCTCCGATGCGCAGGAGAAACCGTTTTTTCGAGAGTTGATGGAGACTCTGACTGTTCAGCGCTGGGATGACCATCGCTACTACCATCACAGCCGCATTAATCAGGCACTGCATCTCGTGAGTGCGCTGTGTTTTATCGCTTCGTATGTGATCCTATTTGTTGATCCGGCGATGGCCGCGTTACTGGCTTGGGGGATTTCTATGACCTCAAGGCAGTGCGGTCATTTCTTTTTTGAGCCCCACACTTATGATCGAGTAAATGATGCCTCCCACCAGCATAAAGAGGAGATTAAGATTGGCTACAACCTGCGGCGCAAGGTCGTACTCATGAGTGCATGGGCGATCATTCCCTTGGTGATTTGGTTCTCTCCTTCGGTCGGAGGTTTATTTGAACCTGCAAAAGGTTTCGGTGGCTACCTTCACAATGTAGGCATCGCATGGCTCGTTTTAGGAGTGGGCGGTCTCATCTTTCGCAGCGTGCATCTGTTCTTCCTTTACGATGTGAAGACTGGTGTCGTCTGGGCAATCAAGATCCTCACCGATCCCTTCCATGATGCGAAGATATACTGCAAAGCACCTTTGCACCTGATGCGTGGCGAACTCATGGATCCCATGCTTCATGTTCAACATCAGGGTAAGTGGGTAAATTGAGAGACGCGGTGCCATTGAAATTGTTCTGTTCGTCTGACACCGTGACAAGTTGTGTCAGGACTAGGCAGAGTGCCAGCCACGTGCTACTACAGGCCGAATCTGTGTCTCACAATCTCCCTGAGGATTGCGCGTTTGATGGCCTTGTTGGAAAGCTCAGGCCCCTGCCACCACCATCCGTCCTTCTTCATTTTTTCAGAGGCCTGGATGAACCGCTCAAAAACTTGCGAGATATCTTTTTCCGTGAAATTGAGGCTGAAGATCAATCTGCCAGTTCCCACCCAGGAGAGGGCCAGCCTTTCAGCGCGCAGATAGAATTGAAGCATCCAATTATAGCGCGAAGGCTGGGTGAAAGAGACAGTCCAAACTGTGGACATATTTGCCACCCTCACAGGAAGTCCAGCATCGCTCAGAAGCTGATTGAGATCTTGGGCCCTGCGATTCCAAGTGGCATCGAGATCCGCATACATGGTCTGAATCGGCTTAGTCTTGAGCCGCTCCAAAAAGACCTGCATCGCCCCCATCACATAAGGGTGGGAGTTAAACGTTCCGCGAGCAAAACAAATATCGGCAGGGCGCTCTTCTCGGAAACGTTTCATGAACTCACGCTTGCCACACAAGACCCCTACGGGCAGGCCCCCGCCGAGAGTCTTGCCATAAGTCACCATGTCAGCTTTTACACCGAAATACTCCTGCGCACCTCCCGGAGCGAGCCGAAATCCAAGAAACACCTCGTCAAAGATCAAAACAACCCCATTGGCGGTGCATGCTTCCCGCAGTTTGCGGAGCCAGGCAGTATAAGCCTCGCGGTCGTATTTTGCACTGCGCCCACTATCGAGCAAGGAGCCGTCGCCGGGAGCGGCTTTGTTGGGGTGGAGAGCCTGAAGAGGATTTACCAAAACGCAGGCCACGTCCTTGCGCGTTCGAATCACGTGCAAAGTTTTTTCTCCCATTTCTGCGAGAGTAAAGACTTTACCAGGTGGCATCGGATTGCCTGGACCAGGCTGCACATCATCCCACCATCCGTGATAGGCGCCGCAAAAGCGGACGATTTTCTTTCGCCGCGTGTGGTAACGGGCCAGCCTTACGGCCTGCATCACTGCCTCGGTTCCAGACATATGAAAAGAGACCTCCTCCAATCCCGAGATGCGGCGCAGTTCCTCCGCATTCGATGCGACGCAGGGATGGTAACTGCCCAAAAATCCTCCCAACTTTGCCACACGCTCGCTACCCTCAGCAATGCACGACTTGTAAAAGTCATGACCAAAAACATTGACCCCATAGCAGCCAGTCAAATCAATGAATCGCTCCCCATCCAAGTCGGTAACGGTAACTCCCTCCGAGCTGTCCACAAACCCTCCGAGGGAAAGATTCTCCCGGAGGTAGTTGCTGAACTGAAACGGCACCCTGTAGGCGGCTGTGAACTGAAGATCCGAGATCGGTTCTCTCGATTGCTTTGTCTGAGCAATCGACTTCGCGTGGCGCGTGTTGAGCGTCAAGCAGAGCTGCTCAAAGCCGCGGCGTCTCGTCGCCTTAACTTCAGAGGGTGCGCCGTCGGAATCAAAAAAAATCCTCTCGTCATAAGAGTAGCCGGGAACTTGCGCAGCGAAGCGTTTAGCCATTCGCGAATGTCCCGTGAGAGACCGGTGCTTGGCACGCGAGAGTTCAATGCGCCGGCGCATCGGCCGCCACACAGCCGCCATTGCAGCAACAGCCACGGCAGTGATAGTTAGTGAATCGTTCACGAGATGATTAAACCCAAATTTTAGTCACCACTATTTCCATCTGATCGCTACGCAATGAAAACAATGTTACAGCTCCGCCACTGGCGGGATCAGCTTCTGCTTCAGGAAGATCTTAATTTTCTTTTGACTAATCGCGTTCCTCGACAGGCGATCACCCGGCTTATGGGACGGTTTAGCAAAATTCGAAATCCTTGGATCTGCCGACTGTCCATTGCCATCTGGCGTCTGTTTACCGACCTTGACTTAAGTGAGGCAAAGAAGAAATCTTTCGATAGCCTGCACGATTGCTTCACCCGTGAATTAGTGGATGGAGCTCGCTCCTTGGACGATAATCCGAGAGTCCTTTCCAGTCCCTGTGATGGCATAGTCGGTGCCAGCGGTAGCGTCCGATCCGGTGAAATCTACCAATCCAAGGGGTTCCCTTACAGAATCGAGGATCTCTTTGGAGATCCCGCTCGAGCTGCTGCCTTCATGAATGGCACTTACGTGACGCTCAGGCTGACCTCCAGCATGTATCATCGTTTCCACGCCCCGTGCGATGGGCGGGTGCAGCACGTCACCTACTTGAGTGGCGACACATGGAACGTAAATCCAATCGCGCTTCGGCGAGTTGAACGCTTATTCTGTCGCAATGAACGCGCTGTGATTCGAATGATTCTACCTGACGGGACTCCGCTCGCTCTCGTTCCTGTCGCCGCTATTCTCGTGGCGAGCATTCGTCTGCATTTCCTCAATGTGCTACTACATCTGCGTTGGCCCGGTCCGAATGAGATGCCCTGCGATCAAATTGTCACCAAAGGCCAGGAGCTCGGCTGGTTCGAGCACGGCTCCACAATCATCGTGTTCGCTCCTCCCGGCTTTATGCTGGCTCGGGGTATCGAGCTTGGAAAACGGATCAGAATGGGGCAAGCCCTTCTGACATTGCCGCCCCCGGGTGGGAATTCCCCTTGAGGGTGCCCGCACTTGGGGCGAATACGGAGTGCGAAGGGTAAGTTTCAGGAACAAATTCTGTATTTTTTCTGATGGGCGGAATCGGGCTCAATTGTGGCAAATATGTTTCATGCGTAAAGGTTTGTTGCCCATATCTTGTCGGGTGGGGAATCCGTTCGAAAATGAATAGCATCACCGTTCTGTTCTCTAGTTCATGGTTTGCCGGCATCGGCGGGAGTTTGCTAATGCAGATCTCCCTCCTTGGCTCACTGCTCGGGTTGTGGGGCTTCACTTATTTCGCGCGGCGTTTTGGTGTCGGGTGGTCGATGCGAAGTTGGGTTCGAACGCAGGGCCGTATTCTTGCTGCGGAGATGCGGCGAGGCGAAAAGAAATCCTCGGATGGCAGTCTCCTTTACGACCCTGTGCTGAGGTATTCCTACAAGGTGGGAGACCGAGAGTTTGAGAGCGATAGTTTTACTCACCTAGCCGTGAGCAATGCTGAGTATCTGGCCACCCAGTTCATCAGGGGAGTTCAGAAAGAGACGGAAGTGCCGGTCTACTATCACCCTCTGGATCCAGCCTTGGCCGTGGTTCGACCCGTGCCATGGAAGCCACCTGCCTTTGGTGCAGTCGTGTGCGCTCTGCTTACTTTCTTGCTCGTGATGAATCTTGTGAAACCATGAGCTAGGGGGCGCACCCGAAAAACAGACCGCGCCAACCGAGTGTAATGTCAAACTGTTGCACTTTCGGCGGGGCTCCGTGGCAAAACACTGATTGCCAAAAAATCTGCAATAAATTCTGCCGATGGCTTGGGATGAGTGAAGAGGCCGAGATGCTCACCCTCTACCTCCGCGACGTGCGTCAATGGAGCGATACTTACCACCTCTTCAAGGCACCTTCGAGGCACGACGTTATCGTTCGTGAAGGCGAGATACATCAATGGGACTGCGACGCCCCTTAATTGGGAACGCACATCGACGCTCAACACTGCTCTCGACCTGGATGCAAGAACGCGAGCCCCGACTCGATTCCAGAGTTTGGCCTTCGCTCTTCTCAGTTCGTCACTTGCCAAACCCGGAATCACAAATCTAATCCTTCTCAATGCGCGAAGAACGGCTATGACAGGCGTCCGTGCGATCAAGCGGAAGCGAACCAGTTCGGGTCGTGGTGGTGTGACGAAGGATGCACACAACAAAATCGCAAACACTCGGGAAGAATGCCGCGCTGCTATCATGAGTGAAAGTGGTCCCCCAAACGATGAGCCCAAGATTGCGAAATGCTCGAATCTAGATACCTCCGAGTCCACTGCTTCTAGCAACTCTTCATAGCTGTTTTTACCTGAAGTTGGATAGCTGATGATGTGGGGTTGAATCCACGGTGGCAAGTGACGGATGAGCGGGCCGAACAAAATTTCAGTGCCATCCAGGCCAGGGAGGAGAACGAGGTGAATTTTTTTCATGGTGGAGTGCAATGAGCATTTCAGATACGAGAGAAAGTCTTCCAACAGCAAATATGCGATAGCCTCGGACGGCGGCAATCCAAGTCGCGATAGGCGGCGAAACCAGTCGATTATTCAGCTGCGGCGCCGATGAAAATTTGAGTGACCTTGCCTTTTTTGAAGCCAAAGATGACGCCACCGTAAATGGAGCCTGCGACGAATGTTTTGCCCGTCTCACTTTCCTCTTTTTGGTATTCCTTGGTGTAGGCCTTCATCACCTCAGCCTCCGTGCTGCCGATTCGGATACCTCTGGCAGTGGCGAGATGACATTTTTTGTCCGCAGTGATGCTCCAGACGGTTTTGGCACCGTTTTCCTGGGTCGAGGCCATCATGATCGTCAGACCTGAGGCCGGGAAACGCCACTCTTGCACCCACTCTCCCGTCGCTTCCATGAGCACGTTTTCGCCTTTCGACTTGGGCTCCCCGAGGTGCTGAAGAACGGTGGCCGCCGTCTGCTCCAGCGCGAGTTTTCCGAAAGGCTCGCCCGATACATCGGAATCCTGAGCTCGGAGTGCGGGCGAAGCTCCGAGGTGGAGGAGGAAAAAGGCAGATAAGAGGAGGCCGAGCGTTTTCATGGTGGTCTGAGTAAACCAGACCCGTGCGGCGGAGGCAAGGGCGGTCCGACCGTATTCCGGGATGATAAGCCTCGGGATGCTCGTCAAACGGTGCTCCATTCAGGGGTGCGAGCTTCACTTATCTTGGGATGTGTTTGCCAAGTCTCGTCGTCATTCGCGGACGAGGCGGTTTTCTCGGCGGGGAGGGGGAACTGCTGCTCACCACGGCGGAAGGAGTCTATGTTCAAAATGCCAAAGCAACCCGCAAGCTGGCACCTGCGTTGGTGAAAGGTGACCTCCTGATCAAAGGACTGGCTGCGGCTCCCGCGACCGCTGCGGCTTTTGCGGACTGGCTATTTTTGAGTGGCGAAGATGCCGAAATCGAAAACAACCGGATCCGTTATTCACGCAAGCCTGGAACCAAAGCCTTCGTGCCTATGTTTATTCGGCGGGTGAACCGAGTTCACGCTGCAGCCTTTGCACCGAACGGCCGATTTTTCTTCGGGGGTGATGGGGCCCTATGGGAAGGCGGATTTGAGGACATCTGAGACGGAGAAGTGGTGAGATTGGGGCTCATCGGAGCGCGCATCGCGCCTTTGGGATTTTTCAATACAGACACCGCCAACGGAGGGAGCATGTATGTGGATCAAATCATGGTCGCTGTAGGGGCGCTTTATGTGCGACTCAGGGGCATCACCTCAGTGAGTTGGTCAGGGTGCCCATGCCGGCCACCTCGGTGCTCGATGGCAAAGACGCCGTGATGAGTGACCCCGCAGCCAGTTATCGTCTTCAAAGTCAATTGCTGAGCAAGCCGGAGGTTATCCCAACTCAACATTTTGAAATCACCATCACAGCCGCCACCGCAGTGGGAGGTAACGAGTTCCTCTTTTTCCGCGCCAATGATGACGACGGGATCGGTCTCCACCTTTGGGATTACCAGTTGAGTAAAGCGAAGCGCATCGCGTCAGAAATCAGCGAGGAGTGGACCCTGCTGCTCGCTATTTAATCGTCTTCAAAAGGTCCACCTTCACGCCGGAGGCTAGGGTGGTGAGTTCCTCTTCAGACAGTTTTTTGCCTTGGATCTGCACGAGGTAGCTGTTGTTCACGACCATCTGAAGTAGGCCTTCTTTCGCATGAATCACAGCTGTGAGGTCGCCGATGGATTTGGTTTTAAGGCCCAGCAGGCCGCCGAGTGCGGGATTGGAAAGGAACCCAGCCACTTGGCTCAAAAGCGGTGAGTTGGCAGCGATGGACACAGTGGCCTTTTTTTCACCCTTCTTATATTGGCGCTCCACGCTGTTTCCTCCACCAAGAGCCGCCAGAGATGCGGATTCCATCTTGCCAGCTTTCCAATCTCCGATCGCGTCAGGTAGAACAACCGCGAGGCTCCCGCCTCTCTTTTCGTTCACGGCATTGAGCGCCTCTTGGAGACCGGTGCCTGCCTCTGCGAGTTTACCTTCTTTATAGAAGTTCAGCGCCGCGTTGATCTTGTCTTCCACTTCATCCGCGCGTGCGGCAAAGCTAAGGGAGGCGAGAGCGAGGAGGGAGATCCGTAGAGTTTTCATGCGTGTCGAAGGTGGGGCGGTGACTGTGGGTTGGCAACTGACAAGAACGCGACTCAGGGCAAGTCCTCGCTCTTGGAGCCAAAGAAAAACCGGAGCGCCACCGTTCAGGCGACACTCCGGTTTATAAAGGTTCGAGCGTGATGCCCGGGTGAGACTAGCCCCCCGAGATCGCATCATTGCCCTTCTCACCTGTGCGGATGCGAATGGACTCGATGACTTCACTGACGAAAACTTTGCCGTCACCGATCTTGCCGGTGTTGGCGGACTTGACGATGGCTTCGACGACGGTGTCGCAACGGTCGTCCTCGACCACCACTTCGAGCTTCACCTTGGGAAGGAAGTCCACTGTGTATTCGCTACCGCGGTAGATTTCGGTATGACCTTTTTGACGGCCAAATCCTTTGACCTCAACAACAGTCATGCCTTCCACCCCCACCTCAGAGAGTGCCTCCTTAACGTCCTCCAATTTGAAGGGTTTGATGATCGCTTCGATTTTTTTCATGGCTTTGGGCAATAGTAATGTGATTTCGCATTTTGCAACGACCAGTGTGTCTTTCCTATTCAGTTAGACACGGCTGGCCAGATTCGCATATGAACACAGAGCCAAAAGCGTGCCAAGTCCACTTTCGATTTTTTTTGAGGGCTTCTTTTTCGTTCACTTTGCGCTGATCTTGTGGGTTTTGGGGCGGAAACCTGCATCCCATGCTAGGGCGGGGTGATCGAATGCGTTTACTCCGCTTCATGAGTTCATTTCCCTCCTCTCGCCGTCGTTTTCTCCAAGGTGCCGCCAGTTCGGTTCTTGCCGCGCCCTTTGTCACCACCGGGCTCCGCGCTGCTTCTCCGAACGGAAAACTCCGCCACGCCGCCTTCGGTGCCTCTGGCATGTCCTGGTCTGACTTCAGTGCGATGGCGAATCACCCCATGTGGGAGCTGGCTGCTGTGTGTGATGTGGACACTCGGAATTTTGACCGCGTGAAACAAAAGTTCCCCGGCGTGAAATGCTACCAGGACTGGCGGGAACTTTTGGAAAAAGAATCCGGGAACATCGACAGCGTCAATGTCTCCACCCCTGACCACATGCATGGCCCCATCGGTCTGGCAGCTCTGAATGCGGGGAAGCACATGTATGGCCAGAAGCCACTGGCGCAGAATCTTTATGAATGCCGTCAGTTGATGCTGAAGGCCCGGGAAAAAGGCGTCATGACGCAGATGGGCATCCAGATTTCCTCAGAGTTCACCGAGCGCCACGCAGTCGAGCTCATTCAAATGGGCGCAATCGGGAAGGTGAAGGAAGTGCACACCTTCTCGAACAAGAAATGGGGAGATATGGAGCCCGTGCCTCAAAAATCAGACCCTGTGCCGCAGGGGTTCGACTGGCAAAAATGGCTGGGCCCAGCTGAGGATCGGCCTTTCATCGCCGGTTATTATCATCCGGGTAACTGGCGGAGGCGCCGTGATTTCGGCACCGGGACACTTGGTGACATGGGGTGTCACATGTTTAGCGGCTGGTTCCGCGCCCTCGATTTGGCCGCACCTATTTCGGTGAAATCCACCGGTCTTGTGCCACCGAACGAAACCAACTGGGCGATCGATGGCCTGGTGGAGTACACCTTCAAAGGAACGAAATTCAGCGAGGGCGACACGGTGAAGGTCACTTGGTATGATGGAGATAACATACCCCCGGCAGACATCATCGCAAAACTCGTGCCCGCCGCCGGTGTGAAGCCGCCCCAGATCACCCAGGGCACCATTTACGTCGGCACCGAGGGTGTGCTGCACTCGCCTCACGGCAGCACGCCGATGCTCTATCCGCGGGAGAAGTTCACCGGGTTCAAGTATCCAAAGCTCGAGCCTCGGAATCACTGGTTCGACTACATTGACTGCTGCCTGAAGGGTGGCACCAAACCGACGGCCAATTTCGACTA